>QMQV01000158.1 GCA_003649085.1 Thermoproteota archaeon
CTTAGTTTCCTCATAATCCAAATCATGTAGAAGTCCTACAAGCATCCATAAGTTTACGTCTTTACCTAAATACTCTGCTAATTTTTTCATTATTGCTTCAACCGCAATACAATGTTTAATGAGCTTTTCATTCCGAAGTTTTTGCCTTAAAAGTTTCAGAGCTTCTTCTCTCGAAATCAAGATAATCCCCCGCAAGCAGTGTGCAATTACAAAATAAGTTTAAATTAACTATATAATTCTCAACCATTTAGGAGAGTCGAACAGAGATGGTAAACAAATCTGTTTGCTTAATATATGACGACATTTTCCTAGAGCACAGAGGTCCCAGAGGACATCCTGAACGACCAGAAAGACTAAAAATAGCACTACGCTCGATTAAGGAACATAACCTACCAGTAAATTTCATAAAACCAATAAACGGAGAAATCTCCATAGCTCTTAGGGTACATGATAAGGGTTACGTCTCTCATGTAACAGAAATGCTGAAGAGAGCTTTTACCTTTTTAGATCCTGATACTTACTTATCAGAGGGCTCTCTTAAAGCGATATTACATGCATTGGGAGGATCTATCCAGTCTGCAGATCTTGCTTTCAGCGAAAATAAAACAATTTTTCTAATGCCACGCCCGCCGGGACACCATGCTGGAATAAGGGGAAGAGCGATGGGAGCACCAACGCTTGGTTTCTGTGTATTTAATAATATTGCAGTGGTTATTCATCGCTTACTCGAAAAAGGAGTCAAACGCATACTAGTGATAGATTTTGATGCTCATCACGGAAACGGAACTCAAGAAATCTTCTACAAAAATCCAAATGTGGTACACATCGATCTGCATCAGGATCCCTTTACTCTGTACCCTGGAACTGGCTTTATATACGATATTGGTGAAGAAGAAGCAGAAGGAACAAAGGTAAATATAGTCCTTCCTCCAGGAAGTGGAGACGATGCTTACGAAATAGCAATAAGAGAAGTTATAGAACCCATTATCTCTCAATTTAAACCTAGTGCTATCATATATTCGGCAGGTTTTGATGCTTATCTCAACGATGGTTTAGCTAGCCTCAGGATGAGTTCTAATAGCTTACATAAACTAGCTAGTCTCTCTTCTAATGTTAACATCCTAGTAGCAGTTTTAGAGGGAGGATATTCTGCAGGATTGAGAAGAGGAGTACCAGCTTTTGTAAGTGGACTTTTAGGAATCGAAGATCCCATAAAGGATGAAAAAACAACAACTGCAGATATCTCAACCTTTAAGCGAGATTTAAGGAGCCTTAAAGATCTATTATCAACGAAATGGTCTTTCTAAAGATCATCACTTATAATATTCATCAACTTCCCTGTATGCCAGCATTTCTCTGCCTAAGTTTGATCTAAGCGGGATTTTCATAGCTTTTCTGTACATGTAATATACAAGTAGTCCGATAGCTATCCATAATGTTCCTAAAATTCTCACATAACTATGATACACTATGACGAGAGACCACATGCAGGCAATACCTATTAAACCTATCATTATAGGAAGAGGAATTTCTAAATCTCTCTTCTTTCCCTTCAATCTAATGTTTACTGGAACTTTAAATGGTCTAATAACGTTTTTATCTGTATTTCTTAGTACTATGAGAGATGCCAGAACAAGCATGTACGATAGAAGTGCACCAAAATTGTATAGACTTGATATAAACACCAAAATATTGGGTTGAAGCATTCCCCACAGAACAATTGCAATCGAAATTACGGAAAATATGATAATAACCTGAGTTGGTGTTCTGTATCTTGGATGAACTCTATAAAACTTTCTCGGAAGTAATAGAAACTTCCCCATGGAGTAGGCCAGTCTAGAGACTCCTATTACACCTGTATTAGCAGAGGCTACAGTTATCATAAAACCCATTGCAGCTACAAAACTTGCGATATAAATTCCAACAATGGGTATCTTTTCAGCTATAGCAGCAACAGGATTAAACTGTGCTTTTGCTAAACCTCTCCATCCTAGTACTCCTAATCCTAATACTGAATACCCAATTACTCCAATTATAACCGCCATAATAGCTAAGCTAGCTGCTTTTGGAATTGTTTTTCTAGGTGCCTTAGTCTCTTCGGCTGCTTGTGCTATAGTTTCGATCCCGATAAACGAAGACATAGCAAGAGTTAATCCGTACAGAAAGTTTTCAAACCTCCAGTTAAGAAATCCCGTATAACTGACCTCCTCACTAATAACTGTACCTCCTAAAATCCCTAAATCAGAAATAAATTTCTCAAAATTCCAAGTTAATAGATAACCAAGTGTTAGGATAATAGCTGTAATGAACAAATTAATTGTAACGAGAATTGCTGTAAATCTTGCTGATGGTTTTATTCCAACATAATTAACTGCCATAAGCAACAGAATAATTGCTATGGCAACTAATCCTACACTAGGAAACTTTACTCCAGGTAATAACTCTACTCTTGCAGAAAGAATAAATGGACACATGAAACCCAAATAGCCTGTAGCTGCAACAGTGAAGAGTGCTATGTCAATTACATAGTCCAACATTAACATCCAACCCGCTAAAAAGCCTAATAGATCATTAAAAGCTCTCATAGCATATACCTGTGCTCCTCCAGCTAAAGGATATGTGGAGGCGAGCTCAGCATAAGCTAATCCTATGCTGACATACAGTAATGAGCCAATAATAAAAGCTAAGGGAGTACCTCCTGCTGCGAACATAGCTGTAACTCCTAGGGCAATGTAAACGTCAGCTCCTACGTCAGCATAACTTAAGCAGAAAGAGTAATACCACCCTATCTCTCTCTTTAATGAGTATCTCCCCTCTTCTCTAAGTACTCTCTGAGTGTTCTCTGTGTTGTTCGGTTTCATCATTTGTCACTTTGTGTAACCACCTTTTGTTTCAGTTTGTTGATTCTTTCAATGGCAATAACTAACAACTTCTATTGTGATTTCCTAAATAAATGAGTATGTATGTTTCTAACGCAATTGGTGATTTTTCTATCCTCCAACACTCCAAACTGTATCAAAAAGTTCACTAGATGTTCTCATTAAAAAGTTATAAAGTTTAACTGTAAATTGATCCTAGCTTACCGTTGATGATTAGCCATAAACCGATATACGGGCTTTATAATGCATTTTTACATTATTTGTCTCGTAAATACCGTTAAAACTCCAATTTTCATGCTGTAATCAAGATCATCATTTTAATTCTACTGGTGACTGATCCTCATAGGATAAATGCTTTACAAGTCCATGACAGTAATTGCTACCAAGTTCTCTCGACGTACCAATAGGAGAACACTACGGAAAAGCAGGTTAGAGTAAGAA
>QMQV01000159.1 GCA_003649085.1 Thermoproteota archaeon
ATTGAGAAAGATGGCGTCGTCAATAGGCCTTAACCGAGCTGACTTCATAAAGCTTCGAAAAGCTGTGGTTAGGAGAAACGTTGAGGAGGTCGTTGAGATAGTTGATAAGTATGGGTGCTCTCCATCAGTTAAAGAACAGATTTTAAACATGTTGTTTGCTCGCGGCAGTATAGAACATGTCGGTAAGCTAGTTTCCGCGATGGGGTTTGAAGATGAGGTTGAAAGGTTTAGACAGGTTTTACAGCTTCTTGAGGGCTACGGCTTTGAGAACAGAGTTTTCTTCGACTTAAGCGTCGTAAGGGAATTTGAATACTATACCGGGATGGTTTTTGAAGTTTATGTCCCCGAAGTTGGCGTCACAATAGGTGCAGGTGGCCGATACGATGCATTGCTCGAGAAGCTTGGAGTTGAAAAGCCATCTGCTACCGGCTTTGCTCTATACGTGGACTTATGCGTTGAGGCTCTTAAAAGACAAGGTATTGAGCTTTCCAAAAAGCCTATGAAAGAAGCCTATGTGGGTGTTTACCAGTTTAAAGGCGTCAAACAGGCAATCACGTTGGCTGAAAAGCTTCGAGAACTTGGTGTTTCAACAACTTTGGAGTTGAGCGTTAAAAGCCTTGAAGAGCTAGCTGAAGCTTCTGAAAAAGCGCGTTTTGTCTATGCTGTAGGAGAGGATATTTTAACGCTACATGAAGGAAGGTGGAGGAGCGTTAGCTTAGATGAGGCTTTAGAACTGCCCTTAAGGAGGTAAGCTTCTTGGCGTTGAAAATCGCTTTGCCGAATAAGGGGAGGCTTCGAGAGCCAGCGTTGAAGCTCTTAGGGAAAGCTGGCATTGAGTGTCTTGAAAGCGAAAGAGGGTATTTTTGTGAAACAACAGATCCTAGCGTTAAGGTTATTTTTGTAAGAGCTAGAGATGTGCCGAGCTACGTATACTATGGTGCAGCTGACCTAGGCATTACTGGACACGACATCGTCGCTGAATCTGGGTTTGAGGTTTACGAGGTCTTAGACCTTAAGTTTGGTGAATGTAAGCTTGTAGTAGCTGCCCCGCTAAACTCGCACTTCCACGAAGTTAGCGACATACCGAGCGGAGTAAGAGTTGCTACGGAGTTTCCGAATATAACTAGGAGGTTTTTTGACGAGCTTGGAAAACAAGTGCAGATAGTGTACTTACACGGAGCTGTTGAAGCTGCTCCAGCGCTAGGCATGGCTGATGTGATAGTTGACGTCATGGAGACTGGTAAGACGTTAGAAAGGAATAGGTTGAGGGTTTTAGGGGTAATCTTAAAGTCTACCGCTAGACTTGTTTGCAATAGGGTTTCGTATAGGCTTAAGCTGGATGAGGTGATGAACTTAGTTACCAAGGTTAAAGCTGCTATGAGGTGATGGCGGATTAGAGTTATCGACTTAAGGGGTATGAGCGCTAAAGACGTTGAGAGAACCTTTGCTCGTGAGCCTCAAATACCATATGAAGTTATGGAGTCCGTTAAGAAGATCGTAGAGGACGTCAAGGTTAGGGGAGATAAAGCCGTCTTAGACTACACCTTTAAGTTCGATGGCATTGAGCTTAAGCCAGAAGCTTTGGTTGTTAGGAGAGATGAGATGCAAGTAGTTTTTAAAGCCATGCCACCTGACATAGCTAACGCCCTCTTAAAGGCAGCTGAAAACATTAAGAAGTTTCAGGAAAAACAGCTTCCTCAAAATTGGGAGCTTGAAGTTGAGCCTGGCGTCTTCATAGGACAAGTTTATCGAGGCCTGGGCAGAGTAGGAGTGTATGTTCCAGGAGGTAGAGCTGGTTACCCTTCAACTATGTTGATGGCTGTTATACCAGCTAAAGTAGCTGGCGTAGAAGAAGTAATCGTCTGTACGCCTCCGCTTAAGGATGGGACAATCAATCCATATGTTTTAGCAGCTGCTTACGTGGCTGGAGCTGATGTGGTGTTTAAAGTTGGCGGAGCACAAGCCATAGCGGCTATGGCTTTTGGCACCGAGACCATACCCAAGGTAGATAAAATCGTGGGGCCAGGCAACATCTACGTGACGGCAGCTAAGGTATTGGTCTCAGACAAAGTAGCCATAGATATGCCTGCAGGCCCGAGCGAGGTCGTGGTGTTAGCTGATGAGAAAGCAGACTTAAAGCTCGTCGCTTTAGACTTGGTTGCTCAAGCTGAGCATGACCCTATGTCCTTCGTGGCAGCTATAGTTACGTCCATGAGCATGGCTGAAGCTTTGAATAAGGAGATAGCTGAGATAGCAAAAAGCTGTGAAAAGGCTGATATCGTTAACTCGGCTTTAAACAACGGAGCCATATTCGTGGTCTCTGATGTTCGCCAAGGTGTAGAAGTGGTCAACTGCTTAGCTCCTGAACACTTGGAGTTAATGTGTGAAGACGCCGACCAATTAGTTAAACAAGTTAAGAACGCCGGGACAGTTTTCATAGGGGAGTATTCGCCAGTTGCTTTAGGAGATTACGCTGCTGGGAGCAATCACATACTGCCTACAGGTGGTTACGCCAAAGTCTACTCAGCGCTATCCGTAAGAGATTTCATAAAGTCAATCGAATACGTGAAATGTACTAAAGAAGGCTTGTCGAAGCTGGCGAGCACTGTATTATCTTTAGCTAAGGTAGAAGGCTTCCCAAACCACGCTAAATCCGTTGAGGAGAGGCTGAAGCGTTAGTGAAGATAGAGGACCTCGTATGTAGAGGTGTTAGGGCTTTAGCATCGCATAAGAAGACGGAAATTACAGAAACCTACGATAAGATGAGCTTGTTTGAAAAAGCTGTTAGAATGGACTTAAACGAGAACTTTCTAATTGAGGAGGAGCTCGTTAAGTGGGTTTTGAGATACGTCGGAGAACATTTAGACCCTAGACGTTATCCCCCAGCTAAGGGGATTAAAGCTATTAAAGCGTTGTCATCTTTGACCGGCTTAGACGAAGCTAACCTAGCTGTCGGAAATGGAGCTGACGAGCTGATAGAGAGGTTAGTGAATGTCTTTGTAGGCGACGACAGAGCATTAGTTATCGAGCCCACATTCGAAATGTACGAGTTTTACATTACGAGGAGGGGAGGGGTAAAAGTATCTTGCTTGGTTAACGACGATCTATGCATTTCAGCAGACGAGATTCTACGCGCTGTAAACGGGGTTAAAGCGGTTTTCATATGCTCTCCAAATAACCCGACGGGGATTCAATACGATTTTGAGGAAGTGCTTAGGGTTGTTGAGAACTTTAAGGGTCTTGTAGTAGTAGACGAAGCTTACGTAGACTTCGCTGGGAGAAGCTTGTGTGAAAGAGCGCCGGACTACGAC
>QMQV01000160.1 GCA_003649085.1 Thermoproteota archaeon
CCGTGTCCTTGATGAATTCACCGCGTTTAACTCACTCGGCGAGCAGGTCGGGAAGCTGCTGACCCACCTCACACCCCATGAAGCGGAAATCCTGCACCAGATTGCCGATGGCAGCTCCAGGGAGCAGATAGCCAGCACGCTGGGCATCAGTGATGAGGTCATGGACAAGCGACTTCAGTCAGCACACCACAAGCTGGTTACCAACGACCAGAAGCTGATGCTGATTGAGGCGGCACAGAGCGTTCTGCCGGCAATATCAAGGGTCAGTTTCACCGGCAAACCGGGCACCGAATATATTACCAAGGAGGAATTCGCCGCTTTCAAGGAGAGCTTGAAAGAACGCTTCAAATTCCTCAGCGGAGACATAATTTAAACAAGCATGACACAAGGGGGGTGGTCAAATGTGAAACCAGGCAACAGAGCAGGTGACGCAAAAGATGGTAGGCATTCCTGAAAGAAAGAGCGGCCAGGAAAACCTACCACCCGGGGAAATAACAAAAATTATGTTAAAGAAAATAACCGGGATTGTCAATAAAAAGGAGGAGAGAAAATGAACAACCTAATTCGTGAAATGATGGGAGGCACGCTGAGGCGCTTCCTTATTATCGCTCTGGTGGCAAGCGTCGCGGTTACCGGCGGTATGTTTGCCTACGGTTACACCACAGATGTAGCCACTATCACCGGTACCTCCCAGGACTGGGACTTCGGCAATGTAACGGCCAACGATACTTCAGGTATGGACTTTGATGTCTTCGGCAGTTACCGCGGTAAAATTGATGCCGGCACCCTGTTCACAATCCAGCATGACGCTGACTATTCGGGCGATATACAGGTGAATGTATACCTGTCCAACCTGGACGAGCTGAGCTGGAAATACGGCATGCTGCTGCTGCGGCTGGCACTGGTGGATCCGGACAATGTCACGGAAGAACAAGATGTGGAAATGATTGAGAAACCCCTGACCCTGAACAACGGGATGGTGAGCTTTACCTGCGACAATATCACGGCGCTTACCAGCCACGCGGTTTACTGCAAGGGCGGTGTCTACCGGTCATTCCCCTGGGCTTATTTAACCAACCACACGTCCGATGGTGCCTTCAGCCCACAGCTTACCTGCGAAGTGGTGCAGGCAGGGCTGGACTAAAGGCCTAGGTGTCTCACCCAGTATCGGGGTTGCCTGGTCATGAGGCAGCCCCGAAACAGGGAAAAGAATAGTCTGGAGACGAACGAATAAAGTCACCGGATATAGAGTTGACAGATATTATGACAAGTGGTAAAATTTGAGCAAAGTAAGCACCAACTGTCATAAAGTGGAGGCGTAAAAGTGAAGAAAATCCTGCTGATTGCTTTAGTTTCATTACTGGTAATAACCGGGGGTATGTTCGCCTATACCTTTACCACCGCCACCGCCACCATCGGTGTTGCTGCACCGACATCTGACTTTGCCAATATCACGGCGGGCACCAGCATCACCGCCCCGACTGTTTTCGGCAAATTCACCGGCACCTGGCCGCAGAGTACGCTGTTTGACATCACCCCGACGGAAAACTACACCGGTGACCTGGTGATAACGGTATACCTGATTAACACCGGCCAGTTAATACGGCAATATCACCATATCAACATGACGCTTGAATTCCAGGATAGCACCAACAGCACTGCGGATGAACAGGGAATTGCCGGGGAACCCGTCCAGGTCCTTAACCTGCAGAATGCTGAAGTACAGTTTACCTGGGAAAACGGTACGGGCACCAGTCCTTATAAAGTGGTGCTTACCGGTGGCGGCTACCGGCTGCACCCGTTTAAATCTCTGACTGGCGGCAGCTACCAGCCACAGATATGGTGCGAGGTAACCCAGAGGTAATCTATTAACGACTTTAAAACAGGCATGAATGACCAAGCAGTGGCCAAAAAACGCAAAAAGGAAACTCTATCTACTTGCCGCGCTGGGGTTAGTTCTGATACTCAGCGGTGGGGCCTTTGCCTACACGTACACCACCGCTGGCGGCACTATTGGCATCGGTGACCCGGCGGCCAACGTGGCCACCTGCAATACTGCCACAAGCCAGCCCAGCTGGAATTCGGTCACTGCCAATCTATCGGCAAACACCACCTGTGGGGAAGTCCCCACGGGTGATTTATTTGATCTCACCCCCAATGCTGCCTACACCGGCGACCTGCAGGTTGGCGTCTACCTGACCAACGCCGCCGACCTGATTAAAGCCTACAAGTACCTCAATATGAAGCTCTACCTGGAGGGTTCCGAAGAAGCCAGCCAGACGCCCAGTTATCAGGTCCTCTCCCTGCAGAACGGGAGGGCTAACTTCTCGCTGGCCGGCATCACCTCCTCATCGAAAAGCTGGACCCAGACCAGCCAGTCTGACTTCGAGGACGGGACGTTGTCCCAGCTTGACACCACCACCAGCCCCGGTGACGTGATACTTGATAAGTTCTCCGATAATGTCACCGACAGCTTTAATGACCAGTCCAAGATTGCCTCCGCCGCCAACGTTACCATCAGTGGCGGACAGGTCAAACTTGATTACATGACCGGTGTCACCGCCAACGAGACCCTGCGGCCGAACGCCGTCGGTGACCTGACCGAACTAGACCAGACTCCGACCAGCGGCGCCAACTGGGACAAGGTGGACGAGGCAAGTCCTGACGGCGACAGCACCTATGTTGAAACCAATAGCTGGACAATGGAACATGACCTGTACAATTTACCCAGCCACGCCACCGGCTCAGGCACCATTAATTACGTTAGAGTTTACATGGTGGCCAGAAATACCACTACTAGCCCGGCCAGAGCATCGGCGCACACTTACCTCAAGACCAACGGTGCTTCATACAATGGTACCACGGAGTGGCTCACCGACACCTACGCCAGTTATTCTTACCAGTGGAACAACAACCCCCAGAGCGGCAACCCCTGGACCTGGACCGAGATTGATAACCTGCAGGTCGGCGTCGGGTTGCAAGCGCCAAAAGGTTCCGGACCTCCAAGCGGACGTTATGCACGCTGCACCCAGGTCTACGTGGAAGTTAATTACACTCCACGGACTTACTACTCACGCGGCACCGTCACCTCAATAAACCTGCTGTCTGGGGCCGACGTGGTCAGCATTGACGACTTTTACTACGATGCCTCGGCGATTCCCTCCGGGACCGGCCTGAAAGTCCAGTTCTCCACCGATAACACCACTTGGTACAATTCATCGGGCACCCCCGGCGGCTGGGATACCCTCTCCCAGGGTTCGGCCAATATCAGCCTTTCCGGCCTGGGCTGGTCCGGGGCCAACTTTTATTA
>QMQV01000161.1 GCA_003649085.1 Thermoproteota archaeon
GCATAGTCCACAGCCTTTAATACATCATAGGTCTCGCCGGATTGACTCACAGCTAAAATTACCGTATCTACTCCTACCGAAGATCCATAACATTCGATGAATTCAGAGGCAATTACGGGATAAACTGTCATTCGGGCAAGTTTCGAAAACATATAGGAAGCTGCAAGGCATGCGTGATAGGAGGAACCGGAACCAATTAGGAAAACATCTTTCCCCCTATCAAGTAAAGTTGCTAGGAGGGTAAGATATTGCTCCTGGAGCCTTAAAGCATTCTTTAAGCTAAGCGGTTGCTCACAAATCTCTTTAAGTGTAAAGTGTGGATAACCCTGCTTCTTGGCTTCCTCTAGGCTCCAGTCAATAACTTCGATGCTTCTCGTAATAGGCGAACCGTCTGAAATTCGTTTAATTTCTAACTTATCAGATTGAAGGATAGCGATTTCGCCATTTTTAAGTGGAATCATTTTATTGGTAAATGGTAAAAAAGCCACAGCGTCAGATGCACAAAACATCCCCTTATCTGAGACCCCGATAACTAAGGGGTTTTCATTTCTAACACAAACTATTTTATCCGGCTCCTTAACCGAGATTACTGCTAAAGCATACGAACCCCTAAGCTTTTTAATAGTCTTTAAAGTAGCTGTGTAAAGATCCTCTCCCTTAATTAATTCTTCCTCAATTAGATGGGCAATAACCTCAGTATCAGTCCTCGAAATATATTTATGGCCTTTATCTACTAATTCATTCTTCAACTCAAGGAAGTTTTCAATAACTCCATTATGAACTACAGCTACTATACCTTTACAGTCTACATGCGGGTGAGCATTCTCTTTCGTAGGTGCGCCATGAGTAGCCCACCTTGAGTTATGTTGGATTATACAATTTGCGATGAAGTTGTTATATTTTTCAACCTCAATGTCATACACATCGCCCTCATAATTTACTTCCTCTATCTTCTTAATCCTTTGATAAACGACTGGAGCCTCAAGATAGTTTTTGAGGTAACACTTTAACTCATCACTCCCATACTTTTCGATGGTATAAACCATTGGGTAACCATTACCACATATTTCTCTAATTCTGAACTTTTGGTATAATACTGGTTTGCTGATGGGAATCTTTACATGCTTGTAGGAGTAATGTCCCAGCTTATCGTAAATTTCTTGGACATCCCTAAGTTTAGACTTTGACAGATACTTTCCAATATGTGTAATAAACCTGTCTATG
The DNA here is from genome assembly GCA_003649085.1 of Thermoproteota archaeon. The sequence continues at coordinate 1,225 of QMQV01000161.1, forward strand.
TATTCCTTGTTGGAAATCTGTAACCTTATGGGCTGTTTTTTATGTTTTTCACCTTTCTTTCCATAGTGAAGAGATGCTACTATACCTTTCCTTAACAGTAATGCTTGGATGGTTTTCATCGCATCCCTGTTCGTCATAGACATGCAGACAGATTTTGCTTCTCTTGCTACACTTCCTTCTGCATCAAAAATCCCCCCAATAAATGCGCAAATTTCATCGTCAGACAAGGAACCTATCCATGGAGGTATCTTCTTATTAGCGATTTCAGGAAAGTTTTCCTTAATCCATTTTAAAAGATAAACACTGTTAACTCGTAAAACGTAGCAGTTTTCCTCTTTTACAATTCTTCCTTTAATAGAAAAGACGTTCTCGATGAGTTTACGATATTCCTCTAAAATTTCTAACCTTTTATCCTTGAATTTTATTCCTCTAGCGTGTTGACTGCCATCCCCAAAATAATACCCTAGGAACCTCATTAGTTCTGGGCAAGTTTTCTTGGGTAACTTTATGAAGTTGGTTGCTGAATTTACTGGTATAAATAGAGACTTCCGTGGTTTAATTCCTAAAGCTTTAAGAACTTTCGCATTTACGTTTCTATCTCTTGCTCTTAAATGGCGTAGAAAGCCCCTCGAAATCTTTGCCCTTTTTCTTTCATCCTTAAGAGCTTCTTCCAGTAACTTCCAGCCACTCTCCGTCGGTCGGTAATAGACTCTTAAGTCGATGTTTTTAAGCTTTTTAGAACTAGCTTTAGGAATCTTTATTTCTTGTGGCAAAATCAATAAATCGCCTTCTTTTAAATCTCTTGCAAGTTTTTCTTTTATACAGCCGCCATTTCCGTCAAAAATATAGAACTTATGATACTCGGTAGTTTCAATTTGCGTTGAAGCCGTTTTAATCCTTAGAAGGTTCTTTGCCTTATGCCTAAAAACTTTTCCCTTAGCTGGGACAAATTCATTCTTTTCAAAATCGTAAGAAAGCAGTTCTACAGAGCTTGGAAGGTCTTTTATTTTCCTTACTTCACCATTAGAAAGAATTATAAAGGTGTCAGGGTGCAGACAATGCCCCACACCTATGCTACCGGGCATATCGTCGAAGTTAAGCTTCTCATGAACCTCGTCTATTTTTCCAGCATCCTTCTTAACGTGAATTTCCCCGTTGCTTACTGTCGCTATTCCGCAACTGTCGTATCCACGATATTCTAAGCGCTTAAGGGCTTGGTGAATTATTGGGGAAGCTTTCTGATTTTTCAACACACAACCTACAATTCCACACATGAACTATCGGCTCTCCTACACTACCATTCTGCGGTTGATAATTTTTCGTCCTCTTCTTTTTTCTAGCTCCATCTCGGCTTTTCTTGAAGCTTCTTATGAGCAAAGCTCCAGCCTGTTGGACTTAATACCTCTAACTTAGTTGAAGTTAAGAGCATACCTGGCTTAATTTCTTTTATAGGTAAGATGGAGCCATCAGCTAACTGCACAAGCGTATCTCCTTTAAGACAATCATATCCACGATACTCAAGCCTCTTTAAAGTTTTATGTATAAGCGGTGCTGCACTGCCATCTTTTAAAATGCAACCAGCAATTCCGCACACTTTGGCTCACTTAGCAGTTTTTTCTTTGAGAGGTGAAATATTTTCTTTTAAGCTTCTCCATAATCGATATTGCCGGTCGACTTCTAAGGCCGCTTTTAAGAGGAAGTTATGACGAGATAACGACGCCAAATACCTTATATCTTTAGGTAAGCAGTGGCCGCCAATACCGTTTCTGGCCTCTGGTATCTCTATATTCCACTTGGTGTTGCATGCTAAGCGGACTTCCTCAAAATTTATTTTTAAGTCTTCGCATATCATCCGTAATTCTTCAGCGAAAGCTATCTGCACGTATCGGTAAGCATTTTCAGCTATCTTACACATTTCAGCTATCTCGACGCAGGAGACTTTATGAAGTGGTATTTCAAGTATCTCTTCGTAAAATTTTAGGCCTAAATTTAGACTTTCTGTATCAACGCCGCCAATTACCCTTAATTGCTTAACTCCATGTCTTATGGGGTGGAAAGAGGACCCCATAAGACATGGAGTTAAGC
>QMQV01000162.1 GCA_003649085.1 Thermoproteota archaeon
CGTCATAGCTCTTGATACAGATTCCGTTCCTAACCTAGCCCAGAGTCTGGGAATACCATATGAGGAGGCCAGTAAAATCGTTCCTCTTGTTCGTAATGATGATTTTGTTTTAGAGAGAACAGGTGCTAGACCTGGGAGTACATGGGGAGCTATTTTTAAGTTAAATCCTCGAGTGGATGACATAGCTGAAAAATATGGTTTAAAGATCAAGGAAAATCTTAGATTGGTGGTAGTAGGAAGTATAAATGCTAGTAGACAAGGTTGTCTGTGTCCTGCGATTGCTCTGGCAAGAAGATTTCTCAAACACTCGTTAACAAGAAAAGAGTATGTAGTGATTGTTGATTCTGAAGCAGGTGCTGAAGTTTTTGGTAGAGGATTAGCTGAGAACTTCAATTTAATGTTAGTTGTGTGTGAACCCACTGTTAAGTCCCTGAGAATAGGCCATGAAATGATTAGGATGGGAAAGGAATTAGGAATAGAAAAAAGCATCGTGATAGTTAACAAAGTAATCGACAAAGAAGCTGCTCAAAAACTTGCGGATTCGATAATCGGAGATGAAATTCAAACATTTATCGTCAGGTTTGATCAAAGATTGCCAGAAATTGAATATAAAGGTCTAGGACTAGATCAATTACCTCAAGATTCGTTTTTCTTATCGGATTTGAGAAGTTTAGTTGAAAGTTTCATTTTGAATCAGCCTTAGAATATGTTTATGTCGTCATGACTGGTGATGTATTAGTTTGGTGTTGTAAAATGTGTGAAAGTAAAGTTTATGTCGAAGAGAATGGAGAAGCTAAACTCATAGCTGAAGAAGTCGTTTACATGAAGTACGAGGGGGATGGATATACAATAGTTCGCTTGGGAGGAGAAACTAAGAAATTAAGTGGATACTTGTTAAAAGACATAGACTTCTTATCACATAAGGTTACTCTGATTAAGAGAAAATAGAGCGTAAAAGATCTACCTTAGCGCCTCAATCATGTCCTTAAGTCTCTTTAGAGTAATTTCACAAAGAATTGTAGCTTCTTCTGCAGTAACATAATTTGAAGCTGAAGAGTCGAAGAGAACATTAGCAGAGGCAGATAACTCTTCGTCTCCTGCCCAGATAGCAAATATTACAGGAATTCTAGGTAAAGCGTAAATTTTTACTGAAGCATCACCGAGGTCGAACTTAGTTCCACCTAGAGGATCTGCGGCGGTTAATAAAAGCTCAGGATCTCTTCCAAATGTTCTTTCTAATGGAATAATAACTCTATTATAAAACGATCCGTAATAGTGTATTCCGCCTGGTAGTTTTTTAAAGGGGATCAGTTCTCCTGTCTCAGGAACATCTTCTGCTTTTGAATACTCATGTAATACGTAGTAAACTGCTGGTTCCACTTCAGGATAGTCAACTCCCCTGAGTTCGTCAAATAGTTTTCCATCCTTAAGAGAAAGTCTTAATCCCAGGAATCGAAGATATTCGGATTTAGGAAAGCCTAATCTTCCTGGCAATTGTCTGAGTCTGTCTTTGACCTTATCCCAATTCCAAAGTTCTCGGTACATCCGCCTTCTCCTCAAGCATAATCTTCTACATATTTAATCATAACACTTTTACGGAGGGTTTCTACTATCCTCTGTGGTTATGAGTAAATCCCTCGTGGTATCAGTATCTGGAAAGGGAGGAACAGGAAAAACAACATTGGTTGCCCTTTTGCTCAAAGTTCTTCTCGAAAATGAAAATCAAAACTTCAGAGATATATTGGTAGTCGATGCAGATCCAGACACAAATCTTCCAGATGTTTTAGGAATTGAAATACGAAAGACTGTAGGAATGGTCGCAAACGAGCTTAAGAAAAAGGTTGAAAAGGGCCAGATACCATCAAGCGTTTCTAAGAGGGACATACTGGAGGCGTGGGTTTATGAAACACTTGTGGAAGAGGACAAGTTTGATATGCTGGTAATGGGGAGAACTGAGGGAGAAGGCTGCTATTGTTACGTGAATAGTGTTTTAACAGGAATTTTAGATGTGCTTCTATCGAACTATGACCTGATTCTAATGGATATGGAGGCTGGATTGGAGCATATCAGTAGAAGAACAGACAAGGATGTGGATACCATGATAGTTGTTGTCGATCCTTCCGTAATGAGTTTCAGGACTGCTATAAGGATTAAGGAATTAGTGAAAGAAGTCCATATACAGATCAAGAATTTGTATTTAGTCGGAAATAGGTTTTCAGAAACATTGAAGGAAAAATTCTGGGAACTAGCATCTAATACTGGGATAGATGTAGCAGGACTCATACCAGAGGATGAAAAAATACATGAATACGGCATAACTGGAAGATCACTATTAGAACTTCCACAAAACTCTCCTTCAGTCCTAGCTGCCAGAGAAGTAGCAAAGAACATAGGTCTTTTAACATAGTATTTAACATAGTATTTTTATTTTGTGCCGATGCACTTATTTCTGTATCGGTTGTATTTGATTTAATTACTTCAGAGGTCACGATGAGCGAAGAAAAATCTGAAGTTACAATTACAATACAGCCGTACGGGAAGAGAATTAAGGTTCCTAAGGGAATAGATCTTCTCGAAGCAATAAGACGAGCAGGAATAGTCATTAGGAGTGTATGTGGAGGAATGGGGAAATGTGGAAAGTGTAAAGTCATTCTGAAATCAGGTCAGGTAGATTTTCAATACAACCCGGAAGAAAAACTGTTAACTCCTGAAGAGTTAGATAGAAAGGTAATTCTCGCTTGTATTTCACGATGCTTATCAGATTGTGAGATCTTTATTCCACCTGAGACTAGAATAGAAGGTCAGAGAATTCAAACAGATGCAGCAATTCCTAAAATCTCGCCAGAGCCTATTGTAGAGAAGATTTTTATACCAAAAGAAGCGCTAATCGTTGAGATTCAAAGAATACGACAACAATACAGTGTTACAGAGTTTTTGTCTTCTAAGCTTGAAGAAATTGTCAAAAGATCTACAGAGGGAGTTACAGTAACAATTTCTAAACAGGATAAGAGATTAATGGATGTTGAGGAAGGAAATACAAAGAATAGATTATTTGGACTGGCCGTAGACATCGGTACTACTAAAATTGTGTCATATTTAGTTGATCTGACCAACGGAAACAGATTGAGCGTAGCTTCTGAATATAACGCTCAAATAGCTTACGGAGAAGATGTAGTTTCAAGAATATCGTATGCTATGGAAAGTAAGGATGGCTTGGGAATGCTTCAAAAAGCAGTAGTCGATACTATAAATTTGTTAGTTGAGGAAATGGCTAAAAAGCATA
>QMQV01000163.1 GCA_003649085.1 Thermoproteota archaeon
AACGGAGAAGGACGTGGATGCAGCCGCAGCCTTCCCCTCCCGCCAATCAATAGATTCCCCGTCGATTTTTAAGCCCGAAGCGTCCAGTACGGGCTCTGAGGAGCAGACGCGGCGTCCACTTCGAAGCGGCATCATACCCCTCGACAGGCCTCCGTTCCAGAGGCCTGTTTCGGCCTGCCCAGAAACGCGGTTATAACCGCGGCCGGGCGGACAGGCCAACCCTTCCGGGAAGAACCGGAGGAGCGGCTGGGCTGACAATTTAAAGCGTCAGAACCAGCCTCGTCAGGAGGGTTTCCCGGCTCATCGAACCCGCATCTGCGGGTTCGGAAGGCATCGGACAGGCCACCCGAAAACGGGCGCCGAGAAGCCTGCCCGGAATGAGAAGAAGGGAGTGCCGAAGCCGCCTTGCGTGGAGAGGCGGCCTCGAACATCCCCCTACGCGCGGACCTAAAACCCGTGCGTTTCGGCCCCGCCGCTTAACGTGCAGTTTTCCTGCATGGCCGGCGCGACGGAGCCAACCCCTTCCAGGTTTGGAAGCCTAGAAGGAGCGGCTGGACAAGGCGTTGTTAACCTGTCCAGCCTCGTCAGGGGGGTTCGCCGGCTCATCGGGAAGGCGTTGTGCCTTCCCGGAACACATCGGGCGGGGAATCCGCATGTGGCGGACGCCGGCCCCCGTCCGGAATTGATATTAATCGGAGAGATCAGAGACCTAGCTCTCTTACCATTCTAGTCATGGCTGCCGCTCGGACGTAATCTGAGAGGGTCTCGCCTGCTCTTTCAGCTGCTTTCTTGAGGAGTTCTAGCTCGGAGGGGGAGATTCTTATCGGTAAGTATGCAGTCTTCTTGGGTTCGAGGATTATGTGGTCGCTTCTCCATAGTTTTCTCCCGTTCTCTACATTGAGTTTTCTAAATATCTCCTTGAATTCTCTGACTTTGAAGCCGTGGAAGTCCCGCCGTATCTCGTATCCAAGCGGACAGTAGACAGTAACCTCATCATTTCGCCTTTCTATCTTGAAAACCGGAGGTAGCCCCTTGAATATATCCATGATTCTTGGGTCGTACTGGAAGGACACTTTCATGCATGCGTCTTTAGACACCTCCACACTCAAGATGATCGCCTCCTTCAATCAAATGTTTGTATATACATAAGTGCCATTAAAAGGCATTTTTGTATATACTAAATCCCCCTTTTTAAGTAGTACTTGGCGTAGAGTTCTCTATCCTCCCTCATGCATGAGAAGACTATCTTCGGTATGACGTTGGGAGCGTAGGGCCTCCACACTTTGTTATGGACTATGAAGACATCCCTTCGGCGGTTGTTGAATCCTACGGGATGGTAGTGGCTTTGGTAGGAGACAAATAAGAATGCAAACTTCGGGGAATACTCTCTTATCAGAGCATCTGGATCATCGCATTCCGGTATCAGCATCCCCTCCCTTATGAAGAAGGCATATGCATCCACCTTCACGTATTTTCCGCCCTTCACCGTCGTGTGCTTCAGTCTGAGGACATCAGTATATTCGAGAACTTCAAATGCATCGCCGTACTTTCTGGTCAGCTCTGGCAAGAATTGTGCGGCGGTGAAAAACCGTATCTTAGCGCCCATAATGTATTCCTTAAGCGGCAGATGATCCGGGTCGAGATGCGTTATGAAGACGTCTCTTTCCTCCCTCCTCCTGAATTCTCCTATGCCGCAGACATCGAACATTCGATGCCGCCATTCTCTTCCTAGAAGCCTTACGCTAACCTCACGCATAGAATCACCTCCACAAGTTTCTAATAGAATGGAGAAGAGGGAAGCTGGACGCTAACTAAGCGTCGGGCATGCAGGCGTCATTAATTCCCTCCGCCTGATTCCTACCTATTTAATGGCGGCTAACACCTCTGGAATCTCATTCTCAGAGACGGCGCTGAGGATCTCCGTTTTGCTCGGAGGATACGTTTTTCCCTTGTATTTGATTCCTGCAAGCATGAATGAAGGTATAAATCCATGATCCTTCAGGAAGGAAACCGCGTCGCTGAGGTGCGTGCCCTCGCATAGGAGGACGATCCGCCTCCCCCTAATGTTGAATCGCAGCTCGAATGTTAGAGGCGTCCTCATCTTAACCGTGCACCAGAGCCCCTTTGCCGTCTTAAACCTCATGTATATTCTCTCCTCAAAGAACCGCCTTCTCCGTCTCTCCGCCTCTTCTCTGACTTCGAGGCTTGTGGATCCAACGCCGAACACGAGAGCGTCATCCTTCCAATGCAGTTCTCCTCTCCTGTCCCAGTACGCCGTTTTGTATCCGCAGAACGTGCACTTCTCTATCGGCGGATCATATTTGCACCACTCCATTATTTCCCCGCATCTCGGGCATACAACATCATATATTCTAGCCAACCGAGCACTTCCCTTCCACCCGAAAAATGAGGGTGAGGGACTAGCCCACGAGAGACTTCAAGGCGAGCTCTCTGCAAACCTCTTTTATCGGCAGCTTCCTCAGCCTTTCAGCTTCCCCGCGTTTTAACCCTCTAATGTTCATTAAAGCCCTTAGAGCCTTAACCACATCCTCGCCGGGGTCCACGGCTTCAAGCGTGATCGCGTGCTTGGCGAGGTAATCATCCTCTGGGAAAGCAATCTTCCATTTCAACGCGTTTAGAAGGCGAAGTATGACCTTGTCCTTGTTCCTCAAGTTTATCTCAAAGTACCTGTTTTTACTGCCCACGTGAAGGTGGAAGTGGAGGCGGAGCCCCCTTCTGATCGTCAGCTTAACCTGACTCATCTCCAAGCTCCTCCTCTATGATGCGGCGGACCCTATACTTCAGCCGTTTAGCAACGTATCGCGAGGCCTTCCGCGCCGCTTCAGGGTTCTCCCTTATGAGCTGGCGGAGAGCCTCAAGCTCGCCGCGCCGCATTTTCCCGTTTAATTCCCTGACCATCCGCCGCACGGAAAGCTCAATCCTGAAGCATATGATCTCCGATAAGGCCTCCAGCGATGCGTCTTCAAGGTTTATGTCCGCCGTGAAGAGGGATTCTGCAAGCCTGTCCACGTATGGGGAGAGCATCCTGTAGGCGAGCTCAGCTTCACGCCTCACAGGAGCCCACCTCCTCCAAATCTTATGGGGAAATTATGAGGGTGAGCTCAGGCTTCACGGATCCAACCGCTCTGGCAACTTCTCTGAGAACCCTTTCATCCTCCACCAGCTCGATCTTCTTGGGCGGCTTTCCCTTTTCTATGCCGCGTTGAACAGCCTCCCTAACATTGACGGCCTCAGCGTACTTGAGTTTGTAG
>QMQV01000164.1 GCA_003649085.1 Thermoproteota archaeon
AAGAAGACCTTGGAAGACTCAAAGAAGCATCGAATGACCTGAAAAATATCACATCCGACCTGAAATCGATGTTTCAAATCAAGCATGCTAGAGCGAGATTTGGAGAACTTCAGCTTGAGGTACTGTTAAGGGACATTTTTCCATCGAACAGGCTGTCATTTCAGAAGGATATTGGGTCGTGCAGACCTGATGCCTGCATTTTAATTGAAAGTGGGAGATACCTGTGCATAGATTCCAAATTTCCACTTGAGAACTTCAAAAAGTACTGCGAAACTGATCAGTCTAAAGACAAATTCTGGAAAGAATTTGTTAGAGATGTAAAAAAGCACATTGAAGATATTAGAAATAAGTACGTTGGAAAAGATAACACTGCTGATTTTGCATTCATGTTTGTGCCATCAGATGCCGTGTTCTACCAACTCATATCAAGATCTCCAGAAGTCGTAGTTGAAGCATCAAAGTCCAGAGTAATTCTCACATCTCCATCAACACTTCCGGCTTACCTCAACCTAGTTTTGGCAAAGATAAGAGCTGAAGAGATTTCAGTGAGGGCTGAAGAGATTCAGAGAAAAATCGATATCATGGGTGAGTACATTAAGGAGCTAGAAGATAAACTCGAAACACTGTTCAGGCACATAAACCATGCGTACAACAGTACTTCTAGGGTTCAGCAAGCTCTTTTGGATTTAAAAAGACATTACTCAAGAATTCTTGAACGCGAAAATTTCACTCATTGAAGTACTTCTCAAGAATCTTCTTCTGCCCTCTCCTCAAGATTTCCGAAAGTGTTGAAGGCGCAATACCAAAAAGAGATGCAAGCTCTTCGAGCTTTATCTTCTTTGGGTAATCGAAGTATCCCTTCTTCAGAGCGATTTTGAGGACTTCCTCCTCCCTGTAAGTAATATCACTACTACTGTCAGGCTTACCCTTGTATATTATTTCAAAATCCACACCGTAATCTTCAAGCTTTCTCACGAGCTTTATGAAAGATTCATCATCGCAAACTATGTTCCACAGGATTTTCTGATTCTCAATATCGATGTTTGTTATTATACATCCAGATTCTAGTATGGGATGCGCAATAAGGCAGGTGTGTTCCTTAATAAGGACTTTAGCTTCAACAGTTGAAACTGCTACGCCTTCACAAAAAGATGGCAAGTTTTTAATTAAATTCTCAACCTTTCGGGCTTTTAAACTTATAAGACCTTTAACCTTACCATCAGTCTTAGCAAATCCTTCTACTTCAAAGGTTGCTTCTCTCACTATCTCCTTTATAGCTCCTAATGCACAGTTTTCTGGCAATTTGGTTTTTATTTGTAGCTTGAGCATTAAGCAAAAGAAATATCTAGAAGATATAATACTTTCTGAAATTTTTAGGGCAAACTGTTATGTTGGTTGAAGTTTAGATTGAGATTATGAAAATCGAGGAAAAAATTAGCTACCATGAGAGCATAAACTTGATGTACGAAAAAGTGAAGAAAGATGGAGTAACAAACATCGTTGACAGATTTAACGCGCAGGAAAAAGGAAGGTGCCCGTTCTGCACAAAAGGTCTGAGCTGCCAGCTGTGTTCAATGGGTCCATGCAGAATTTCCGAAAAGAATCCATACGGTGCGTGTGGCATAGATGCTGCCGGTTTGGTTATCAGAAACTTCGTTCACAAGAACATGCTCGGTACTGAAGCCTACACTTACCATGCCATCGAGACTGCGAAAACGCTAAAGGCCACTGCTGAAGGAAAAACACCATATGAAATTAAGGACGTTGATAAGCTTAAGTGGTTCGCATCTCAGCTTGGAATTTCTGGTGATAACGTAAATGAGCTGGCAGTTAAAGTCGCAGATTTTGTTATCGCAGATTTAGCTTCTACTGAAAACAGCAAGCTCGTCGAAATATTTGCTCCAGAAAAAAGGAAAGATATTTGGAGAAAATTGGGTATTATGCCCAAAGGTGTTTTCCAGGAGATAGTTACTGTTGGAGCATCTGCAATGACAAATGTCGACTCAAATTACGTGTCTCTTGCAAAGAAGAGTATGTCCATGTGCATATCAACTTGTATGGCCGCTCAGATTGCACTTGAGGTTATTCAGGACATTCTCTTTGGTACGCCCAAACCTCATGAAAGTTACGCTGATTTGGGTATCATCGATCCAGACTATGTGAACATAGCTGTCGATGGGCACGAGCCCTTTGTTGGAGCTGCTCTAATCAAGCTTGCTGAAAAAGAGGAGATACAGGAAAAAGCTAAAAAGGCAGGGGCGAAGGGTTTAAGGATTATAGGCTTTATAGAAACTGGACAGGAGCTGATTCAGAGATTTAACAGCCCAGTGTTTGCCGGAATAGTCGGAAACTGGATAGTTCAGGAATTTGCTCTGGCAACCGGATGTATTGACGTCTTTGCTGCAGATATGAACTGCGCACTACCGTCACTGCCAGAGTATCAGAGGTACGGAGTTAAGATAGTTCCCGTAAGCAAACTTGTTAGATTTAGAGGTGTCGACGAGGGGTTGGATTACGAACCAGAGAAGGTTGAGGAGATTGCTGAGAAGCTAATAGATATGGCAATAGAAAACTTCAAGCAGAGAGACAAAAAGAAAGCTGTTAAAGTTGAGATGATGAAGGAGATAACAGTTGGTTTCTCACCGGAAGCGATTCTAGAAGCTCTTGGAGGGGATCTGAATGTTTTGCTTGATGCAATAAAGAGTGGTGATGTCAAGGGAATAGTGGCGCTTGTAAGCTGTACAACACTTAAGAATGGTCCACACGATGTGAACACTGTGACTGTTGCTAAAGAGTTGATTAAAAGAGATATCCTCGTACTTTCACTGGGATGTGGAAATGCGGCTTTGCAAGTTGCTGGTCTAACCTCTATGGATGCTGTTGATGAGGCTGGTGACAGGCTGAAAGCCTTATGCAAGTCTCTTAACATACCTCCAGTTCTCAGCTTTGGAACTTGTACAGATACTGGTAGAGTGGCGTATCTTGTAAGGCTTATTGCAGATAAATTAGGAGTGGACATTTCCAAGCTTCCAGTAGCTGTTAGTGCTCCCGAGTACATGGAGCAGAAAGCGACAGTAGATGCCGTTTTTGCCGTGGCATATGGACTCGTCACACACGTGTCCCCAGTGCCACCGGTAACTGGTAGCGATGATGCAGTGAAACTGCTAACTGAAGATGTTGAGAAGCTGACTGGAGGAAAGATCATAGTAGAAGAAGATCCGGTTAAGGCTGCAGAAATAATTGAAAAGGTAATTATGGAAAAAAGAAATGT
>QMQV01000165.1 GCA_003649085.1 Thermoproteota archaeon
AATTATGAAGTTCGAAAATCTTAAGAAGGCTTATTTGGATTGTGGTGGGGAAGTCAAGAAGTTCGAGAAGCTTGAAGGAGAACTCGACATTGGGTATAAAATATCGTATGAAAAAAAGATATGTGAGGCAGATGTATTCCTTTTTGCACTAGTTTCAGGAGATTTTAATCCTGTACACTTTGATGAAGAGTTTGCTGCCAAAACAAAGTTTGGAGGTAGAGTTGTACATGGTATGCTAACAACAAGCTTGGTTTCTGCGGCCCTAGCAATGCTGCCGGGGACCATAGTTCTGCTCGAAAGCTATTTTCAGTACGTGTCTCCAGTTAAGATCGGTGATATCGTAAAAGTGGATGGGGAGGTGGTTGAGAAAAAGAAGAACAGATACAAGATTGAAGTTAAGTGTAAAGTCGGTGATAGAGACGTAGCTGTGGGTTGGGCGAAGATTTTGGCTTGGTAACTCCTCTAGGATTAGCTTTTCAGAATTCTTTTACGTACTTAGAAGATTGGCGGTGTGTTAGCCGTTGAGCCATGCAACTTTGCGTTTATCCACGTTAGGATCAGCTTAAGAGGAGACATTGGCACAATTCTTGTTGTTCCTATTCCCATAAGCTTTATGAGAGCTGTTAAAACCGCGGAGAGATCGTTGCAGTAGTTGACAGTTACAACTTTATACCTCTGCTTCAAGTATTCCCCGACTTCCTCTACAGCACATGGTCCCACAACGAGAACTGGATCCTTCAAGTTATCAAGCTCGCTTTTGTCAAATCCCTTTCCGCAACCTATACTAAACTCCCCATTACAGCCGTAATCTACGTGGAGCATTTCAAGAAGCATTAGAGTGTTGTCAACGCAACCCTCTCTGCAGGCGAGTTCCTTGCCTTTCACTATCTTTACACCTTCGGGAATTATCTTTAGGAACTCGTGCGGGTACTTTTGATTGAACTTAGATTAGAAGTATCTCCTATGATCTCGACTTTGTCGGCAACTTACGGACGGAGCCTTCTTAGCGACTGAAGGTAAAATGAAGAATCGTCATTTATGATGTTGTAAACGACCTTTGGAAAGTCTACTTCGTATTCACCTATCTTTACTCTAACGCTCTTCTCTTCGTCGAGGTATATCGCTTTAGCCCCCTTCTCTCTTATGACATCGATAATCCCTGTAACTTTGAAAACTAGTCTTGTAAAATTTCCCTGAGTGCTGTTCTCCATTACAAAAACCTTGTCAGCACCAAGATTGTAAAGAGAGTCTATAGCAGCAGCAATAGTCTTAGGAGAGGTGTAACTTCCTCTTCTAAAATCTACAGCGTTTATTTTCACAAAAACCTTTTTGCCCTCAAGTTGAATATTAAAGTTCTTCAGGATTTTTGTTATAGTTTCCTCTGGATTGTTGATCGGCGTAACCAAAACTCTCATAAGGAAGCTTTATTTTTTGATTATATATACCTGTGCCAGAACAGTGAATGAGAAGTGCTTAAGTATAACTAAGTTTAAAAATTGAAGTCGGTTAGGTGGGTTGAGCAAACCGAGCTGTAAGATGCGTTATGCGGCTTTTAGAAAGGCTTGAAAGTAAAGAGGTGGCGTCAGGATTTATTGGTGGAATTTTTGTTGGACTAGTTGAAGTAGTCGTTCACCTGTACGTAATGCTATCTTTTAGAGAAGAGGTTATGAAAGAGTTGAGTTTTGTAACTGGGGTGTACGGTGTGTTCTTTGACATTAGCTCTCTGTACGGTACGACTTTACTAATTGGGTCTGTCGTGCTTTTCATCTTATCCATTATTGCTGGCATATTCTTTGGAACGATAATTGAAAAGGTTGGAATGGGATTGGTAAAGGTTGTTGGGTTAAGCCTGGTGTTTGGTTTGGGGTTTGGTTTAACTATAAACATTCCAGTGCTAAACAGATCGACGATACTCTTCATAAACCTAATTCTATGGTTGACGTTTTCGGCAGTATTTTGCATAGTCTATAATAAGATAGTAAGGTAACTTTAAGAAGTCGATTAAATTATGAAGAGCCGGGCGGTTATATGCAGGCAAAGATCTCGGACTCGGAGCTAAAAAAACTGTCGTCTACGAAAATAAGGATTCTGAAATCTCTCGAGAATAGGAGAAAAACGCTCAGTGAAATGAGTAGGGAGCTGGAAATATCGAAATCTGCCCTTCATCAGCACTTAAACAAGCTCTGCGAATTTGAGTTTGTCAGACGGGTTGAAGACGGCCACAAGTGGGTATACTACGAGCTTACAGACAAGGCAAGGGTATTTTTGAAGAGACACATACAGAAAGTTGCTTTGATAATTTCGTCTTTAATAGCAAGCGTATTTGCATCATTATACATGCTTGCAAGGTATTTTACCCTTACATCCCGGGAATGGGTTGCGTACAAAGAAGTCCCCCGCCCAACCCCCGTTCCGAGCTACAAAATAGCAGCTGGTCCTGGTTATGCAGAACTTATAACTTTAACTCTTGCACTCGTTTTTGCAGCAATCAGTGTTGTGTTGTTGCTGCTTTATCTTAAGCTGAGGGTTGGAGATGAAGATTAGGAATCTGCTAACACTGGTACTAGTTACTGTCCTCATCGCAGTAGTCTACCCAGATTCACGTCTTTTTCTTCTGGCTGTAATTCTGGCGGCAATCTTGATCCGTCTAAGAAAAAGACTATCTAAAATAGGGCTTTTCTACGCTATTTCCGGTTTTCCGGTTTTGTTTAAAGGTTATGTAGGCGTATTCATACACGCCTTTCTGTTGATAGTACTTGGCGGTCTCGACTACTTTTTAACCATGTCCAACTCGAGTTCTGAATTGCTTCGAAAACTACATCACATTATTCGGGGAAGCTCAGAAGTATTTACGATAGTATTCAATCCTGCACTCTATTTTTCGACAAAATTTGAGCTTCACGATTTTTGGTACCTTATGTTTGCTTATCCGTTCGTTGCTTTAATTCTTATTACATACTTAAGGTCTCGAAAACGCGAAGAAAAAGAAATGGAACTGGAATGACTGCTTTGCGGAAACGAATTAACCCCATATAAGGACTTTGACTGAAACCTAGTAATATTACTGGACAAAACTTAAATACATTGGTACATATACATATATGAGTATAAAAGTAGTCAGCTTTCCGTCAGTACTTGAAGATGAATTTAAGATATTTATGGTGTTCCGCCAACTCACAATCCAATCTTCATTCACAAACCTTAATATCCGAAACAAACAACTTTTCCTACCTTCTATTCCAATAGGACAAAACCAAAC
>QMQV01000166.1 GCA_003649085.1 Thermoproteota archaeon
GGTCTAAGCTATGTTTAAGCATGGTAAATCACTGCCTCGAGTTCTTAGCTACCTGCTGTACAGTTGAATATACTGTTTAAATAGATTAAGCAGTCTAATGCATGACTAGCATAGATCTCTTAGAGTTAATCTAATTTCAATTTCCAGTAGCTGTGACTTAACGCGTGGGACTCAAACTTATATGTGACGGTCCCATGTTTTTGAGGGGGTGCTCATGGGGGTGCTTATTGATGCCTTGCTATCATATATTATGTTATTTGCGGTTGCTATCATCGTAGCTCTACTTGTTTCTTTGATTAGGAAGGTGATTAGGTATGTCGGAGGTGGTGAGTGAGTTAGTAAGATTCATAACAGCAATAGTAGGTATACTGAGTCTGCCGCCAGCTGAGATAGCTGTGAGGGTGGTTCTAGCTATTGCTGGGGCTATACTAGTTTATTTAGGCTATAAGAGGTACCTTGAGCCACTCATAATGATTCCTATGGGCTTAGGAATGATCATAGCTAATCTGGCCTTCATACCTGGTGCAGGGCCTGGCTCAGGAAACCCTCACGTAAACTACAACTTCACTGACTGGTCCGCGATATGGTACTACTGGCTTCAGCCCTTCTACACCCTCATGTTTTCCAACGGCTTAATTGCATGCCTTGTCTTCTTCGGCATCGGGTCACTGACAGACATAACCTTCCTGATGGCCAGACCTTACGTCAGCTTTATCTTAGCTGCTTTCGCCGAATTAGGAACCATATTAACCCTCCCCATAGCTGCAACATTCTTTGGGTTCACACCCAAGCAGGCAGCATCCATAGCGTTAATCGGGGGTGCGGACGGGCCCATAGTACTCTTCGCTTCAGCTAAAATGCTTGACCTGCCTAGAGAGCTCAACTTATTTGTAGCAATTAACGTCGTTGGCTACCTTTACCTCAGCATACTATACATGTTCCAGGAAAAGTTAGATGAACTAACAATACCTAAGAAGCTACTGACTACGCCAATGGATGTTAGAGGGCTTCCGAAGATCTCTGCTAGGGAGAAATTAGTGTTCTCAGTTGTTATTGCTGCTGTACTGAGTGCTCTATTCTCTACAGCATCACCACTAATACTCTCATTCTTTCTAGGCGTCATTGTTAGGGAGGCGAGGGTGAACAGGTACGTGAGGCTGCTTGATGAGGTAGTGCTGGACTTCTCAACATTCGTACTAGCCCTAGTTCTCGGGACCCTAATAACACCTCAAACACTCTTTAACGTACTAGTACTTAAGGTGCTTGCACTAGGGATCATAGCGCTAACCCTCTCAAGCATAGGGGGCTCAATAGGTGGCATCATAACATATTATGTCAGTAAAGGCAGAATAAACCCGCTGTTAGGTCCTGCAGGTGTTTCATGTGTGCCCACTACAGCTAAGATAAGCCATAAGGTAGCAATCAAGTACAACCCGAGGAACTATTTGATTACATTCGCTATGGGGCCTAACGTAGCTGGTGTAATAACAACAGCTATTCTTGCCTCAATATATATGGCGCTCTTCACTTAGTAGATTACAAAACCTCAGGAGGTGCGTGCTTGAAGAAACTTGTAGTTATGTCTCCGGGAAGAGTCAACATCATTGGTGAGCACACTGATTACGCGCTAGGTTATGTAATGCCTGCAGCAGTCAACTTATACATAGTGCTCGAGGGAGCAGTGAGCGAGATAGTCAAGCTAAAGAGCAAGATGCTTAAGGAGGTAGTCTGCTTCGACCTAAGTAATCTGGCAAGAACTGGTGGATGGGGTGACTACGTTAAGGGCATCTACTATGCACTAGGTAAGAGAGGGGTTAGGGCGGGCGGTCTCGAGGGTGTGGTGGGCGGTGACTTACCTATAGGTTCTGGATTAGGTTCGTCCGCCAGCTTAGAACTAGCTGTACTTTACTTTCTTAACCAAGTTTACTCACTGGGTCTCAGCAGGATTGAAATGGCTCTAATAGCTAGGGAGGCTGAGAATGAATTTGTCGGTATTCCCTGCGGAATCCTAGATCAGTTCTCATCTTCAATGGGTAGGAGAGGTCATGCAATATTCCTTGATACTGAGGCACTGAGGCATGAGTATGTGCCAATACCGAGAGAGACTGCAATAGCGGTATTCTACACTGGTATTAAGAGGGAAATAAGTAAGACCGTGTACAGAGAGCGCAGGATGGCTGTTGAGGAGGGGCTGAGAACGCTTGGGGTGAGGTCGTCAAAATACGTAAGTAGCAGTGACCTAGTTAAGTTACCAATGAAGCATAAGCGCTACTTATCTTATATTGTGAGAGAAAATGAAAGAGTCATTAAGGTAAGAGACCTCCTCAGGTCAGGTGATATGGAAGCTGTTGGGGCTGTACTGGTTGAGGCGCATAGGGACTTAGCTACTAATTACGGAGTGAGTTGCCCTGAGCTGGACTTTATTGTACGTGAGGCAGTCAGGTTAGGTGCTTATGGTGCGAGATTGACTGGCGCGGGTTTTGGTGGATCAGCCATAATATTGGCTAGTAAGGACAAGGTTGAATTTATAGCTGAGGGGGTCCTAAGTAATTATGTTAAGGAGTTTCCATGGAGTCCCAAGTACTTTATTGTTGAAGTATCTGACGGTGTTAATGCAGTAGGGCGTATTGGCGGTGTATAAGTTAATGTAATAACCATTATTAATAAAGTACTATATGGTGTCTTCTAGTGGTTGTTAGGGAGTTAAGATATAATCCACTGCTAGGACAGTGGATCATGGTTTCTAGCGTGAGGGTGGCAAGGCCTTGGAGACCTTTAAGTACATGTCCTTTCTGTCCCGGCAGTGGCGAGGTTGAGTTTAGGGGTAATGTAGCTGTTGTACCTAATAAATATCCTGTACTTACTTTCCATGGAGTGCCTGCATCATTAAGTAGTGGCTTCTTTAAAAAGTCACCTGCATCAGGAGCGTGTTACGTGGTTGTAGAAACTCCGAAGCACAGCATTAATGATCTATGTGAATTAAGTCATGAGGAGATGAGTGCTGTTGTTAAAGCATGGGTGAGGCTTACTAAGGAGCTAGCTGCTACCGATAAGGTCAATTACATAGCAATATTCAGAAATAAGGGTGAAGAGGTAGGTGTTAGTTTAAGTCATCCGCATAATCAAGTTTACGCACTACCGCACATACCACTTAAGGTTAGGATTAAGCTTGAGAACGCCAGAGCCTACTACATGAGGAGTAGGGAGTGTCTCTTCTGTAAAATACTGCGTGAGGAATTAAGAGAGGGTTTAAGAATTA
>QMQV01000167.1 GCA_003649085.1 Thermoproteota archaeon
TAGCATTACGCTGTCACCCCTCTCATTTAATAACCCTGCCAAGCTTCTTTGTCAGGAATTAAACAAGAGAAATGGTAAAATTGCGGTGGTAGCTAAGGGGTGTGATTCTCGAGCAATAAGACAGCTGGTAATTGAAGAGAAGATAGATAGGGAGAGAGTGTATATAATTGGTATTTCTTGTCCTGGTGTGGTCGATTACAGAAAATTTGTTAAAAAAGTCAAGTTCAAACTTTCTGAAATAGAGAGCGTCGAGCTCTTGGATGGTAAAGTGGTTATTACAGCTGGTAGTGAAAAACAGGAAATACCATTTGATGAGGTCATATTTGAAAACTGCCTGTACTGTTCCCAGCCAACACCCATTGAATATGACGTTTTGCTGGGAGAACCTCTAGAAGGTAGAAGCGATTTTTCAGATATTGAGGAAATTGAAAAGTTACCCCTTGAGGATAGGTGGAAGTTCTGGAGTGAGGAATTCAAGAAGTGCATAAGGTGTCACGCTTGTAGGAGTGTTTGTCCCCTTTGCTACTGTACTGAATGTTTAGTTGATCCAACAAATCTTGCAGTCTCCCCCATGACTCCCGCTGAGGAGAAGGCGAGCTATCCAAGGATGCTTGGAAAAACAATAAGCGTGGAAGACAACTTGTTCTACCACCTTGTAAGGGTTCTGCATCATGCTGGTAGGTGCGCTGAGTGTGGTGAATGTGAAAGAGCGTGTCCAATGGGATTACCACTAAGAAAGCTTGAAAGAAAGCTTCAGAAAGTTGTTGTAGAAGTATTTGGATATAAGCCCGGGGAGGAAATACCATTCCTCTCAAAGTTGGATATCTTACCTGAGGGAAGGTGATAGGAAATGAAAGTATATAGCGGTAACTTTCTTAGAGATATCGTCAGCAAGTTAATTGAAGACGGATACAAAGTGTACGGTGCAGTAAAAACGAAGGATTATTATGTGTTTGATGAGATAAAAAGTGGTGAGGAGATTTCTCTGGAATACTGCAACACCAGAAAGTCACCGAAAGAAATAGTGTTCCCAGAAAATGAGGTGTTGATCAAGTATAGCAAGTGGATTGAGGAAATCCCTATTGATGATAGTAAGAGAGCAATAGTGGGTATAAGGCCATGTGACGCAAAAGCCCTAACTTTACTAGATAAAGTCTTCCTAAATGACGATTTTAAAGATCCGTATTATGAGGCAAGAAGAAAGAATTTACTGCTAATAGGATATGCTTGCAATGAACCTGGAGAGTATTGTTTCTGTGAGAGTTTGGGTCTAAGCCCGTTCGGTTCCGAAGGTTTGGATATCCTTGTATCTGATCTTGGAGATAGGCAAGTTTTGGAGGCCTTTACAGAGGAAGGTCACAAGGTACTTGAAATGCTTGATGTTAAGGATGCGAGTGAAGAAGACATAAAAGCGAGAGATGAGCTTAGGGATAAGGCGGTTAAAATGTTCAGGAGGAAATTAGAAGTTGAAAATCTCAGAGAGATTCTGGAGAAAAACTTCGAGAGCGACTACTGGGAAAAAATAGCTCTTACATGCGTAAGTTGCGGTGTGTGTACATATCTCTGCCCAACATGTTTCTGTTTCGACATTCTTGACGAAGGGGAGGAGGAAGGTGTAAGATATCGAGCTTGGGACTCATGTCAGTTTCCGTTATACACGCTTGAAAGCTCAAGCCATAATCCTAGAAGGGAAAAGTGGCAGAGACTGAGAAACAGATTTTACGATAAGTTCTACTACATGGTTGAAAAAACGGGAGAAATATTCTGCGTAGGTTGCGGGAGATGTATAGAGGCATGTCCAATGGGCATCGACATAACTGAAGTATTAAACGGACTTCGTGAAGGGGGTGAAAGCAAATGATGGCTGAACGAGTGGAGAACCCTTACGTGCCTTACAAGGCAGAGATAGTTGAAATTAAAGATGAGGTTAAAGGGCCAAGACCAATTAAAACGTTTAAAATTAAGCTTATAGGAAGAGAGAGGTTCGATTATAAGCCTGGGCAAGGATGCTTAGTCTCAGTTTTTGGTAGAGGTGAGAGTTGGTTTACAATAGCAAATTCTCCAACAAGGCCAGATCTGGAGTTTAGCGTGCTTAAAACTGGAAAAGTAACAACTAAGCTTCATGAGATGGAGGTTGGTGATGTTGTAGGCATAAGAGGACCTCTTGGGAGGCCTTTCCCTGTGGAAGAGTGGAAGGGAATGAACATACTTACCATAGGAGGTGGAATTGGTCAGACTCCTTTAAGGTCAATATATCAGTATGTTATTGATAACAGGAAAGATTATGGTAATCTCACGATAGTGTACGGTGCTAGATCGTCAAAGGACTTGGTGTATAAAGATGAATTAATGCAATTAATCGAAGAAGGCTACGAGGTTCACTTATCAATAGATAGGCCTGAGGAGGGATGGAAGTATTTCGTGGGCTTTGTTCCAGACAATCTAAAACAGAACGTTAAGCCTGATCCAAAGGACACAATTGCAATAACTTGTGGACCACCGATAATGATAAAGATAACTCTAAATGTTCTGAAAGAACTCGGTTTCAAAGAAGATCAGATATACACAACCCTCGAAAGAAGGATGAAGTGCGGAATAGGAAAGTGCGGCAGGTGCAGAGTAGAGGGTAAGTATGTGTGTAAAGATGGTCCCGTGTTTAGGTATGATGAGTTATCTGCACTACTCGAAAGTCCATGAGGTGGTGAATTATGGTTATAAAGCTCAGCGAAGAAGGAGATAAGAACCTCATACGTGAGCTGGTAGAGCTTGGTGGGGAAGATTTGCTCAAGTGCTATCAATGCGGAACCTGCATTGCAGACTGTCCTACAGGAATTTCTGAGAGCCCCTTGAATGTAAAGAAGTTAATCCATATTTGTAAATTAGGATTAAGGGAAGTCCTTCTGGAAGATGAAAGTCCTTGGATGTGTGTTACCTGTGGAGGGTGTGAGGAAAGGTGTCCAAGAGGAGCTGAACCCTTTGAAATTATTTTGGCAATAAGAAGGTGGCAGTGCAAGGAAGATGAAACTTACGTCCCATTGGTTCTCGGAGAGATATACGAGAGGGGCCACACTCAAAACGTCGCAGGCAACCCTGAGCTAAGAAAAGAGCTTGGATTACCTGAAATTCCAACTGTCGCAGGGAATAGGGAGATGCTTGAGAAATTTAGGGAACTTTTGAGAAATACCGAGGTTGTAAAGAAGTATAGCTATATTTTTGGGATTAATATGGAGA
>QMQV01000168.1 GCA_003649085.1 Thermoproteota archaeon
ACTCCTCTTGCCGTAAGCTGGGTTCTGAAGAACTTTCGGAGAGAGTGGGCTCGGAGATCATATCTTCTTCCAGCTTCAGGCCCGCGTATTTCCTCGCATTCGCGGATAAGACCTGCCTTCTTGTAGAGCCTATGGATCACGATGTAGATCTGCTGCTCAGTTAAAGGCCTTGGAGGCGAGCGGCTGGTTACTATCAGGGGGGACTCATCCGTGATGACCTCTCCCTTTCTCCTCCGTTGCTCGAGATATAGCTTCAGGAACTCGACGGCCTCATTTCCGATGAAGGTATCGTAGTCGCAATATTTCCCCTTCGTGATCTCAGCCTCGACATGGATGTGGATAGAGCGTTTACCAGCCTCGAGATCTCGCTTGACGTGCCTATACTTGAGGCGAACCAGGGTTCCAAGCCTGAAGCCTCCCAAGGCGAGCATGCTAACTAT
The DNA here is from genome assembly GCA_003649085.1 of Thermoproteota archaeon. Next base: position 441 of record QMQV01000168.1, read on the forward strand.
TACCTTCTCTCTAAGGCCTCCATGCTCTAACAGCCTTTGAAGCTCCTCAGGGGTCGGAGCCCGATAATAGTATTTAGTGGCGTTTCTGACTGGGAGGCTTAGCTCAAGCTTCAGGCCATTCGCTCGGTATAGAGCCTTCATGGCCTTCGCATGCGTATTCACATAACCTGAGCTGGCTCCTCTAGCCTTCAGAAGCAATAAGTATTCCTCGAGGAGGCGGGTGTGATGCCTGAGGTTTTCCGCGCCTTCATAGGCTTCTCGAATTAGCTCATCTGGGCTTTTCCCGAAGTATTTGGAGAGCCTGTATAGGCAGTAGACGTAGATCCAGAGGGTCTTGAGGCTTCCAGAGCGGTATAGCAGGAGGTAGCGGCATAGCTTTTTGACCGCCTCGCTTCCCAAGGCGAAGGGGAGGAGCCTAGGGGTCCGCCTGCAAATGCTTTGAATGATGTAGTCGATCACATAGTAGTCTTCCTCCCTGAGGTCTGCGGGAATCCATACCTCGACAGGCTGCTTCAGATGCTGATTATCCATTCTCCTGAAGACTAGGATCTTCCTCTTGCCATTCTCAGGCTTGAAGATCACGTAGCCGACCCTGTTCGGCTCATCAACGATCCTCTCCACCCTGCCATCCCTCTTTACTTGCTCTAAGACGAGAACCGCTTTGGGCGCTCTTCTCCGGGCCATTTTCGCCTCACCTTAATACTCTTAAATGTCTTAAATTTCTTACTCTAAGAGAAAACCCATAAAACAGAGAGTAAGAGACTCTTAGCCGTAGGGAGATGAGCGAGCGGGTCCTCGGCCTCACCAAGATCTCCAAGAACATGCAGACCCGCATCCCGAAAGATGCCGCCGAAAAGCTTGGAGTAAAAGAAGGGGATAGGGTCCTCTGGATCCTAGAGGGAGAGCGAGTATACGTTAAGAAGGCTGAGATCAGGTGACCTTCACCTCCCTAAGCTCGATTATATCGCTCTTCAGGATGCAGATCCCAGTCATGGGATGGATCCTCTCTTGGGGGGAGCTTAGATCCCTTACCCAGAGGATCCAAACCGCGTGATCGTCCTCGTCATATATCCATCCAAGCGTCTCCCGCAAGACGGGCTTCACCTTCATGGGATCAGAGTCTCTGAAGATCACGTGATCCCAGAACTTTACCCGAGCCAGCTTACCCTTCCTCAAGCCTCGACCACCACCCCACTTCTCTTCAAGAGCTTGCAGGCGCAGTCTAGGCAGTAGAAGAGGTGGACTCCATTTACCTGGATCCAGATCGCGCCATTCTTGGACTTGCATTCTTCGCAGAGCCGCCAGTTCCTGTTCAGCTTGACTCGATCTCGATCAATTATCTTGAACCTGTCGCTGCTTTTGATCGCTTCTCTTAGCTGTTCAATCGATATGAAGAATCCAACTCGCCTGGAAAGCTCGTAGTCTAGGGCGTAGAGGGGGATCGGCTTCCGATGTTCTCGCAGTATCGACGTGATCAGCTCTATTAGAAGCGGGTAGGGAACCCTCTTGCTATCCCACCTCGTATAGCTCAAGCTTATCACCTCGCTTGACCCAGACCAACCTTCCAGTGAAGTCGTCGAGGGTCAGCTGCCTACCCTTTACTGGAACTACTTTGAGGTCTTCAAGATCTGCTGAGATTCGAGGGGCATTAGGAAGTCTTCGAGGTCGCAGGCGAAGCGGAAAGCCGCAGAAGGGACATCGCGTATTACTATCCGATCTCCTAGGCCACGGCTCATCTCCATTGGCGCCATCATAGATCTCGACCCAAACCTCGCATCGCGGGCAATAGCGCCTCTTTCGATAGAACGACCGCTCGCTTAAGCCTCTCGGTAACGTGAGCTTCTCATAGCATGCTTTGTGAGCGTGAACCTTCAAGCTCCAAAACGCTCCATACAGCGACACGAGGTCATCGTCACCGGAGACCACGCATTCCTCCCCCTTGTGGATGGGCTTCCCGCAGATCCTGCAAATCTTCTTACGCTTCGCGATCTCAAGCTTGACTTCCGCCTTAAGCCATGCCGTGATTATTCTCGCTTCGGATACGCCTTCCTCGATCAAGTCCTGCATCGTTTTCGGCTTCATCGGCCCCGCTTCCACCTCCTCCAAACTTTCTTCCGTTTCCTCGTCGCTGCTCGGATGAAGCTCCAGGCAGCCTTCCCTCTCAGATCCTCAAGCTCTTCCTCGGAAGGCTTTTCAGCGATTACGATCCGCCTGAAATAGCCTGTCCTATCGCGTTCAAGGCTAACTCTCTCTTTCCCGTATTTGCCTTCTAGGAAGCCTATGAGCCAGCCTATCGCGGGATCGGTCGATGGTAAAGGCTTGAGAGGCTCGAGAACGACTCTATCTTCGCAGACGACTAATCTTCCAAACAACTTCCGTTTCTTGCTGAGAAGCGGAAAACTCTTCTCAATCTTCTCTCTAGTAGCCTCAGCTTCCTGAATCCTTGGAGGCTCAGGAATCTCCACATTCTCTCCAAGGAATTTTCTCCTCAAGCTCTTGTCAGCATATTCGATGACCTTCTCCAAAGCTTCTGGATCAAGCTTAGGTGAATCAGCTTCAATTACCCAAACATAGTTACCCTTCTCTGTCCGCCTAAGCCTAATCGTCAACCCCTCTCTACGAATCATCGTTTCTTTACGCTCAAGCTCCTCGCTCACCTTTCACCACCTTCCTTTTCGAACTCTGATAATGAATTCTGCTGGCTTCTCGGCGCAGAACTCACAGTCCCCGAGACCAGATCGATGATCGACGACTTCTATGAAGATGCTAGTCCTCCTGACATCCTCTAG
>QMQV01000169.1 GCA_003649085.1 Thermoproteota archaeon
ACTGAAATAGAGGGCGAGGCTGAGATGTATGTGCGAGTTGCAGAAATAACTGGTCTCAGTGAGGTACCAGAAATAAGGAAGCAAATCTACGACGGAAATATAGTTATAGCAGACATAGCATTCATAAAACACGATAGGCTTACCTTAGATCGAGTACTTAAGGATTTGCGACAGCTGGCTGAGGATGTAAACGGCGATATAGTTGGACTCGGAGAAGATTACGTGGTTATAACTCCAACAGGTATAAAAATTGACAGGAATAAAATTAGAGTAACAAGATGATTCCCTGTCCAAGTTGTGGAAAAAATTTGAAAATACTAACGACGACGTACGAAGTCCCCTTCTTTGGTAAAATTTTACTTACTTCAGCTATTTGTGAGTGTGGATTTAAGCATGCGGACTCAATTGTGCTAAGTATAAAAGAGCCAACTAGATACTTAATTAAGATAAATCGTAAAAATCTTTACACTAAAATAATTCGTTCCACATCCGGAACAATAAGGATACCAGAGATTGGCGTCTCTATAGAACCAGGACCAGCTAGCCAGGCGTTTATAACAAATGTTGAAAGCATTCTTAACAGATTTGAAAAAATTGTGACCACTGCTATGAGATGGAATGCAAACGATGAGGGAAAAGTTAAACGCTGCAAGTGGATCTTGGAAAAGATTAAGAACACCTTAGAAGGTGATGAGGAACTAACACTAATACTCGAAGATCCGTTTGGAAATAGCATTATACTTTCTGACGAAGCTTTTAGAGAGAATATGAGTAAGGAGGAAGCTTCAAAACTGAAGACTGGAATGACTATAATGGATATAACAGGTCTTAATGAAGACGAAATTGCAAAACTGTAAACTCACTCTTTTTTGTCTAATATTTCGATTCCCATTTCTTCATACTTTTTTCTGATCTCCTCCTCAAGTTCTTCATTGCTTATTGGCTTAATCCCATAAATCATCTCGAGTTCTATTTTCCTCTTAGCCTTTTTATACTCGCCGTAGAGTTTCCCTAATTCTCTTGCAAGTTCATTTAGCTTTTCTGGACCTAAGAACAGTAAAGCTATTACACCGATGAGTATTATTTCGCCCCATCCTATCATAAAAATAGTATAATCTGGATAGTTTATCATATTTTCTGGTAACAGTTTTATATACCCTTTACTTACATGTTGCTATGATCCCAATTGGACTTGATATAGGCACGAATTATACAAAGGCAACAGCTAATGGAAAAAATGTCGTCTTTTTCCCGAGCCTTGTTGCTTATGGTGAGGAGAAGGATTGGACATTGAAGGGAGAATCCAAGAGCATGTACTTAGGTGAAGAAGCTTTGTCCATTATGCAAACTATGGAGAACGTTGAGGTCCTGAGACCTATCCACGAGGGCAGAGTTATGCACAAATCATACATAGAACTTGCAAAATACGCAATGAAACTGCTAGGTGTTGGTGAGAATCTTCTTATTGCTACCGGTTTACCTGTTAAATCATCCAAAAAAGAGAGATTTGAAGTAAAAAGCAAACTTGAAGATGAGTTAAAAGCTAGAGTTTTTCTCTTTCCAGAACCTGTTGGAAGTTTAGCGTACATGAAACTTGATACTGGCGTCTGTGTAGATATTGGATTTGGAACAACCGATATCGTAGTGATATCACACATGGAATATCTGAGGGGAGATACTATTCTGATGGGTGTTGACAAGTTATATGAGGGTTTAGAAGTTGCTATAAGAAACAAGATCGGAATAAGTATCACACCGGAGGAAATGACAAAACTTCTACTAAATGAAAACTACGAGATAGGTAGAATCAGAAGCGGAAAAAGGATAGCGGTTAGTCACAAGGAAATAATGGACGAATACAGTAATCTCATGAAGTCATGGGCTGAGAGAATTGCAAATAGGGTAAAACTGATCTTGGAGGGGTTATCAACAAGCTTAGTGGAGGATTTAATACTTACTGGTGGTGGATGCCTACTTCCAGGTGTGTTTGAGTACTTCAGCGAGAACTTCGAAGACATCGGTAATCTTAAAAAGCCTGATGATCCGCTAAGAAGCAATGCAATAGGATATTATATGCTAGCTTCAGCCATAGCTAAAGAGGAAGAGAAATCAGTAGAAAAGATGGAGAAGCCTCCCTCACTACCGGAAAGGGAGGAAAAGAAAGGAGAAAAAAAGAAGAAAACATCCACCAAATAAGATATAGGATTGTATGAAAATAGTCGTTGAAGTGCCACCAGATATGGAAAAACTCATACTCGAAAAATGAGAAAAGTCAGGAGTGTCTCCATCGGAGATAGTATAATTACTCTACGAATGGTACTTTTTCAAAAGAAAGAAAGTGGATCTCGGAACACCCGAACTAAATGAGTTTTTCAAGGTTGCAAAAGAGATCGCAGAAGAACGAGTTAAGTTTTGCAAATTTAGTGATGGCGCATACTGTGCTATAGAAGCCTTCGAAGACGTATTTTCGGACAAAGAACCAGTACCAATTTCTCCGTACAGGTGTCTATTTTGCCTACATTATGTAGATAAAAGGAAGGATAAAAGAAGACGCGAGTTTAGAGAACTTACTGAAGCAAAAATGTACGATTTAGCAAAAATAGCTGCAAAGCTTGTAGTTGAGCTTTATGGAGATAGGCTAGGATACAAACCAAAAACAAAAATCACTAGTGTGATTGAAGAGGAGGATGAAGAATTTACAAAATCTCAAATTAAAAAACTCCTCGATTGGTAAAATAGGTATCAATATAAGCGGTGACCTTGAAGACGAGGAAATAGTAGATAGAGCTAAGATAGTAGAGAAAAGCGGAGTAAAGATTGTATGGGTAGGAGAGTTTGAAGGGTTCAAGGATCCATTAGATGTAGCGGAAATAATAGCCAATTCTACTTCTCTTTTTATTGGCTTTGGAGTTCTATCTCCACTTAAAAGAGAATGTTCAGAGATCAAAAAAGGCATTAAAAGGTTACAAAACAAATTTGGTAATCGGTTTCTTGTTGGAATTGGTGCTGGGAAATTTAGAAACGCGAAAGAAGCTTTAAACAAGACAGTGGAATGTATAAAAGAGTTAAGGTACGAATTTACAGTAGTTGCTGGATGTTCGTCTCCAAAAATTACACACATTTCATCCAATCTTGCGGATGGAATACTTTTCAATTACGTTCACCCGAGATATCTTCAGTGGATCAAACGTTATGTTCA
>QMQV01000170.1 GCA_003649085.1 Thermoproteota archaeon
CGGGTCTCCCGGTGGGAGAGGTTAACTATAATGATCGGCTTAAATAGTAGTCTAGGTAAGGCAGCTATAGAACATTATTATATAGGAATTGCGGCTGTTAGCGAGATACCAAGTTCAAGGCTAAGTGATATAGCGAAGGAGTTTGTTGAAACACTTTCCCCCTATAAAGAAAAAATAAAGTTTGTACTTGGCGGCTATTGGGGTCTTATGAAAACTATAGCAATTAATGCCTTGAACCATGGTTTTCACGTAATATTTATTTTACCTGAGGAACCTGCTGAGGAACCCCCTAGGAGAAAGAATTCTACAATAATAAGAACTGAATTAGGATATAAGACAAGGAGTATAATACTTGTTAAAACAAGTGATATACTTGTATGCCTTGGTGGTCGTATAGGGTCAATAATAGAGGTTATGCTTGCATATGGTTTTGAAAAACCAACCATTATAGTAAAGAATACTGGACTAGACACTGATAATCTCGTTAAAGCATTTCCTACCACAATAGATGAAAGACGATTAGCTAAGTTATACTATGTTGAAAATGGAGTGGAAGCTGCTAGGAAAATACTGGAACTAATAAATATCGTAGGGCCCACACTAAGTCATAAATCCCTTACAGGCACAGGATAGGAGTTACAAGAAATTCAATACTTATATTATCACATGTATAGGCTTGCTTTCTGGAGAGCTTTAAGTAAGTCATTAATATCAGTGCTTTCTGAGACCCTAACCATAGCGAGATTGGGGTGGCCAGCTATATCTTCAGCATATCCTTCGCCTAGTAGGTACTTAGCAACTCTATAGGCTCCCCCTCTAGGTGCTTTGATTATAAGGAGCATGTAATTCTTATTGGTTCTAAATAACACTGCTACGGGAGACTTTAGTATATGCGCAATTTTTGATGCAAGAGCAGTAGCACCACGTTTCTTCCACACATTTCTAGCATCAACAAATTTTATGTACCCAACTTTACGTGCAGTTAGAGCTAGATCTGTGGCAACATTCTTTAATTCCTCATCCCTCTTCCTTACAGCCTCTTTAACCTTCTCTAGAATGTTCCTATCAAGAGGCATTGGTACAGGCATAGGATTAGCAAGCCATCTGACAAGCTTTATCCATATTTCTTCATTTCTCTTTACTGTAAGAGCTTTAGAAAAGAGGCTAACAAGTTCAAACATCTTCATATAGGAGCCTGGTACCCTGGCCCCACGGTCCATGTAGGTGACTGTTTCTACAAATGTCTTAAGTCTTCTAAAAATAGTTATCCCTCTATCTTCGAGAACTCTATAAACGATCATTGCTGTAGGTTCCTGGCCTACGTAGAGTTCATCTACATGTTCCTCAAGAGATTTCTTATAATTTATAGAAGATATGTGGTGGTCAACAAACACTATTCTCTTCACACCAAAATGTTTCTTTAATAAAGATAATGCTTTCTCCATCCCAGGATAATATGGGATGTCAAGGAACACGGCAGCATCATAGTTGGCTTTAAACTCTTTAGCTAAGAACTTAAATCTCTCAGGATCAAGAGGTTTAAGTGTCACAATAGCTTTCGATTCAAGGGGATACTTACCTAGCCTTTCCTGGGCATACAATATAAGGGCAGCTGCTATTACACCGTCAGCATCCCAGTCTCCAGCAACAAACACCCTAGCAACACTATTTTTCTTACTCAAGTCTTGTACACCCCAAGACTAGTAATATCGATGCTAAGGAATACTATATTACTTTACTAGTAAATCTCTAACAAACTATATACTCTTTCCTAGATAATATCATTATAATCAAACTTAGTAATATCTTAGTACCTCTATTAATGATACATTATTTAGCTTTAATACCTTTTTTATATAATGGTTAGTGTATTGAGTGGGAAATATGATTAATAAGTTAATAAATGTTGATAAGATAGCGGAGAAGCTGCTAAAGCTGTCTCTCGGAAATGTATCACGTAGTCTAGAGTCAAGATTAGAAAACCCCATTAACTATCGTGGTGAAGCCGAGCCCATAAATCCCATATATATTGGTGATAAACCATTTTACATTGTAAAAGACATTCCTGAATTTAATAAAGTAATAATTGGTGTTGACGGAAGCAGTAGAGTTATTGATACTGCTTATGCATTCTTCGCTATAGCCACAGTAACATCGTATTCAAGAATTTTAGGCGAGATCCTGGATCATCCCCCACTGCCTGCCTATTACATATTGCCTCCCCTAAATAATCCCTTCATAGCTATATCTATAGATGTAAAACCAGGTATAGAGTTTAAAGGCGATAAATATGTTACTACAACAAGTCCTGCAGGAGTCCCATATACCCCAGATTATAATAAGGCATTAATTCTTGATGAAATAAGGACAAGCCTAGAAATTTCCATGCTTAAGCAAATAGGATTACATAGTGATATGATCCAAAAAGGCGGAAACGAGTTTATAATATTCATTGACGGCCCCGTCTACCCTGTTCCAAACCTCTTTAGACAACATTATAACTTGCTAGTTAGAGGAAGCCCTAGTAGAGGGAGGCTAGATGACTATGTTGCTAGCTGGAGAGAATTGTTAAGAAATAGGTTTCAAGCACTCCAAATACTTGAAGGAAGGAATATACCTGTAGTAGGTATTGTTAAAAGACTTGAATCCTCAAGACTTCTCCTATCATCAATAAATTACCGCAACCTATTATCTGAGATCGGGATATCTATAGGAGATCTGGGTAATGATCAAGCATTTATTGATACAATTATCAGGACTCTAATAAAGAAAAAACATATACTTCAACCATATTACCCAATAATTATTGGCCCCATAAAGGTTCCTGCTGAGTCAACTTTCCTTGATAAATACCTAGAGAATGTCCCGTCAAAATACGTATACTATATAGCTATACCAGTAAATAGGTATGGAGAGTCAAGAATTATTTATACGCTATACAGGGTTGAAACTACTGAGAGATCGTTTTCAATTCTGGAGAACTATGGTATAGAACCTACTATACCGGCTTTAGCAGATAGTATAGGAAGCGGAACAACCATACCCCTATCAATACTTTATGCTGACAAGAGATCTAAAGGAATAAGCAGGAGTTTAGCAAATATATTAGCAAGGAACCTAGAGGCCTACGGGATTCCACTAACATATGACACAATAAGAACTATAGAGGCGTATAGTATTGAGTAAGGAGCCTATAGAG
>QMQV01000171.1 GCA_003649085.1 Thermoproteota archaeon
GCATAGAGACATCGCCCGACGAAGTCATGGTGACGTCTGGAGGAACAGCAGCCATCTTCCTAGCTCTATCCGTCCTAGTAGACCAGGGAGACCACGTCCTAACCCCAGACCCAGGCTTCGTGGCATACGAACAGGTCATAAAGGCCATTGGAGGGAAACCCGTAAAATACCAGCTTCACAGCGAGGACTTCGACATAGACCTCGAAGACCTAGAAAAGAAGATAACCGATAAAACCAAGTGCATAATCGTCAACACGCCAAGCAACCCCACAGGAGCTGTACACCCAGAGAAAACGCTTAGAGAAGTAGCCAACATAGCGCTACAGCACGAAATCTACATACTCTCAGACGAAGTCTACGAGAAGTTCATATACGATGGGGAAAAGCACTTCAGCATAGCATCAATACCCGACGCCAAGCCAATAACAATAACCGTAAACTCCTTCTCAAAAACCTACGCAATGTGCGGCTGGAGAATAGGCTACTTCGCAGCTGAAAAAGCAATCGTAGACGAAGCAGTCAAGCTCCAGCAATACACACTAGTGCACGCGCCGAGCATAGCGCAAAAAGCAGCGTTAGCCGCCCTCAGAGGGCCACAGGACCACATAACAGAAATGGGGAGAGAATACGATAAGCGCAGGAGGACAATCGTCAAGCTGCTCAACGAAGTGGACGGGTTCACATGCCCAACGCCGAAAGGAGCTTTCTACGCGTTCCCGAAAACCGACGGATACGACATGAGCTCCTATCAGCTAGCTGAAAAGCTCTTAAAGGAGGCGAAGGTAGCTACGGTGCCGGGCATAGCATTTGGGGAGAGAGGAGAAAAGCACCTCAGGTTCGCATACACCATACCCGTAGAGAAGATAGTTGAGGGCATCGAGAGAGTAAAGCGCGCCCTCAAATCCACATGAGGTATATGGATGTTTGAAGACATCCTCGAAAAGCTCGTCGCGCTCGGGTATATAGGCATCTTCATAACGAGCTTCGCTGGCACAACGTCAATCGTAATACCAATACCATACGTGCCCATACTACTAGCGGCGGCGTTAAGCGGCAAATTCAACCCAGCACTACTAGCACTTACAGCAGGGCTAGGTTCAGGCATAGGGGAAATGGTGGGCTACGCAATAGGGCGCGCCGGCAGAAAGGTGATTGGAGAGAAATACGAGAGGAGATTCACAGCCCTAGCCAAAATATTTAGCAAATACGGAGCAATAGCAATTTACATCTTCGCGCTGACTCCACTACCAGACGACCTAATAATCATACCCCTAGGGCTAATCAAATACGGCTTCTGGAGAGCATTCATACCATGCTTCCTAGGCAAGCTATCCATGTGCACAATAGTAGCCTACTTCGGAGCATACGCCTCAAACATAGTCTACCAACTATACGGAGAAGCAGGCGTAACAAGCACCATAATAGCAGCCATAGCCCTCTCAATAGTCCTAATACTGCTATTCAAAATTGACTGGGAGAAAGTCCTAGAAAAATACCTAGGAGAAAAGCTAAGCTAAGACGAACACCTAAGTTAAAAGGCGATATATTGATCTTAGAAAACAAGCTGAAAAAGCTAAAGAAAGCCCTAGAACTTGAAAAAAGCCCATCGAAGTCAAATATACAAACATCCCACTAAAAGCAGCTTATACGAACCAAACCTCGTAATAGCGTCAATCCCTGTTCAAAGAGCTTCATAGCGTTTAGAGATAACTAGCGGTTTATTGAAGTGGTTTTATCTTAAGCCCCTTATTGAAGCAACGTTCTCTGCGCATTTCGTTTATCGCATCCTTAAGCTTCTTGCTCATCAAGATGTTTTTATCAGTAGTGTAGAAGGCGTCGGCTTCGCGATCTAAAATTGCCACAGCGAGTATGTGAACATCTGCTGCGCTGTCCCTTAGGTAGTCGTCGATCTCAACTATCTTATTCACAACGCTATAGAGGTCGCTGTAATCGCCTCTTAACCTTGGGCTATGACAGAGCACCAAGCTTTCACCTAGCCGTTGTTTAAGCTCCCTAAGCTCTTCTAAAAGCGTAAAGCCATGTTCTTCTCTTAAAGCTACGTTGAGAAGCTCGCCTAAGGCTATTACCGAGACCTTAAGTTGGTGCCTGTGTCTCTTAACATCGTAGAGCAGCTTCTTTGCAGCTCTCACCATCTCCTCCTTCGCGAACCTACACTCTCTATCTAACATGGATATGAGCACGGAAGTGTCTATGTAAAAGACAGAAGAGCTGCCCACAATGGACAGCTCAGAGCTATAGCGCTAAATCATATTTCTTAGCTAAACTCTTCAATGAGAGCAGGTATCGATGTAGCTTTTCAAGGCTATACCTCGGCTTGAGTTCGTGAACTACTTTAACGATCTCCTCTTCACATGCCCCTCTATTAACTTTCATCGCTTCAGCTAAGGTAGCTAAGACCTCCAGCTTTTCAGTGCTCATAGCGTCTACGTCGCGTGCATATGCTAAAGCAGATGTAGAAAAGCTGACTTCAGCAAGCTCTCTCACTTCTTTAAGCATGTGATAGTAGACGTGCGCTAGCTCAGGAGAATAGGGACCATATAGGAACATGCTGAAGTCGAAGTCTAAATACCTCCTAAACTCCTTATGAAGTTGCAACATGTACACAACTTTTTGGGCTCTGAGCCTATCTTCAAAGCTCTCAACGCTAAGCCTAATGCCCACTGCTTTAAGTACGCTAGCTAAGCTCCTAGCCTTCCTACTAAGCTCAAGCTTCTCGTAGAAAGGAAGGCAGCCCATTGAAAACCACCCATAAAATTACTTAAACTATTTTAAGTCTCTACTTCTATCCTCGTTTTCACTAATTGTTATAGCTATCGCTTCCTAAAGCTTTATGAAAAAACCCTTTAACTACACTTTGTTTTAAGTCTTGTAAGCTGAAAGCTAGGCAGTGTTGCGCCAGACTTAAACATCTTTAGCGAAGCCCACCTTGTAAGGAATCTATCACCTGTGCTGGAACATCCCCTAAAGTTAAGTGGGAATCGTGGAAGCTCCTTAAAAATCGTAGAGTAAAAAACACCATCCCAAGCCTTATCCATAGCCAGAACCAAGAGCTTATCATAAGCAGACCGTGAGAAAATGGTGCGGCCGCCGGGATTTGAACCCGGGTCAACGGCGTGGCAGGCCGACGTCCTAGTCCAGGCTAGACTACGGC
>QMQV01000172.1 GCA_003649085.1 Thermoproteota archaeon
CTCTTGCATTGACGGGCACCTGAACAGACCACACCGGCTCTTTGGCACGGCTCATCGTTCCTCTTTCGCGCTTCTCCTGGCGTGCATCCAGCAAGGGCTCGTTGTCATTCTCATCTGCAAACAGCTCACAACCTTCTGCGCCCGGTTGGTAATAAGGACTGCGGCTGAACTTCTTATTGAATTTATGCAGTCCGTAGGTTCTCTTGTTGTCAAAGACGAGGATCTGCCCTGCCTTTGTAGCTTTATCTGCGAAATAGAGACCGGGCCACCGCTTGGCATACATCCAATACAGTCTATCAAACCCCGAGTCATCCAGAAAGCCGCCACTGGCTACGAGATGCAAGTCCGTTTCCAATGCGCCATATCTTCCAATTCTTCTCGTTTCTATCTTCTGGAGCGACATATCAAAGACATTCTGAGTCATAAAGAGCCTGTTGCCATTACTCACAAGGATGTCGTTCTTAGCGCCATCCATATCATGAGCTCTGGTCTTAGCATCCTTCAGTGACTCATCTGTGTTGTCCAGCCGCGCCCTGTGAACAATCTCACCGCTCGAGACGTCAAGCCCATACATATAGATACCGCCATCAAGGAAAGAAGATATGCCGGCGGCACAGTAAACGATCTCATTCTCAACAAGTACACTCCCGTGCACAGGCCATGAAGACTGCAGTTTCCCGTACGAAATAATCCGTTTTTCAAAGGGTGCTGCCTGAAAAGACCAGGCTATTTGCCCGTTAGCTGAGTTGAGGCAGTAGACGCGACCGTCACAGCAGCCGAAAACAACTCGTCCTCCGTGAATCGTGGGCGGAGAATCAACAGATCCTCCCGCGACAAACCTCCAGACCGGCTTGCCGCTGTCGGCGTCAATACAGTGAACCGTGTGGGCGTCTTTCTCCGAGACATACAACTTCCCGGTAGCTGCCACGGGAGGTGATACCCGGCCGGTAAGCTGCACCTGCCAGGACTCTTCAAGTCTTGCGGGAACGACAGTTCTTACATAGCCGCTGCGCGCATTGTCATGTCGATATGTCGGCCAGTCTTCCGGTGAGACTTTCTTTCCTTTAACAATCCTGTCAAAGGCCGGGCCTTTCTTCGGCGCCTGCTCCTTACGCCGGGCATCAGCAATGGAACCGTCCGCGGCCGAAAACGCGTTAAAGCCGTTTTTCTTCACGCCAGGATAACAGAAGCATGGGGTTGGCCCTGTATAGAGAAGGCCATTGGCAGGCATCACGCCATAACGGCATGTGCTTCGCACCCAGTCATTCTTGCTGTGATTCTGGTCCGCAATATCCATGAACTCGACACCGCGTTTCGACCACAAGAGATAGTTATCCGTGGCACGAGCACGATAGCATCGCGTGTGATGACCGTCTGTAAAAAGTCCTGAAGTATTCAGCGTCTTCACAACTTCACCGGTCGTCACATCCAGCCCTTGACCCGTATTTGATCCCAGCCAGAGCAAACCACCGGCGATAAAAACATCCGGTTTCCCTCGGAATGTGTTGAACCGCCCACTCGTCTCCCAGAGCGGTTTGCCGTCTTCCACGGAGAATGCCTTCACCTGCCTGCCCGCGCAAATCACGATGTTCTCGTGAAGAACAACAACCGAGTTCTCGTGTGCAATGTCTTTCACCTGCGCGGGGCCCGAGGGAACCGCCGCCCGCCACAATTCAGAGCCATCCGCTGTGTTTAGCACAACGAGCTCCTTTCCATTGAAGTATGCGGCTCTGTCTCGAGCGACAGCAAGCGTTACCGGTGAAATGAGGCCTGCCTTATGCCGCCATTTCACTTTTCCATCAGCCAGGTCCAGAGCCACGACGGAACTTATCTTCTCCGCATCCCTGACATGCAGAAACAGTGTCCCGTCGGAAAGCAGTATCTCCTGCGTATCTGATGTGCCGACAAAGGTTCTGAGCGTCTCACCGGTAACCGCATCAAGCTCGGATAAGGGAGCATTGAACCCGAGTGTGACATACAGCCTGTCGCCAGAAACTACGAGCCGTCGCGGCAGCATGGCCGGGGAAGAAAACACCATATCGCGGGCGCCCCAATTCAGACGATCACTCTTGAATGACCTCGTTCCCCAGTCAGGCACCGGGCGTTTCCACAGTATCAGGCCGTTATAAGCGTCACGGGCAACAAGTGAACTCTTATCAGGGAGCCCGCGCAATCCTGTAACTGGGGTTTCGTGGATGCCAATAGGGCCGTCATCGATCAGATAGAACAGCTTCCCATTCGCTGAAACCATCGCCGTCATGCTCATGTCCGTCTCATGACTTCTGCTCCATCGCGGTCCGGCATCCCATCTCAAGTGCTTTGGAGGCGCAACCTGACTGTCACGGGACACCGCATTATTGTCAGCATCGTGCAGGTAGTGGGTCCATTCATCGAGCTCAGTAGACACAGGTTTAATCGTTTTCCTGCCATTTACATACGCCACCCCGCCTGGTATCAGGACTCGCATCACTTCTTCTTGCGAAACATCCCCAAGCTCACGTGCAACAACAAGGTTCACAAGGTTATCTGCATAGGGAAGATTCTTTCCGTCAAAGGTATCCACAGACACCGGTCCATACAGGCGCTTGGATTCAATGTGTTTGCGTGCCTTGGCTACCTTTACGGCGTCGACATCCAGTCCATGGACAAGATAGCTGTCAGTGGCGCGAAGCGCCATGATCGACGCAGGATCAGCACAACTGACATGGACTACGAGACCACCCTTTACGCCGGAACTCTCAAGAATCTTACCAGCAGATCCTGCCCATGTACTGCAGCTGAACATTACTCCAAGTAACAGTGTTAGCAATAGTCTAGTCATCGAAAATTACCTCCTTTGACTTTTTTGTTTTTTTCGTAAAGGCCGCCTCTTTTCCGCTATTGCCGAGGCTGACCGGCCAGGGCACCTCACTTGCCTCCTCTGCCCCTAAGCGGAAGGACGTTGTTCTTTTGCGCCCAGGTTTCCCAGCGGAGTTTCAGCGCATCGGCGCGTTCGGGAAGCTTCTCCGACAGGTCTTTTTGCTCGGTGGGATCATCGGCCAGATTGTAAAGCTCCCACGGCTTAGACACTCCGTCGGCGACCAGCTTCCAATCATCCTGATAGACTGCGCGGCTGCCCCCATGTTCCCAAAACAACGGGCGCGATGGAAGTTCCGCCCCCTTCACAG
>QMQV01000173.1 GCA_003649085.1 Thermoproteota archaeon
CCTGCAGATGATGGGTGCGATGCTCGCGAACAAAGGTGTGCCTATTTTGGGAGAGTTCGATGCTCAGGGCAATCCCACCTCGGGTTTCGTATACTACATTACCGTACCGCACGCGTTAATCCTCTCTCTCCTGCACGGCGCGTTCAGCAGTGACTTACTCCTTCGCGCACTGGGTCATGTGCTGTTTTTCGTGATAGGTTCGGTGATATTTTCCGTTCTCTGGGTCGAAACAGCGGGAATGGATGCGAAAAGCGTGGCGAAGCAGATAACGAGCATAGGCTTGCAGATACCGGGTTTTAGAAGGGACCCGAGAATCGTTGAGCAGGTGCTCTCGCGCTACATAATGCCGCTCGCTGTTATGGGCGGTGCGTTCGTGGGTTTCCTCGCGGCATTCGCAAATTTTATGGGTGCTTTAGGAACGGGAACGGGTATTCTACTTACCGTGATGATTATATATAACTTTTACGAAACGATTGCATACCGCTACATGGAGGAAATGCACCCCGCCTTAAGAAAGTTTTTCGAAGGGTAGTTTGCCATGCGTGTGCTGAGTGAAATAAAAAACTTCCTGTATCAATGCAAACGCGTGTTGATGGTTGCGGCGAAGCCGGATAAAGAGGAGTTCAAAATTTCTACGAAAATAGTTCTGCTCGGCATGGCGCTGCTCGGTGCTATCGCATTTATAATTTTTATAATATTCCAGTTTATTTCCTGGTTGTGAAGTGAATATAAGGTGCTTCGGTTTGAGCATATCGTTCCTGCTGTAGAAGTTTCCGTAGAAGAAAACCCTGCTAAAAAGAAAGGCACACGATATCAGAAGAACATTTACAAGGTTTTTTCAAAATCGGCGTGTTGATATTAAAATCGAAACTATCCTAAATTCCCAGACTTTTAGGCATTATAATCTTTAGAATCTTTGTTTTTCCAAACACCTTATACCTGATATAAGTCATATAGTAGTAATTAGGCACTAAACTAAAGATTCTGTTCTCAAGCGGTATTTCCTTCTCAACTCACCAAATCAGAAATTAGTGCCTAAAAACACTGGAAAATTGGACTATTATTTTTTATCCACGTTATCGGATGATTAACCAAGGAGGTAACTAAATAAGAGTTGGATAGGAATTTGAATCGCTCCAAGTTCTCATGAATTTTGGAAACTCCCTTACAAAAAAAGGGTTAACGTATAAATTTCTTTCAAACCGATAAACTACTATGCTCGCGGTATCGCACAACGATTGCGACGGCGTGTGCAGCGTGGCGATATTTTACAAAGCGATGAAAACCTCGAGGATACCGACGTATTTCACCTCTGTCAACGGTTTTAAAGATACACTCTGCAGAGCTATGGTGGGGAGAAGTTTGGACGAACTCTACGTGTTCGATATTACCGGAAGCAGGGAAACGGTGAGAATAGCCTCGGCGTTTTCAAAAACAATCTGGATAGACCACCACGAGTGGGACGTTTTCGCGGGATGCGAGCGCGTTGAATGCTTCGGGAACGTGAAGTTCGTGGTGGAAAGGGCGCGCTCTGCGTGCGAACTAGTAGGGAAGTACTTTAACATAGAATCAGAAATGATAGAACTTGCGAATCAGGTTGATACCAACGAGATACGCTGCGAGGATGCGGAGTTTCTTAGGGATGTTGTAGGAGCCGTAAAATGGAAGTTTTCGAAGAATTACGTCGAGTTGAACAAAAAACTGAGAAATCTCGCGAGAGATTTGGCGTTTAACTCGCTGGAGGAACTTCAGACAAACCAAAGCCTTTTCAATCTCGTATCGGAATACAGAGAATACCTGAAAACAGCGGAAGCGCGTATTCTGCATAAAATTAACGTGAAGGATGTTAACGGGTTAAGAATCGCCATCTACGAATCCCTCGACTTCGTTCCGGTGCATCTCATCTGCAACAAATTGAAGGAGCACGAGCTCGCGCCGTTTGACGTGATCGCGGTAATGTTTCACAGAAAGGATAGGTTAGGCAGGATATCGACGAAGCTTGAGTTGAGAACGCATACGAACAAAGAAGTGATAAAAATAGCGAGGATGTTGAAGGGGGGCGGTCATACAATCGCTGCCGGAGCGACCATTAACAGGCTCTTTACCGGCTCGCAGTTCGAAGACCTCATAAAGGAAATAGAATTATAGAAGTTTTAAAGCAGAATTAAAAGCTGCCGCTGGTCCTTTCCAAAATTGGCATGATAAGCGGCGAGAATTATCGCGAGCGTAGCGAAACGCACCTTAATCGTTTCTCTTCCATGATTATTACGAACAGGGTTAAAAGTAAAGTTAATTCGATGCCTCATGCCGACGTTAGAAAGAAACCCCTGCGCTTTATCCTTCCGGTTTATTTTTAGGCTCCCATTCTATGTGTGGTATAAGGGGTTTTACGCATTCCTTAAATTTTGAACTGCAATTCTTGCACACCCAGAATTCTACCTTACCTTTCGGTAATCGCTTGATAATCTGTATCCTTCCTATCTGGGTGGCGGGAAATCTTTTACCGCACATATCGCATCGGTGGAATTTCGGCACACCACTCACCCAAGAATTATAAAGTTTCGCAACTTTTTTATAAAACTTGCGCAAGGTTGTTTCCCCCCATCGGTATGACGACCCGCGAGCAATAATAACCAAGCCCCTCCCCACACCAAATTCCCGATTTATACCGATGGTGATAACGAAACCGAGTTTCAATTTTGATATTATCATGCCGATATTGGAAAGAGCCCTTTTACAATCAATTACCGCTACTCCACTCATACGAGCCTTTTTTCAGAAGCAGTATGTGCTACTATTCCCTTACCTGGATTTATTCTTTCCGTTTAGGTGCGAGAAAGGGTCGTAAGATGGGGTCGCCCGGATTTTCATCCAATTTTGAACCGGGGTTGCCGGCTCCCAAGGCCGGAGTCCTAACAGCCCGCGGCTGATTTAAGACCGCTCCAAGCTAGACTACGACCCCTCGATTTATATACTTTAGCGATAAAGTTAAAATTCATGAGTGCATACCTCTTGTGGCTGTTAATTTTTATAGCAATGCTCGTAATCCTCTTTTCGGTGGCGTTCTTCTACTTTACTACGGTGGGTCTCTGACGCTGTGCTCAGGAATTATCCGCCTATTCTTATTACTTCAAACCTCACCTTTTTCTTCTCCACCA
>QMQV01000174.1 GCA_003649085.1 Thermoproteota archaeon
ATATTAGATTGCATATTCAGAACCAAGAGGCGACAGGGTACTATTTCAAAGTTTCAGCCCATACTGACCCCCCGTCAGGATGGTCTGTGCCTGAATATCTTGTTGGTTACATCGGAGTTGATGAAACCAAAGATTTTGTTTATCAAATGGAAAGAATAAAACCGTCTTCAATACCTGAAGGTAGAATTACTGAGTCGGTTAATTTGCGAGTATCTGCTTATCACGATGCAGGTTACAGCAATCTCTATAGCTATGACAACTTTACTGTTACATTTCACCTAATAGACAGAACATCATCAGCATGGGTTATTGTCTATTACAACGATTTTGACGATGGAACAAACCAAGGCTGGACTGGGACAGCATCTACAAACTATTATAGATCATTCAGATATTCGCTTTACACTAGTTATGCACGCAAAAGTTTCTATATCGGAGCTGATTACCAAGAGGCATATGTAATCTTCGCGGTTAGGTTCACAAATACTCAAGCAGATGGGTATCCTAAAATCTACCTTGATGGAACATTATATTTTGAACCCGATGTCAGTCCTAGCCCGAACATCTGGTACCAATTTGTCATTCCGCTACATTTAGGCACCACAGAGATCGCGATACAAAGCTCCAGTGGCTATATGTATATTGACGACGTGTACGTGGTTGCAAAATAATCCGAGGCTGAATAGTTATGAAGCCTTGCTTTGCTTCCGCTGCAGTTCTAATACTGATTATATTTCTTATATTTCATAATGTAATAGTACATGTGCACTGTCAAGGTAATGCCGAAGTTTCTAGGAAAAGAAATCTTCAATATTTCGAAATGACGCGGGCTATGGACGTCGATCTATTAAGAACACGAAACTTACAATGCTTAGAAATGACGAAAGCCATTAGCGCCGATGTGTTGAGACTGCGAAACCTTGATTACTTCGAGCTAAAAAGAACCATGAATGCTGATGTGGTGAAGCTAAGAAATTATCAATGTTTAGAGCTAATGAGGACTATGAACGCCGATGTGTTGAGGCTACGAAATCTTGTGTACTTTGAAATGGTTACGCCTCCACATGAATACCTCATTAATATAACGAAAATGTTATTAACAAATCAGGAGGGGGTTCCTCAAACAATTTTTGCAAAAGGGGACATGGTTCAAATTGATTTTACAATCGAGAACATCGGAAGCACGCGGCTTGATAATGGTCTAATTTCGATACTTATTCTTGATCCACTCAATACAACGGTCCTCCTTACCTATACATTTGAAACAATATCTCCGAGCAGTACTATTGAAATCATCATGGGATATAGGATACCTACTGAGGCAATATCTGGAACTTACACTGTAAAGGTTGCAGTATTTACCGACTGGCCATCAGAGGGGGGCATAGGACTAGAAATTGAACAAACAACATTTAACGTAGTTTAAGGAGGATAGGTAGGTGAAAACTAAGTCTGTCATACTAGTGGCGATAATATTAACCTCACTGCTTTCACAGATAAGTTCGTCCACAACTCAAAGTGGCTTTGAACAACAAGAACTCATTTCGTTGAAACTAACAGTCTGGACAGATAAGCTCTGTTATTTTCTAGGTGATTTAGTAATCCTTGGTGGGACTGTTTCAAGTGAGCTTGAAGATCCTATCGAAAGTGTAGCTGTGGCTATAGAGGTTAAAGATCCGAGATCAAATACTGCCTTTCTAGATATTGTGTACTCCGAAGCAGACGGTTCATACATCGATAGTTTTAGATTGCCTGATAATGCTCCATTAGGTAAGTACAAAGTTTACGTAACAGCAAGCAAGACAGGATACGAACCAGCATCAAATCAGACTGAGTTCTACGTAACCTCTATAGAGCTGGGAGAAACAATTGTCTCAGTAGCAGGACACAAGGTCTCATTACAAGAAGGAGACGCCGTTACGGCAACATTTAACGCAACAATGGTTTCAAAGTCTCTAACATCGGCGGTATTCTCAATGAGGCTAGTAATGGCCAGTCCGAAAGGCCAAATAATCTACGATAACTTCAATGGAATAGGAACAGAGGTAGACTACAAGCTAACAACAGTATACAACTACTCGGTTTCCACAATAAACATAGAATTTGTCCTTCAATCACCCATAGTAGGCTACTACAGCTATTTCTTCGGAATCTACAGCGCAGACACCCAAATCCTATACGACTCAACATTATGGACAACAGCATTCCTCTACACTCAACCACCACTAACAACAATAAACCTTGGAACAATAAATCCGGAATCCACAATCTCAACAGACACTAACATCCACACAAACCGATTTGACTCAATCCAAATCAATTTCAACCTATTCTCACCACTTCAAACATTAACAATAAAACTAGACATAACAGAAGAATCCAGATTCGATGCAAACCTAAAAACTCAAGCCCTAGAAGCCAAAAAAACATTCTACAGAACAAACGAATGGATACTCTACAACTTACCAGCCGACGAATACACGCTAATACTAACAACAATAAGCAACAAAGCAACATTGAACAAGGTAACAGTAGAATCAGGATACGAACTAATAAGCCCATCAATCAAAATAGTCTCCGCAGAAGCCACAAGCCAAACAGCGACACCCAATGGAAAAATAAGCTATCACATATACGTAAAATGGAACATAACAACCCCAGACACAATAACCATATCAGCAAAACTGGAAGGAACCCTACAAGATGAGGCAACATATAGTATCCAGCCCCTCTACTCAAACCAAAGAGACTTTTATTTAACAGTCACAGCTCCATCACAGCCAGACTACTACACAGTAGAGATAAACACAACATTAAACGAAGCAAAAATATACACAACCACAGAAGTCCAATTAGAAGTCCGATATGGAGACTACAATATAACAATAGCGCCAGAAGTAAAATACTACAAAATGCCACCTTGGTGGCAAGTCTGGAATAGAAATCCAATATACGTTGATGATCCAAACGAACTAAGCGCACTTGACATCACAAATATAAAAATAGAGACTATCGATGAATTCGATGGCTCTGGAAATCCAAAATTCGCAACAATAAGCTTCCAAGCATATAACAAGCTTTCTGGAGAAATACTCGAGAACCTGAAATTTGGAGAAGGCGTCCACTATGAAATTCACATAAAGTTCGATTC
>QMQV01000175.1 GCA_003649085.1 Thermoproteota archaeon
AGCATCTTGCTTACTTAAAGATTTAATGAATGCATTTTACTAATCTGCTAAATTTCTATAACAAGTCCCGAGCCGCCTATACCAAGTTTTTCTGGTGCTTTTTCTTTTATGTATTCAACGGCTCTTGAACCGCTACAATGGATCGGATAAATCTTGTATGGATCGAACTCTATTAATCTATCTAAAGTATGAATAGAAGGACTGTGTAAACCTCCAATTATTATGTAGACGTTATCTCCTATGTCATTCATAGCTTTTTCAACTAGATTATCTCCTCCGGGATGACTGCATCCAAGCAATATGACCAAACCTTTTCTTGTTCTGATAGCTAATGCTATCTCCCATAAGAATCCAGCAGGCAGTTCACCTATTACAAAATAATTTTCAAAGATTTGCGTTGTCTCACTAATAGGGACTGGATTAAGACCTAATTCTTCAATAAGAGAATACAATCTTTTACTAGCTCTTGAGGGTATATAAACATCTATTCCCTTCTTAGATTTTGATATAATAGACAACCCTCCAGTATGATCGTAATGGTCATGGCTTATAATAATAGCATCGAGATCCGAGAATTTTATTCCCAGCTTATCCGCATTTTCTTTCAAATAGAAAGGATTAGTATCCGTATCGAATAATACCTTTTTGCCAAATCCTTCTACATATATGCTAAGCCCCCAATCACTCTTCAAGCCTTTTACATACGTCCTATTATCAATTACCACTACAATTTTTAGGTCCATTCTTATTGCCTCCTAAACACCAATTTATGAGGATAGGCAAACAAAAAATTAAAATGATATATTTCTAAAGCAAATTATAATAATACAAAATTATTTGTAATATTTAAAACTATTTATGTACATTATAAATATTAAGGCTATGTTAATGGTGTCGAGATATGTCCATAAAGCTGAAGAAATTTAGATGTACAAATTGTGGAAAGATAATTGAGATTCCGATCACAGCCGAAGATCCAATAATATGCCCATATTGTGGCATGGGGCCAGGAACTCTTGTAAAAATTCCTGAAGAAGCGGATAAATCACAAAAACCTGTTTCACCCAATAAGATTGAACAAACTATGACAATTACTTCAATCGGCGTAAAGAGGTTCATATGCTTAAGCTGTAAAAAGATAATAGAGGTTCCGTTTGGAGTTCCTAAACCAATTAGATGTCCTTATTGTGGTGCACCACATTATATGATTCACAGGGTAGATCCTCCTGGTAGATGGTGGAGAAGAGGAAGAGGAACAAGATGGAATTATTGATTTGATATTTACCTGCTATAGTTATTCATGTTTTAATATTTTGTAGAAAATTTTTGAATTAGAGAAATGATGAAATTAGTAGCATAAAATTACTATCTTGCTCTAACTTATTACATTAAAAACTAGAAAATATCCTCGCCTAGCAGATAAGTTGGTTTGAGGTGCTACCCTTTGCATGATGCTATCGTCGCTGATAGGTTGACAAAATACTATGGCGATTTTCTAGCTGTTGATCATATAAGCTTTAGAGTTCGTGAAGGAGAAATTTATGGGTTTTTAGGACCTAACGGAGCAGGCAAAACAACTACCATAAGAATGTTATGCGGACTAACTAAAATAAGCGAAGGAAAAGCTTTTATCTACGGCTATGATGTGAGCAAAAATTTAGTAACTATAAAGAAAATAATTGGTGTTGTTCAAGATATCTCGAATCTTTATATGGAGCTCTCATGCTACGACAATTTAATGTTCTGTGCTGAGATGTACGGTGTTCCGAGATCTAGAAGAAAAGAACGAGTCATGAAGCTACTAGAATTCTTCGGGCTTGAGAACAAAATGAATGCTAAATTCAAAGAATTATCTAAAGGTCTTAAAAGGAGATTAACTATCGCTGCAGCATTGGTTCATGAACCCAAAATTCTCTTCTTAGATGAACCTACAATTGGTTTGGATGTAAGAAGTAAAAGACAAATATGGAAGCTCATCCGAAGGCTAAATAAAGAAGGCCTAACAATATTTCTAACCACTCATAACATATATGAGGCTTTCAAGCTTTGTGACCGAATTGCGATAATAAATAGAGGAAGAATAATAGCGGAAGGTACTCCCGCAGAACTAAGAAAAAAAGTGTCTGGGAGTAAAATTATTGAACTCCAAGTCTCACCACCAATAAATGAAAAAGCAATTTTTGAAAGTTTAAATGGTATTATTGATGTGAATGTTGGGCAAGATAATACGATTTATATAAAAGTAAGCGACGCTATAACAGCATTGGAAGAGATAATTAACATAATTAAAAGATTAAATTTAGAGATAGTAATGCTTAGTTTGAGAGGTGCTGATGCTGAGGATATCTTTATTAGAATAATAGATGAGACGGAAAAGAAGCGAAGGATTACGTCTTAAGCATAGGGTGAGGATTATGATTCTCCTAAGCGATTTTATAAAAGCTTTTTACATCGCAAAGAAAGATATCAAAGAGTACTACCTTAAGCCTCCTACCATTAGTTGGGGCATAGTTTTTCCAGTTGCTTTTACTTTAGCGTTTTTACTAAAAGGCGGACAACATGTTAAGGAAATAATACCAGGGCTGATAGTCTTATCATTATTTTTTGGGACCACATCAATGGCTTCAGCATCAATAGTTTTCGAAAGAAGAATAGGTTCATTTGAGAGGCTTCTTCTCTTTCCAATAAGTTATTTTGGCATAGCTCTAGGAAAAACATTGAGTAGTTTTATATTTGGAATAATATCCCTATCCGCAACATTAATCATAGTAATGCCATTCATACTAAACGTGAATGTGTATTCAATTTTCTTAGTCATCACTCTAACATTATCGGCACTAATGTTTTCTGCCTTTGGTGTTTTCATATCTTTCCTAATAGAGGATCCAGCCTATACTATGATGATTCTCAACTCTATAAGATTTCCTATGATATTCCTATGTGGCATATTCATTCCGATATCATCATTGCCTTTGCCATTGCAATTAATAGCTTTTCTCCTTCCTTTAACGTATTCTGTAGAAGCAACAAAATTTGCTATAAATGGAAGCTATGATATCATACCTCCAATTATATCAATGTCTTTGATTATCGTAATAACAGCATTACTCATCATATTAGCATCGGTAGAAATAAAAAATAATATACC
>QMQV01000176.1 GCA_003649085.1 Thermoproteota archaeon
GGGTCCTTTTGCCATACGTCAGCCAGTTGCAGATCTGATCAAGCTCCTTTCGAAGTAGGATATCGTTCCAGCGGCCGCGGATAGATTCCTCTTCACCCTCACACCACTTCTAGCTCCTATCCTGATCCTCCTAGGCTGCATGTTCCTACCTGTTGCTGGGCTTTCTGGAATAATTTCGTTTAAGGGAGATTTAATAGTGTTAATCGCTTTACTTTCGATCTATACGATCATAGTTTATCTCGCTGGCGAGGGATCAAACAATAGATTTGCATCGATTGGAGCTACCAGAGCAGCTCTCCAGCTAATAGGCTATGAAATACCCTTAACGCTGGCTCTATTGAGCGCGGCGATCGCAGCTGGCTCATTAAGCATCTCTGGAATAGTCGAAGCTCAGCTTAAACGCGGCCTCTGGTTTATATTCGGCCCGCAGATAATCGGATTCGCAATATTCATCATAGCTTCACAGGCTGAGATGGAGCGAATACCATTTGACATACCTGAAGCCGAGCAAGAAATCGTAGCCGGATGGGAGGTCGAGTACACGGGGAGAAGGCTCGCGCTTTTCAGGCTTTCAAAAGATCTAGAACTATTCCTATTATCTGGGATTGGTGCGGCGGTGTTCTTGGGAGGTCCAGCTGGACCCGTAGTACCTGGGCTGGAGCCGGCTCTCCATACAATATACTTCCTCATTAAGTCAATCGTAATACTGCTGATATTCACGATCGTGAGAGCGATTTTCGCGAGGCTCAGGATAGATCAAATGATCTCGTTTTCATGGAAGTGGCTCATGCCGTTTGCGATTATTTTACTCATCCTAACGGAGGTGACTGTCTAAAGATGGGAATACCAGGATACTTCATAGTAGAGACCTTGAAAAACTTCTTCAAGAAGAGGGCTACGATACTATACCCCTATCGAGAAGCTGAGAAAGTGCATCTCCCAGAGGGATTTAGAGGGAGAATAAGCTTTGATCGGGAGAAGTGTATAGGATGTCAGTTATGCTCAAGGGTCTGTCCGGCGAAGGCGATAAAAGTGATTGAAGACGAGAGGGGTAAGAGGCCTATATTTCTAATTTACAGGTGCATCTACTGCGGGCAATGTGCGGAGGTCTGTCCAAAGGGGGCGATAACCTTGAGCAAGTCTTTCGAGAATATAGCTCTCAGGAAAGAGGATCTTGCCGTGAGGTGAATCAGCTTGATAGAGCACGTAGTTCTTGCAGTTTTAATGGTCGGCCTATTCATCTTATCAACCGAACTTAGAAATCTCCTTAAGGCGATATTCTCATTCGTCGGGGGGAACATTGCTCTCTCTGCAATTTTATACTTACTCGGAACCCCACTCCTCGCGATCTTCCAGCTACTGATCTACGCTGGAGCCGTTACAATACTATTCCTAGTCACGATCCACGTCGGGGAAGAGACCGAGGAAGATGATATGGCATCCACGAAAATACGAATCTTATCGATAGTCTTGGCTTTTTCCCTAGTAGTAATGTTTCTGATGTATTCGCCCGTAATTGTGGAAGGCGTGAAAGCCCCTCAGCTCGGGATCACGAGCATCGAGGAGCATCCAGAGTTTCTTTGGGTTAACCGATGGCTCGACCTTTTAATCCAGGCATTTATAATCTTGGTTGTAGCGGCCTCGATCTCCGTTCAGCTCGGTAAGGAAAAGCATCGTGAAAGAGAGGAGGTGAAAGGAGAGTGAACGTGTACGAATTCTACCTTTGTATTTCGATAATCTTAATAGTCCTTGGGTTATACACCCTAATCTCTAAGAGAAATCTGATAAAGATTGTTCTCGGCCTCGAAGTTATGACCTTAGGCGTTAACTTAGCAATAATTACTATGGGAGTTAGGGTTATCGGAGGGACCTATGAGGTTGACGCTTTTGCCCAAGGAATGGTCGCTATCTCTATGGCGATAGGAGCTGCTGTCGCGGCTTTAGCCCTCTCCATAGCCATGAATATTTATAGACATTACAAGACTTTCGATGTCAAAAAGCTTAGAAGATTAAGGTGGTAGAAAATGAACCCATTCATGCCGCTCTTTCTCCTACTTGGAGGATCCTTGGCGTCGCTCCTAGTGGATCGGTTTCTCGAGAAGATGGGCGCCATTAAGTGGAGAGGATATCTGGCAGCTTTCATTCTCGCCATAACCTTATTCCTCTTCTCGTGGGAGGCTTATCTCGGCGTAGAGATTGCTGAGTTCAGGATTATCGGCCCCGAATCGCCGCTGACATCCTCGCTCAGGATCGACTATTTCGTTATATTTTTCTCGATAATGTTTTGCGGACTGGGGTTGGCTGTATGCATATACTCGTTCAGGTATTTTGGATCCGAAGTTGGCCTTGATAGATACTACCTACTACTACTCGGCTTAATAGCCGGGATGGTCGGTGTGATTCTAGCTAACGACCTCTTCACGCTATATGTTTTCTGGGAGCTCATGGCTCTATCATCGTATTCTCTTGTGGCCTTTAAGAAATTATCTTGGGAGGCTGTCGAGGCTGGGTTCAAGTATCTTATAATAAGTGTATCAGGATCCATAGCTATACTCTTCGGAATCTCTCTGCTTTACGGGCTTGCTGGGGTTCTCAATTTTACCCAGCTTGAATCCGTAATTGGCTCTACGAAAGGGGGAATGCTGCTGTATGTGGCTCTTCTAATGTTGATAGCCGGATTCGGCGTTAAGGCGGCGATCGTCCCGCTTCACACATGGCTTCCAGATGCCTATACCGCGGCCCCATCTCCAGCCTCGGCCATAATCGCGGGAGGCTCGACGGGATTGGGCGTGTTAGTTCTATGCAAGCTCCTTTTCTTCCTCTTTCCGCACTTGGTTACGGTTTGGGCGACATTTTTCGCGGTCTTTAGCGTTCTGAACATGCTCGTCGGAAATGTCGCTGGGCTACTCCAAGATGATGTAAAGCGAATACTCGCGTATTCTAGCATCGCGCATGTGGGATACATTTTCATAGGGGTGGCCGCTGGCACCCGGCTCGGATTAACCGGAGTTCTTTTACACACATTTAATCATGGCATACTGAAAGCTCTAGCGTTCCTATGTATTGGCGCGATAGAATATCGGCTTAATGCGAGATCGCTTAACGACATCGCTGGAATCGGGCGAAGAATGCCTATAACTA
>QMQV01000177.1 GCA_003649085.1 Thermoproteota archaeon
GAGAAGATGACTCCACCATCGCCTTTAACCTCAACCTTCATAGCTGTCGCCTCCATATTCTTCCTATGCCTAATGGTTGGAGTGATAGGTCTTCTTCTGGAGAAATCGATGAGCGTCAGCAAGGTCCAGAGGATAAAGTACGATCGATATGAAACTGGGAATCCCCCTCATGGAAGGGCTAGGGGATGGTTCATGGTTCAATATTACCCTTATATTATCGTATTCTTGACAATAGAGCCTCTTCTGATCTTCCTCTTTCTTTTTCTTCCGTGTTTTCCATTTAAATCCGCTGTTATCTTTGTTCTTCTCCTATTATCGCTCATCCCTCCCGTAATATTTGGCTTGGATTCGGCCAGGAGGTTGGAGCTATGGGCGGAGGAAATACCAAGGAGAAGGTGAGAAAAGGCCCCCTTGTTTGGCTTGGGGATTGTCCGATAATAAGACATTTAAGGGATTGGGGGATAAAGTACTCGCTCTGGCCAGTTCACTTCACGACAGCGTGCTGTGGATGTGAGATAGCAGCCTTCTCGGGGCCAAAGTACGATGCTGAGAGGTTTGGTGTTCTCCCCTTCTTCAGCCCTAGAACCTGCAATCTATTACTCATAGAGGGGACGATAACCAAGAAGATGGCCAAGGCGGTTAAGATAATTTACGAGCAAATGCCCGATCCAAAGTTCGTGATAGCCATGGGAAGCTGTGCTCTGGATGGAGGTCTCTTTTGGAACAGCTACAACATAGTGAGACCACACAAAATAGTTCCTGTTGACGTCTTCATAACCGGTTGCCCTCCAAGACCAGAGGCCGTCCTGAGGTCAGCCACGATGATCCAGGACAAGATTGGTGGAGGAAGGTTGAGGTTAAGTGAGTACAGATAAGGTTCTAAATAAGGTTAAGGGAATTTGTAAGGAGACAAGGACTAAGGACAAGAGAATAGTCCTGATAGTTGAGAAGGAAAAAATGAAGGAATTAGCTAAGGAGTTAAGGGATATGGGATTTGACCATGTTAAGTCAGTAACAGGGATTGATTATCCACAAAAAGGGCAGATGGAGGTTATTTATCACATCTCATCCTATCAGGACCCCGAGCTCATGGGGATAATAGTTGAGATAAGAACGACTGTGGATAGGGATAGGCCCGAGTTGCCATCATTGGTCGATATATGGCCAAGCGCTGAGTACCTCGAGAGGGAGGAATATGACCTGATGGGGATAATTTTTAAGGGACATCCAGAGCTCAAGAGGTTATTGCTGCCCGAGGATTATGAGGGGATCCCCCCATTAAGGAAGGACTTCAAAATACCGACTGAGGGGATAGAGGCATGAGCGGAGAGGACAGATATATAGAGCTTCTATGGGGACCTCAACATCCAAGCTCAGGACATATGAGGTTCATAGTTAAGATGGATGGAGATGTTGTCTCTGAGTTCTATCCGGATCCGGGATACAGGCATGTCGGGATTGAGAAGATAGCTGAAACTAAGACCTATATTCAGATAATACCCCTCATAGAGAGACCAGCGATTCTCGACGCCGCGAATCTAAACTTCGTTTACGTCTTAGCCTTGGAGAAGCTCCTCGATATAGAGGCCCCTCCAAGGGCCCAGTATCTGAGAACCATGATGGCTGAGTTTAATAGGATAGCGAGCCACCTTTACGGAATAGGAATCTTTGGAATAATGATAGGCTCATCAACCGAGTTCATGTGGGCGTTTGGGGACCGAGAAATAATAATAGAGCTGATGCAAATGGTGGGAGGAGCCAGGTTAACCTATTCATATATGGTACCAGGAGGGGTTAGAAATGACCTCCCTGATGGATTTAAGGAGAAGGCCTTAAAGGGACTGAAATACATAGAGAGAAGACTGGAGGACCATAAGAGGATATTTCTGGAGAACGCAGTCACCCTATCAAGACTTGTTGGAGTTGGAGTGATTAAAAAGGAGGAGGCCATCAAACTTGGGATAGTCGGGCCTAACCTAAGGGCATCAGGCGTAAGGTACGACGTGAGGAAGGCTGAACCTTATGGGGCCTATCCCGAGCTTGACTTCGAGATGGCCGTGAGGGAGGAGGGGGACTGCTATGCAAGGCTAATGGTTAGAATAGATGAGATAAAGACGAGCATATACCTGATAAGGCAGATATTGGATAAGATGCCCTCAGGCCCTATTCTCCACGAGAGATTTATGAGATATTTGGCCAAATGGAAGGCCTACATGGAGAGGATGAAGAAGATAAAGTTCCCACCAATATTCGTTTCCTTAAGGCCTCCTAAGGGAGATTCATTTGCGAGAGTTGAGTGTGGAAGAGGTGAGGCAACCTGTTATATAGTTAGCGATGGATCAACCAATCCCTATAGGGTTAGGCTGGTGACCCCATCGTTCAGGAATATCATAGCCTTCAAATATTCGATGCCCGGGCATAGACTTGCTGACATACCCTCTATTTATGGAAGCCTTGATTACTTCCCGCCTGGAGCTGATAGATGATGATAGAGGAGACGATCAAGCCATTGATCGACATGATCCTTGAAATAGTGTTTTCTCCGCCAATATTCATTCCGCTTATATGTCCAGGGCTTTTAAGCGGTCTTATAGCAGTACTTTTCATAATATGGGCTGAGAGGAAAATAGCTGGAAAGGTTCAGCTTAGATATGGGCCATTGTACGTGTTTAAACCATTAGGCGGAGTCGTTCAGCTGGTGGCCGATGGAATAAGGTATTTCTTCCAGGAGATGATAGTGCCTGAGAAAACGGACAGAACGATGTTCATTCTGACCCCCGTTCTCCTACTGACCTTTGCCTTCCTCCCAGTAGTTGGATTGCCAGCTGGCCCGAACTTCACCGCCATCCCAAGTCATCTCTCCGTCTTAGTGGTTATGGCCCTAATAACCGTCCCTCCCCTGCTGGTTCTGACAGCTGCCTGGGCCAGCAACAACAAGTGGTCATTTATAGGGGGCTTAAGGGAGGGGTACCTGGTAGTCTCGTATGAGTTGTCCATGTTCGTGGCGATTTTAGCAATGGCCGTCCTCTACGGTAGTCTGGATCTAACTGTAATAGCTGAGAGCCAAAAAGGAGTTTGGGGAATAGTGCTCAATCCAATAGCTGCTTTTTCATTCTTCGTCTGTATGATAATATCCACCTC
>QMQV01000178.1 GCA_003649085.1 Thermoproteota archaeon
CATACTGTTTTTTGGTAAAAACCATTCGGCAAGTGTCGGTTTGACTTTTTACGATTGAAAGTTAACTTGCCTATTTATTAAAGAAGGACACGGTATTACCCCTTGCGATGACTCTTGATATTCGCGGATCTGTAAAGGTGTGCCGTCGGTCTGTCAATATTGAAAACAAGCAGTTAACAACACAGGAGGAAGGTATGAATCCAGGTCTTTATCTTGCCATTGCCGGTGCAGCGATTGCAGTAGCTCTTTCGGGTACTGGTTCGGCTAAGGGTATCGGTATTGTTGGGTCTGCGGCGTCGGGAGCATTGAGCGAAGATCCGAAAAAGTTTGGAAAGTATATTCTTCTCGTTGCGCTTCCCGGAACGCAGGGCATTTACGGTTTTGTTATGGGATTTTTAACGATACAGAAGATAGGTTTATTGACGGGACAGATCGTTCAGCTTTCCGTGACACAGGGCCTTGAGGTATTCTTCATGAATTTGCCCATTGCGATTTCAGGTCTTTTCTCGGCGATACACCAGGGGAAGGTTTGTGCGGGTGGTGTAAACCTCATCTCGAAACAGGAAGGTGAAATGGGAAAAGCCCTCGTTATGGGAGTTCTCGTTGAGTTCTACGCTGTTTTAGGGCTTCTTGTTTCAATATTTGTATGGATGTTCTTGACCTTCTAATTAACTTGGTTCAAGTTGATTTTTGATAATCGGCCGTGAAGTGGCTTGTGCCACTTCTAAGTCAGCAGCAAATTCATACGACCGTGGAGCGGTGACATGTCCGTTGAAGGTATTATAGAGCGTATACTTTCCGAGGCGCAGATGCAGGCCGAAGAAATTAAAAAACAGGCAGGGCAGCGTGTGTCTGCTGTTATCGAAGAAGGAAAACGTGAAGCCCTGCAGTACTATGAGAAACAGAAGAAGCGGCTTGAGGATAAATATAACCAGGAAAAGGAACATGCTGTGCTTAACAGGCGTTTGCAGCAGCGAAAACAAATCCTCGAAGCGCGTCAGAAATGGATGGATAAGGCTTTTAAAGCCGCTTTCAATAAACTCGTTGAACAACCGTTTTCCGAATACAGAGAGCTGATGAAAAAGCTCATCCTCAGGGTTTCCGTAACAAAAGATGAGGCAGTCGTCTTCGGTGCAAAAGGAGAGGACAAAGAGCTTCAGAAGTTAATCGATGAGCTGAACAGCGAGGCAAAGAGCAGCTTTACCCTATCTAAGGAGAGGGGAAAGTTTTCCTGGGGCTTTATCCTGAAAAGAGGCAAGATCGAAACAAGCATGTCTATCGACAGCCTGTTCCGCTACAAAAGAAATGACCTGGAGCAGAAGGCATGGGAGCTTTTCAATGCAAGTTAACGGATTCGTTGAAAACAGTGACTATGCATATGCCGTCGGCCGTATAAGGGCTCTTGAGATAAAAAGAGTCGATACATCCTCATTGAATACACTGCTCGCAGCAGCGGAGGATCGTTTTTTATCACTGTTTACCGAGATAACCGGTATAGACGGTTCAGATTTCCATAACACGGGGCTTATTCTCAGCAACCTGGAAGAATCATTCAGCAGTACATTTAGAATGGTTAAGTCAATGCTTGTTGAGGAAGAGGTGAAAAGGCTTATCTCTCTCAAGTATGATTACGAGCTGCTTAAAATTGTGCTGAAGGAGAAAAGGGGCGATGCCGTTGTTGTGATACCGATGGCTTTTCAGGAGCGCTCCAATTACGGATTTCAGAACCTGAAAACCGCCCTAGAAGAGGGCAGGGGAACCCGGACAGGAGAAATTCTTTTAAATACATACCAGAGGTTGTCGGATTTAAAGGAGCCATCAGGCAGCAAGATAGACGTTACCTGCGATATTGCATACTATACAGAGCTCTTCACGCTATTAGAAGAAATACAAAATCCCTTCATAACCGGCTATTTCGTCAGGAGTGTTGATGCAAAAAATATTCTTACAACGCTCAGGCTCAGGGTACGGGGGAAGAAACGTTCGTTTCTGAATGGAAGACTCATTCCACATGGATCCATAGATACGAGGTATTTTGAAGAAGGTTTCGATCTCAATCTGGAGGGCTTTGCCAGGTGCATTGTGTTTTCCCCGCTTTCATCGATTCTTGTCCAGGCCGACAGAGCAGAAGATGCAGAGGAACAGATTGCACTGATTGAGAGAAGTATTGAGGAGCATATGTTGAAGTATTTGAGAGAAAGTGTGTTTGTCACATTCGGTGTGGAACCGCTACTCGCCTATCTGTGGGAAAAAGAGATTGAAAATAAAAACCTGCGAACAATTCTCATTGCCAAATTAAGCGGTGTTCCGGCAAGCACGATTAAAAAACAGATTAGAGGTTTATATGGCAGCTAGTATTGCGGTGGTGGGCGAAGAACGAAATATTTTAGGGTTCAAGCCTTTTGGTGTTGATGTCTACCTTGCACTCGAAAAAGATGAAGATCCGGAAGAGTGGTTTAGAACTATTATTCGAAAGAACTATAAATTGATTCTTATAACTGATGCCGTAGCCGAAAAACTGAAAGAGCAGATTGATGCTTTATGGCAAAAGGATTTTCCGGTAGTGCTCACCATACGTGGACTGGGAGAGTCGGGAGGAGTTGCTTTCGAACGTCTCAGAAGCCTTGTAATCAAGGCAATTGGAACAGATCTTTTCAAGGAGAGCTAGAATGGAAGTTGGAAGAATTGTGAAGGTAGCCGGACCGCTTGTCGTTGCCTCAAATATGCAAAATGCGAAAATCTATGATGTCGTCAGAGTGAGCGAGCAGCGGCTTATGGGTGAAGTCATAGAAATGCGTGCTGATGAGGCGTCTATTCAGGTGTATGAGGAAACCGGTGGGCTTGGCGTAGGTGAACCGGTATATCTAACAGGTGTACCACTCTCAGTCGAGCTCGGTCCGGGATTGATTGAATCGATATATGACGGAGTCCAGAGACCGCTCAATGCGATACTGGAAGAGGCCGGAGACCTTATAACAAGGGGTATCGATATTCCTGGGCTTTCCCGCACAAAAAAATGGGAGTTCAAGCCGGTTGTAAAGGAAGGCGATAGCGTGCATGAAGGCGATGTACTCGGTACCGTTGATGAAACGGTTCTCGTCAAACACAGTATAATGGTCGGGCC
>QMQV01000179.1 GCA_003649085.1 Thermoproteota archaeon
GATCTGCCTCTCGTCTCAATGATTATACCAGCATACAATGAGGAGAAAATGATAGGTCAAGCGATAGAGTCTACACTCAATCAAACATATCCAAACATCGAGGTAATAGTGGTTGACGATGGATCTAGGGATAATACAGCTAAGATCGTGTCAAACTTCTCCGATAAGTACCCTAGCAGGGTGAAACTTATCCGACATGAAAAGAACTTTGGAAAGTTTAAGGCTCTAAACTCTGGGATGAAAGTTGCTAAAGGTGAGTTCATTTATCATATGGACGCAGATAGCCGTCTTGCACCCGATAACGTGGAAAAGATGATCTCAATATTTAACGATGAGAAGCTTGGAGCAATTGCATCCATAGTAGCAATCTCCAACGATAAAAATACATTGACAAAACTTCAGCAAGTGGAATATCTCTTTGAGCAACTCATCGTTAGATATTCTCAATCGATCGGAAAGAATGTGATAATATGTCCTGGAGCAGGATCTCTATTCAGAAGAACAGCAGTAAAAGATTTCGAGGTGTTGGACAGAACTCTCACCGAAGATGCAGATTACTCATTTGAGGTTAGGAGGCATAAATGGAAAGCTGGTCAAGAAGTTGATGCCGTGAGTTTCACCGAAGCTCCTAAAAGTCTTTCAGCTTTCACGAAACAGAGGATAAGGTGGCTTTACGGAGTCCTCCAAACAATAACCCATCATAAATGGTCTTTACGAGACCCTTGGGTACTTTGGGCGTGGCTAGGCTATCTTCTAACACCATTCGCCATGGTCATGTTGTTCTCAATACCGATACTTGGATTACTTCTAGGACAAGCATATCTAGCATATTTCTTACCATACTTCCTAATCGGGTTCACGATATTCGCGGTCAGCAGGCTAATTCCGCTGGGACTCTATAAGTATCGTGGAAAAGCTTCTCTAATCCCATATCTTCCACTATACATATTCTACAACACATATCTTGCTATGATAACCTTATACTGCTTCGCGGCATGGCTTATGCGCAGGGGAGTAAAAGTACAGTATGGAAGCAGACTCATACACGCAAAATAGAATACAACTCAAACACACTTTTTTGAATTGTACATCACGTAATTCAAGCAATGTTCTTTTACGCATTTAATCTAACTTGAAGGCGTGGCTTTGATTACCATAAATACTGCAAGATCCTTTTCCATAGGGTTCTGTCAACTTACCGATGTCGATTTATTATCTCCATGTATCAGATTTTCAATCAAGATTCCAAGGCATCCTCCATTCTTGGCCGACCGTGTGCCTTGAAACCTTTGCTATAGGAGGTGGAAGTCGTTTATGCTCATTTCGATGAACTCTCTCGATAACCTCTTGCACTTTCTCCGGACTTATTCCAATCTCCTCGATTATCTCTTCAGCCGACTTATTTTGCTCAACATATAGGTAAAGTATTTGATCTATTTCCTCATAGGTTATACCAAGTTCCGCTTCAGCCATTTGTCCCGGCCAAAGCCTCGGACTACTAGGCTTTTCACAAATTTTCTTTGGAAGCCCAAGTTTTCTCGCGAGTTCTCTGACTTGTGTCTTGTATAGATCAGCTATCGGCAGTATATCGACTCCGCCGTCTCCATATTTCGTATAATATCCAAGGAGAAGCTCGCTTTTATCACCCGTTCCGCATACCAGTTTGTTCGAGATATTAGCGTAATAATAGAGTATTGTCATCCGAATTCTCGCCCTTAAGTTTCCATTCGCAACCTTGAATTGTTCTCCGTAGAATGGTAACATTTTTCCATAGACTTGGAAGATGTCATGTATGTCAAGCTGAAAATGGCTTATCCCTAAGCTCTCGGCAAGCTCCCGTGCATCTTGAACATCCTCCATCGGAGTAGTCTCAGAGTCTGGTAAAATTAAACCAGTCACCCGTTCCCTCCCCAAAGCTTTCACGGCTAGAGCGGCTGTTACGGATGAATCTATTCCTCCGCTTAGCCCGATTACCACTCCGGTTGCTTTAGCTCTCTTAACCGAGTCTCTTATAAAACTCGTGATCCGCTCAACCACATAATCATAATCGAGCCGTGGAATCCCTATCACACCGAACTCCCCCAATCCATAAATTCTAGAAGGTTACTGTCTCTTAAAGCTACTGAGAAATAAGGGAGCGCGCGGAGATTGAAGATGAAAATTCTCTTAGGACAACTTTCTCCAAAGTTGGGAGATATTAAAGGAAATCTTGAGAAGATTCATGCGGCGGTGGATCAAGCTGGGGAAATAGACTTGGCGATATTTCCTGAACTCTTTCTCACAGGCTATTATCTTAAAGACATGGTTTTCAAGCTGGCTATGACTCCTAATGAGGATCCACACTTAGAGAAGCTCAGAAAAATCGCTGAAGAAAAGGATATAGGAATTGTTACAGGATTTCCTGAGAAAAGTTCGAGTGGATATATTTACAATTCTCTAATAGCTGTGCAAGCTTCTGGAGAAGAAATCATTTACAGGAAGAGGCATTTACCGACGTTTTCGGTCTTTGATGAATATCGCTGGTTTAAACCGCATTCAGGATCATTGAAGACTTGGAAGCTGAACAACATAGGTATAGGTTTCGGAATATGTTATGATGCGTTCTTTCCAGAGATCTTCAGAGCATACTCGCTGATGGGAGCAAAGATTTTAATCATCATATCGGCTTCACCCGATTTCTCCATACCTCTCTTTGAGAAACTCTGCCAAACGAGAGCCTTGGAGAATACTTGTCTTCTCTTCTGGGTCAATCAGGTAGGGAATTATGACGGAATAGGGTTCGGAGGCGGATCTATGGTGGTCTCTCCACTCGGTGAAATACTCGCTAAATGTCCTCGGTTAAAAGAAGATCTAAAGCTAGTCGAGATAGATCTAGATGAAGTTGAACGAGTGAGATACTCTAGACCACTTCTAAGAGATGTAAAGAGAGAGGATGCAGAACAGCTCCTAGAAGCCTATCTAAACCGAGAACCTTAAAGAGATCGAAG
The DNA here is from genome assembly GCA_003649085.1 of Thermoproteota archaeon. The sequence goes on from QMQV01000179.1 coordinate 2,988, forward strand.
AAGCTATGCGGCCGGCGGGATTTGAACCCGCGACCACCAGCGTGGCAGGCTGGCGTCCTACCAGACTAGACTACGGCCGCCGTCTATCATTATCTTCTTGCTGGATATTTAGGTTTTGCTCGATTA
>QMQV01000180.1 GCA_003649085.1 Thermoproteota archaeon
ATCGGGTTGCGGTTATTGAGCCGGGCGTGACATTTTCCGAGCTTGTCCCTGCGCTGGCAAAGGAGGGGCTTCGTCCCTTAATGCCCTTATCTCCCAAATCAAGGAAATCTGTTCTTACCTGTTATTGGGAGAGAGAGCCGTTGACTTTAACCCGTTTTCAATGGGAGGCGATGGATCCGATTACGACAACAGAATTTATTTTGGGAAATGGCGAGGTTCTTTATGCGGGCGAGGTGGGAAGTTTAACCGGTTCTAAAGAAAAGCAAAGGAAGCGTGGACATTCTCATAAACATCCTTTTGGCATTCTCAGTATGAATGTCAAGAAGCTGGGAGGAGGCTCTCAAGGCACTTTGGGGATATGCCCCTGGGTGGCTATCAGGTGCGAGCTACTTCCTGAGTATGAAAAGATGTATTGTATTTATGGAGACAGCTTAGAGGAGTTAACTGAAGCCGGTCATAGATTAGTTTATAATCGGCTTGCAGATGAGCTTTTTATTTTAAACTCTTTAAATTTAGCCTGTCTGCTTGCCAAAGAGTTTAATGAAATACGAGCCATTCAAGAATCTTTGCCCAAATGGATTTTGCTCTTTACCATTAGTGGATATGGGATTCTCCCCCAAAAAATGTTTGAATACAAACAAACCGAGCTTAAAAAATTAGGCTTTAGTATCAAGGAAGACCTAAATGGAATTGGAAATGAACGGCTTAAAAAGCTTGTGCGAAGGGTCTCTGAGGAGCCTTACTGGAAGCTTCGGCTGAAAGGAGATGTTCGTGAGCTGTTTTTCCAAACCTCTCTACGCAAGTCTCCACACTTTGTGAAACTAATGAGTCAAATAATTGATAAGGCGGGCTTTTCGTCCTCTGACCTCGGAATTTATATCCAGCCTCAACTTCAGGGGGTATATTGCCATTTGGAATTTGATTTTCACTTTCCAGCGGGAAATGAGGGAGAGGCAGAAAAAGTAAAAAATCTCTTGCGCACCTCTGCTTTAGAAATGTTTTTACAAGGAGCTTTTTTCTCTCGTCCTTATGGAGAGATAGCAAATATGGTTTATAGTCGTTATAGCCAAACAGTTAAGCTTCTTAAAATTATTAAGGAGATGTTTGACCCCAAAGGGATTATGTCTCCGGGAAGATTTCCTTTTTAAAGGAGTAAAAGATGGCGCTAAGTGATTACGAATATGAGATGCAAAACTGCTCCCGATGTTCGCACTGCAAATTTATTCCCTGGCCAGTAATGCAAAGCCATCGTTTTTCTCAAGGATGTCCTGCGATTGCGAGATATAATTTTCATAGCTATTCTGCTTCGGGCAAGATAGAGATTGCTTTGGCGCTTTATCAGGGCAGATTAAAGGGGTGGACCGAAGAGATGCTTAATGCGGTTTTTCGCTGTCAGATGTGTGGAGCTTGTCAAGTTGCGTGTCGTCCGAATAATTTTCTTTTAGTGGATATAGACGAGATATTACTTGAGCTACGCAAAAAAGCTATTGAAGACGGGCAGATTCTCCCTGAGCATTCAATTCTTATCCAGGCGATGAAAAGCGAAGATAATCCTTTTGGTAAGCCCAAACAGGAAAGGGGCAAGTGGGCAGAAGGATTGGATTTAAAAGATTTAAATAAAGAGCAGGCAGAGGTTATGTTTCATACTGGTTGCCGATATTCTTATCAAGAGGAGCAGTGGGAGGTAGTAAGAGGAGCGATTCAGCTTTTAAAACAGGCGGATATAGATGTAGGGATTTATGGCAATACCGAAGCCTGCTGTGGCGGAAGAGCTTATGAAATTGGTTTTAAAGCAGAATTTCAAAATTTTGCTGAAGATATGCTTTCCCGAATTAAATCTTCAGGAGCAAAAATTCTAGTTACTCCTTGTGCAGATTGTTATGGCACTTTTAAACAAATCTACTCACTGACCGAGAATAAGGTTGAGGGAGTAGAAATTCTTCATATAACAGAATTTTTAGAAAGGCTAATTAATCAAGGCAGACTCAAATTTCAAAAAAGACTAGATATGAAAGTTACCTATCATGACCCCTGTCATTTAGGAAGGAAAGGAGAGGTTGTGGAGCCTTGGAGGGGCGAGTGGAAATTGACAGGTCCTCATATTTATGAGCCAGTTCCTGAAAAACCCTGGAAAATCGGTATAAATGGCTGTTATGACCCACCTAGAAATGTGCTTAAATCCATATCGGGCATTGAATTGATAGAGATGGAGCGGATACGGGAATACTCCTGGTGTTGTGGTGCAGGGGGAGGGGTTATGGAGGCTTATCCAGATTTTGCTCATTGGAGTGCTTTGGAAAGAATTGAAGAAGCAAAATCTACAGGAGCAGAGGCGCTGGTGACTGCTTGCGGTTGGTGTGAGGCGAATTTCAAATCTGCTTTAAAGGAAAAAGGCGAGAAATTCCCTATTTATGATGTTGTGGAGCTGGCTCTAAAGGCTATTTAAAAAGGAGAAAAAAATGCCCATTGACTCAGACGCTTATCAGGAGCTGGAAGCGGTAGTTGGTCCTGAGAACATAAGTCAAGACCCAGCTATTCTTGATACTTATTCCTGCCATGCCACTATCGTTGGAATTCCTAGGCAGGGCTTGGGATTAGGTCCTTGGTGGGAGCGGGCAGGGGCTGTGATTCTTCCTGGCTCCACCGAAGAGGTTAGCGAGATTGTCAAGATATGTAATTATTATCGGATCAAATACAAAGCTCATTCAACCGGGCAATTTCCAGGAGCTTTTGCTCAAGGCGAAAACACTCTTACCATAGACCTTCGGCGAATGAATCGCATTATTGAAATTAACCAAGACCATATGTATGCCTTGGTGGAACCTTATGTTACCCAAGGAGAGCTTTTTATTGAATGTATTAAGAAAGGGCTGGCACCGCATATGATTGATGCTGGCTCAAGCATATCTCCCTTAGCTTCTGTAACAAGCGTAGCCGGGCAAGGAGATAGCGCTATTACCAGAGGATATAATGAGCGGAATGCTCTTGCCGTGGAGTGGGTGCTTCCTTCTGGAGAAATAGTCCGCTTGGGCAGTCCAGACACCCCTAATGCTGGCTGGTTTAGTGGTGATGGTCCGGGTCCGAGTCTTTTGGGAATTATGCGAGG
>QMQV01000181.1 GCA_003649085.1 Thermoproteota archaeon
GATAAATAGGAAAGAGTATTGAGATTACTATTAGGGCTTTAGCATCTGCCCCACCGTATGCTCCTACTAGATAAAACACGTAAGCAAGAGCTGCCATCATTCCCAACTGAAGGACAGCAAAAACGAGGTTTTCAACTGTGTACTTATAAAAAATAAATTCTACAATGAGGAACGGAAGAAGAATTGCAAGCATATACTTCCAGATTCTATTTGGAACTATCCTTGCTTCAATATCCAATTTGCAGGCATAGAGTAGAAACAAGAGACCTATAAGAAACTTAAGAAGATGAATCATATATATCAAGTATATCTGAAAGTACTGCAGTAGCTGTTTCCATCTTCCCAGCACCTCTCCCCATTACTACAATATCTCCAGCCGTGTCAGTTCTAAACATTGCAGCATTTAGCGTTCCTCTTATTGCAAGTGGATGGTTTAATGGTACAAGTCTTGGAGTGACTTTAAGAGTTTCTCTACTCGCCTCTGCAATTAATCGAATAGTGTAATTCTTCTCAATTGCAACATCAAAAGCTTCTGGAGATACTTTCGTTATGCCCACCCTTTCAACGTCAGAAAGTTTTGCATTCAAATTGTAAATTGTATTTGCTAATATTACAAGCTTTGCTGCTGCATCGATCCCTTCTACGTCGTAACTCGGATCTGCTTCTGCTATACCAAGTTCCTGTGCCTCTTTTAGCACCTGCCCATACGGCATTCTTTCCTCCTCCATTCTTGAGAGAATGTAATTACAGGTTCCGTTCAAAATCCCTTTTATACTGAGTATGTCACAAAAAGCTAGGTATTTCTTTGCTAACTTTATAACGGGCATAGCACCCCCCACGGTAGCCTCATACATCAATTTTACATTGTTCTTTTCAGCAAGCTTCATCAATTCCCTAAATGCAACAACTAACGGCCCCTTGTTGGATGTAACTACATGACTTCCCCTTTTCAAAGCTGTCCTGACGTATTTTAGCCCTTCTCCCCCATCGTCTATTTTTGTTATACTTGTCTCTACAAGTACGTCGTAATCTTCTTCCTCTACTACTTCTCTCGCCAATCTATTTTCCGGTAGCCTTCCTCTCCTTTTTTTAATCTCTAATGCTTCTTTTAGGCTAAAGTTACCAGATATTGAGCTTTTAGAATCTGCGATAGCGATTACTTTAACCGGGCCTATTATTTTTCCAATTACATTCTTCTTTTCAAGTAGCAATTCAACTAGACCCTGTCCAACATTTCCAAATCCAACGATTACTAGTTTAATCATGAAAACTCCTCGTTTACAGGTTCTATAACAATTATTCCCTTCTCATAACATATATTCTTCAACTTTTCTACCGCTTCTCTGAGTTTCTCGTTTCCAGCTGCTGAAATTGTTACCATTGCTGTTGATGGTTCATTTACTCTCGGCATACTTATGCGAAGCTCTACCACCTCAGCTACACCACTAGAATCTATTCTGTCGATCGTATCACTAAGATCTGTATGAATAATGTGTCCAATTAAAAGAAGGGATGTCGTAGCCGTAAGTCTAACCTCATCAATACTTCTTATTGTAATCCCAAGCTCCTTAAGCGTTTTTACGAGCTTTTCAACCTTTTTCTTGTCTATTTTTAATGATATCTCCACAGGAACTCTATTGAGCGGAGTTTTCTTTCCTCTTTGATGAACTACCCCAACAATGTTTCCACCGATTTTTGAGATCGGTTCTAAAACCTTTACAAGTTGTCCAGGCTTATCTTCAAGCTCAACAACAAGTGTTAAAAGCTTGCTACTCGTATATCGGCACCCCCTCACTCTCAGTCAATTTCCTAAATTCCTCCATTAGCTTTCTCGTTATTTTACCGGGTTTTCCATCTCCAATCTTTCTACCGTCAATCACGATAATTGGCGCTATTTCAGCAGCTGTTCCTGTAACAAATACCTCATCAGCTGTGTAAAGATCATACAATCCGAGGTTTGTTTCCCTAAATGGTATACCTAGCTTACTAATTAACTCAATCACGGCTTCCCTAGTTATTCCCTTCAAGTTGTTAATTGTTGGTGGAGTGTACACGATACCGTTCTTGACAATAAATATGTTGTCTCCGCTCCCCTCAGAGATGTATCCATTTCTATCCAGAAATATTGCCTCATCACCACCCTTCGCATTTGCTTCAATTTTAGCAAGAATGTTATTTAGATAATTCAACGACTTTATGTTTGGTGGCAAAGCATCAAATGATACTCTTCTAACAGTTACAGTAACGGCTGTTAGACCCTTCTCATACAAGTCTCCGTAAAGCTTTCCCCACGGCTTTGTTATGACAATTACTGTTGGATCCTTGCATTTTCTTGGATCTAAACCCAAGTCCCCTATTCCACGCGTAACGATTGGGCGAATATAAGCATCTCTGAGCTTATTTTTTCTAAGTGTCTCTAATATTATTTCTACAAACTCTTGCTTACTAATTGGTATCTCGAGGCTTATTGCCTTAGCAGAATCATACAATCTGTCTATATGTTCCTTAAGTTTGAAAACTCTGCCATTGTACGCCCTAATTCCCTCAAACACCCCATCTCCATAAAGAAAACCGTGATCAAAAATGCTTATCTTCGCCTCACTCTCTGGTACAAATTCACCGTTGATGTAAATGAGTAATTCACCCAACATTGTGATGGAAATGTGGTAGAACATATATAAAAATTCTTGTTCAGAACAAACTTATTTGACATTCTGTTCCATACTCGCAATTACCTAGTGCTTTTTTAATGTGTCTAATAATTGACCAATCCCATGAATATGAATAGACTTGCCAAAAATCCCCACCAATCGAGGTGTTTCCAAAGTAAAAATCCTACACTCAAATCAATCAAGGTAAAAAGCACTCTTATACATCTTCAAACTACTGCGCCTTTCCTCCACACATTCACTTCCTTTCTAACGTTTCGCTAATAACTCCACAATATCCAACGTATAGCAACCTATCCGGAGACAATGCATCTATTATTTCTTTTCTATGGGTTACAACAATTAATGTAATACCAGAACTCCTAGCAAGCTTGGAGATCTTTCTAGCAACCCTTACCGCTGTACTCTCATCAAGATGTGCTGCAA
>QMQV01000182.1 GCA_003649085.1 Thermoproteota archaeon
GGTCGTATTTGCAAAACTAAGTACAGACGAAAGTCCAGAAGTCGCAGTTAGGTATGGAATATCTGCAATTCCAACCCTATTATTCTTCAAAAAAGGTAAGCCTGTCGACCAAATAATTGGCGCAATGCCAAAAAGCGAGATAAAGAGATGGATAGAGAGAAGACTCTAAATAAACATCTGTTTTGGTGGCTGTTTAGCTGGCGTTTTCACTTTTTCAATTACACTCAATAGATCTTCTGTCTCTATTTTTCCTCTACCCTCAGCAATTGCTCTGTGAAGAGAGGCTTTTATAACCTTTTCAACTAAATCTCTACCGCTAAATCCTTCTGTGCTGCTAGCAACTATGTCCAATCTTGCACTAACCTCCAGTGGAAAGTCCTCAAAGTTTTTCTTCAGAATTTCTAGCCTTTCCTCATAACTCGGAAGCGTAAATTCTATTTCTTCTTCAAACCTACTTCTTATAGATGGATCCAAAAGCTCTACCCTGTTTGTAGCAGCAATGGTGCATATTCCCTCATTGCTCTGAATCCCATCAAGTTCTGTGAGTAAGGCATTTACAATTTCAGAGACGTCTCCCCTCAGATCTTGATAACTTCTATCTAGAGCTATTGCATCAAACTCGTCAAGAAAGACTATACACGGTGAAAGTTGTCTAGCTCTTTCATACAGCTCGTGAACTTTTCTAGCACCGTCTCCTACGTGCTCTCCTATGAGTTTTGTTGATTTTACAGACAAAAATGGTGTTCTAGCCTCGTTTGAAAGGGCCTTTGCCATCATAGTCTTACCCGTTCCTGGAGGACCGTAAAAGAGGACGTTTCTTGGTGCCCACTTCCCAAACTTTTCAGGATTTCTGAGATACTCCAGGATTACTTTTACTTTTCTTTTTGCTTCATTCTGACCTACTACGTCTCTAAGGCTTACGTCTCTTACAATTTCAGTCTCAATTACCATCGAATCGCTCTCAACAAGAATTATTGTGGAATCAGAAATGTATCCCGAAGGCGGTTCAACTTCTATAACTTCAAAGGCAAAGTCTGGAAACATTCTAACATCAAAAAGGAGTTTTCCTTTTGATACAAATTCTCCTTTCCACTGTTCTTTTGCATACTTGTCAAATACTTTTGGATTGTCCACACTGGGGTATTCATGATAGCTCGCCTTTAGCGGATATCCTAGCGGTTTCAATATTAAGTATTTGAGTTCTCCTACTTCCTTCTTTGACATTCAGAGAAATGTTTGTCTAAACTGCTTAATATTATTTACCTTAGGGGTTTGACTCCATATCCTATCAAAATTAGGAAGATTCGTACATCTAAAGCTTTAAAGAAGTATAGAAGTATCACACTTTAACCACTGGAGCATTCAGGATAGATGAGATTAAGTCGATGTATGATGGGGCAGGATCTATTGCTCTTCCCCTAGTGTCATAAATCTCAAGTTTTACATCACTCTTTCTTAAGGCAGATGTGAGCATTTGTATTTCTTCTCTAATAGCCTTCCCATAAAGTGAAGCGTTAGCTTTTCCGTCGGTGATTAGTATTCCTTTCACAACAGAGTTTTTATTTTTCATCCTAAAACTCTTGGCCAAGAATAAGAAGGACTGAAGAGCCGAGGCTAAAGGCGTTCTACCACCTACAATAACGTTTTCAAGGGCAGACATCACTGTAGAATACCTCCTAGTTGGTGGGACTATGACTTCCGCAGATCCGCCTCTAAAAGTTATGAGGGCGAGTGAGTCCCTCTTTACATAACTGTTTTCAATCAATCTTTTTGCTATTCCCTTCGCTATTTTGATCCTTTTCATTGCAATCATGCTACCGCTTGTATCGAGAAGTATTACAGTCAATCTAGGCAACCTAACCTTTCTAACCCTGACCCTGAAGTCTTCATCCTCTACCGTTTTTCTCCCATTTGATAGTGCAGATCTAATAGTAGCTATAATGTCTATATCCTGAAAATTTTTGCTTGGAACGCTAGAAACTGGATAACCGTGAGGATAACCAATAACTGTTGCTCTCTCATCTCTAGAACCCCTCGATACTTTCTTAGCTGTACTACCTTCTCCTCTTTTAATCTTGATGTTAACATCTTCTATATCATCAGAATTGAATTTCATTCCCTCATTACCCAAATGCATGTGGTTATTTCTGTTCTTTTCCTTCTTCTCTTTCCTTTCCTCTTTTTTATCCTCTCTGCGATTACTCTCTTTGTTTTTGTTCTTAGATTCTGGAGGATTTAGCTGCGGAGGAAGTGTCGGCCTATCAAACGGTTTCTCCCTAAATCTATGAGGTAGAGCCAACTCCATTGCTTTTTTCAGATCTTCTAAGTTTACCTTCTTTCTCCCCTCTAAAGCAGCAATGGCCTTAGCCGTTCTAATTGTAATGATTTCAGCCCTATGTGTTTTTATTCCGTTCTCAATTATAGTGTTAACCAAAAGTTCCAGCAAATCGTCATCAATTTCAACTTCGTTTACTATTTCCCTCGCTCTAATTACGGCCTTCCTAATTTTATTCTGCTCTCTCTCAAATTTTTTTCTGAATGATATAGGATCAGCTTGAAATTCTTCCACCCTTCTAACAATTTCAATTCTATCCTTAGGTTTGTTAAGAGCTTCAATGTTTACGTACAGACCGAATCTATCAAGAATCTGAGGCCTGAGTTCACCCTCTTCTGGATTCATACTTCCTACGAGTATGAACCTAGCCGGATGTTTTAAACTAACACCTTCCCTTTCAATTATATTCCAACCCATCGCCGCCGCGTCTAGCAAAACATCAGCTATGTAATCATCGAGCAAGTTGACTTCGTCAATGTAAAGAATGCTCCTGTTAGCTTCAGCTAATATGCCAGGGTGCAATGCTCTTATTCCCTCCTTAAGAGCTTTCTGAATGTCTATCGTACCTACAAGCCTATCCACTGTTGTACTAAGCGGTAAGTCTATAACTCTCATCTTTCTTCTTTCAACCTCCAGCTCCCCATTTTCCTTTCTTTCAAGACAGTTCTCACACATTTCTAGCTCATTTCTTGGATTACAGTTAAACGGACAGCCTTTTACAACTTCTATCTCTGGAAGAACATCTGCAAATGCCCTAACC
>QMQV01000183.1 GCA_003649085.1 Thermoproteota archaeon
TATTAAGAGCTGAAGATGGTAGAGTCCTACCAATATATATTGGCCTAGCTGAGGCCCTTGCCATACACTCTGCCCTAAAAGGTGAGATTCCTCCCCGACCAATGACTCACGATTTGCTTGTTGATATCTTGGCTAAGCTAAACACTAGGGTTGAGAAGGTAATAATTGACGAGCTAATTGATAACACCTTCTATGCGAGGTTGATTTTGAGGCAGAACGATACTACTCTGGAAATTGATGCTAGACCAAGTGATAGTATCGCCATAGCTGTAAGACTGTCCTGCCCAATATTTGTTGAAGAAAGTGTTTTGGATGAAGCTGGTAATGACGAGTTGCCGTCTGAGTTTGTAGAATTTGATCAGATGGTTTGAAGTTTTAGAACTTTGAGGCTGAATACGAGTTCATCTTTGTAATAGAAGTACAACCTTCCATCTTTTACAACTATTTCCTTTGGGAATTCCACCTTTCTCATCAACTTCAAGCCTGCTTTGCTGTGAGGTATCGCACCAAACAAAAGCGGATCAAACGGGGGGTTTCCAACAAAAACTGGAGGACTGTCATCCATTTTAACTTTCTTTATGTTACTAGCGTTAAATCTCAGCATAAAATGCTGTTTCCCATCTCTGTAAAGTTTTAGTACAGCAGGATTTCCTTTTACTTCTTCAATTATTGCCACATGTTTATCTAGCAAGAATACGTCTTCCAAACTCATCTTTCCCCTGTTAACGTATCTCCAGTTAAGATACCTCGCCAAAGCCTTAGCCAAGCTCCTCGTTTTCCTGCTCGGCTTTCTTGAAGTAGTTAGCAGCATTATATCCTACATTCAACAAACAAACCTTTATATTTTCCTCTAATTATTCTCCCCTCCTTCTCCGGTATCAGTATTTCGTTCTCAGCCTCCTCAATGTCTTTTATCTTCCTTACGGACTTTATCTCAAAGTCATCGAGTTTTACGGCCAAAAACTCAGTCTTATCTACTTCAAGATACTCAAGCTCATAGAAATTTGGTGGCATGAGATCGTAGGATCCATTTACAATCACGCCAAGCTCTTCGCCAAAAAGTATGTTCTGTAAAGACCTGTTGAAGAAGTACCAGTCTTCTTCAATCAAAATCTGTCTAGAATATCCAGAAAAATAATTCACAACTGCTTCAACATTTTGCTTTTCGTGTATCCACCAGCAGTTTTTACAGCTCCAAACGTAATTTCCTTTGGATGAAACAATTATCTCACCACCTAGACGATAGAGAAAACAGGGATAAAAAGGACAGAAACAAAAGGTGCAGTCTTGCCCAGAAAAATGACATGGGTAATACCTGCATTCGTAATTTGGTCCTAGTATACCTTCCATAGCCCTAAACAAATCAAGCAAAGCTTCTTCTTTCATTCTACCACCATTGCGACCATGTCTCCCACGTTAACCCCAATATCCTCAGCAACTGGTCTACATTTTGCCGTGAGCAAAAACGCTATCGGTTTGAATTCACTTTCGGAAAGGCACTCATAATTCGCCATACCCTTCGCAATGATTATATCTGCCTCTTCTATTCTTTTAAGTGTAATTTCAGGAAGTTCTTCGACCAATATTCCAATCGCTCCTTTCCCATTTGTTAACAGCTCGTCTGCTATCTTATCCACGCCTGCCAATTTTGCATCTTCTACCGTAGCATCACTTATTACAGGTCTTCCCCTCACAACAACGGTTAACCTCTCGCATATCTTCTTTATTTCCTTCATTAACAGGGTGTCAAAAAAAATCTCTCCTGCATTATCTGTCAAGTACACAACTTTCCCTCTGCACAGATCTCTTATTCTATCAACGTGGTCAACTTTCAGACCCTCAATAACCTTCTCTCTGAAGTATTCTCTGAAGTTCTCCTCCGCAACCCTATGCCCCATTACGCCGTAATCGAAGTTGTTTCCAACTATTGCAGCAATGATGGCTGCCTTAAATCTATCATCAATACTTTCGATGACTTTTTCCGCTTCTTGAAGAAACTTAGCAGCGATTTTGTTTGCCTTTTCCTTTACATCCTTGTACGGATCTTCACACCCAAGTACTTCGTAAACCCTCCTGTGAATTCTCGTAGCAAGGTGCGCGTTTATTGGTTTTTTCGAGTAATTTTCGGCGAGAAGTTTAAGCGCTTCATCCACACACTTCTCTATTGTCCTCTTATCCTTCGTCACAAGTTCTGCTTCGTAACAAACCCTGCTAAGAAGGCACGACGGGCACAGTGGATATATTCTCATACAAGTCTTTCTAAGGTTTAGAATATTAACTATTTTGTTGGTGTTCCCAATGCTAAGCAAAATGCTAATTTTTGTAAAGCACTATTACAAAAATTGCTTACTCTTGCCAGTCAATCAAAGTGTGCTGGAGATTTGCCTTGGGAACCAAAATTGATCCGTCAGAACCTTTAAGAATTACAGCCTTCCCCTCATAATACAACTTTACAGTTAATGCCGCGATAATGGCGTCTATTTCATCATGCGTAAGACCTTCAACTTTTACGAACTTCGAAAGTTCGTCCTCAATTTTCTTCAAACCTTCTTTCTTGTGCTTCTTCTCACCAGGAGCTATATTTAGCAGAACCCTAGTCGCGTAAGGGTAAACTTCAAAAACTTCCACACCTCTCTTTTTCAGTTCTTCAGCTATCTCCATACCCCTTAAAGCAATTCTTCTGAAAAACTGGGCACCAGACGGAAAAAGACGAATGCCCATTTTTAAAAGTAGTCTCTCGCACTCCCTAAACGCCCCTCTTTCGGGAAACGATAGCGGTGCATCTATTCCTGCTGCTTTAAATTTGACAGGAATTTCCCCATAATCACCAAGGTACAGCACTTCGTCATTTATCACAGCTGCAACGCACTTGCGTATCCCAATGTCTATTCCGCAAAACATAGATCTCACCTAATTTTATCAACCAAGTACGCATAAATTAGAGGTAGCGCTATCGTTGCATCGCAGTAGACCGTTACAGCCTTTGCATCTGGCTTCAGCTTGCACCAGCTTTTCGCCTCTTCCAGTGTTGCCCCACTTAGACCTCCGAAATGAGGTGAGTCTGTTGTTATCTGCACAGCATAATCA
>QMQV01000184.1 GCA_003649085.1 Thermoproteota archaeon
CTCCACTATTTAGAATCATTAATGAACCTATTAATCCTGTGAAAAAAGCACTTAAAGAATAGGCTATTATTTTATATTTAGTGGTTGGTATTCCTATATCCTCAGCAGCGTCTTCATCCTCTTTTATAGCTACTAGCCCGATCCCAAATCTTGACTTACTTATGATGTAATTGGCTAATAAAGTCAATGATACGGCTATCAATACCGCGTTAAAGATCATACTTTTAGGAACTATAAGGTCTCTTCTTAAAATTATCTCAGCAGCCATAAATTGAGAAGGATTTAGAGCAGGTACCGTACTTTTAACTATATATAAAGCTGCAAAGTCTAAACCAAGTGTGGCTATAGCAAAATACGCTCCCCTTAACTTTAATACAGGATAACCAACTAATACCGCTATCGCAGCTGATGTCAGTCCAGCTAGCATAGCAAGTATTAACGCTCCTACACCAGATCCGAAATGTTGTAGTATGTTAAATGGTTCCAGATACCATATGAGTAAAACATAAGCATATCCACTTATCCCTATGAATACAGTATGACCAAAATCTACGTATCCAGAAAAACCCATTATAATATTTAATGCAGCAGCATACCCTATAAAGCTCATCATTATGATCAGAGTATCTGTAGTGAAGATATTCAGCAACTTAAGGATAGGTACTATAATGATAGTTAATATTATAAATAGAAGAGTGGGTCTTTTTAGATGGTAAGAAAAATTAATTTTGTAGGCCATAGATAAATCACCCTCTTCCAAATAACCCCTCAGGTTTTAGTAAGAGTGTTAATACAAGTATTACAAAAGCTGTTGATAAAGCAAATGGATCGCTCAGTATGGCTGGATTAATACTTGATATTATAACCTTAGTTATTCCATATACAAAGCCGATAATTATGCCTCCTATTAATGTTCCTAACTCATTACCAAGACCGCCTAAGACCACTACCGCAAAAGCTATTGGAGCATATTTAACAGCTGTTTCGGGTGTAATAGATGCTTCATGAAGCAATATTAGAAAACCTGTGAATACTGTAATACCTATTCCTAAAATAGAGGTTAGAAGTTTTATCTTAACTGGATTTATACCTACTAGAGAGGCAGCTTGTGCATCCTGCATAACGGCTCTAATAGCTTTACCTGTTATAGTTTTATTTAGAAAGAGATATATTACTAAGGTTAAAATTACAGCGAATGTCGCTGCAAAGATTTCATTAGTACGTAAACGTAAACCGCCTATTATTATATAGGTTGACGCAAAGATCTTCCATGTTCCTAAACCTTTAGGTTCGGAGCCTATCCAATAATAATATGAGTTTGACAATATAATGCTTAATGCAAACATTATAAGTAGGGTTGACATCTCAGTTTTTAAAGTTATTACTTCTACTTTCCCTATAAGTTTATGTAATAGTAGGAAATAGACGATGGCTCCAGCGACTATACCTATTGCTAAAGCTATCCAGATTCCAACTAAAGGAGATAATACTAATGTTGTATATGCCCATATAACTATATATGCTCCTAAAAGCAGAGTTTCTCCTTGAGCTATATTTACAACTTTCATCACACCCCACAATTCTGTGAGTCCAAGCGATGAAGCACCTATGATCAAACCCCATAAAATCCCATTAACCACGTTAATTAACAATATATTTATTAAACCTGACATACTCTCTCACACCCGGGTTATATAAATTTAAAAAAGAAAAAAAGGGGTATAAACAATGAATTACCCTCTACTCCACCAGTTGGATGCGGGGTAAACTAATTCTCCTGTTGCAGCCTCAGGAGGCGCTACAATTACTTTCTCTCCATTTTGCCATTGCACTGCTATCATTTTATGACCTATCTGCAACCCTGTAGACGGGTCTATCTTAAATTCACCAAAGAAAGTCATTAAATGTATTCTATTAAACGCGCTTCTAACCGCATCTTGGTTAATTATACCGGCTTCTTCAATAGCCTTTACCAAAACTAAAATACCGTTTGCACCCGCGGCAGCATGATAATCAGGTACTACCCCCCCGGATATTTCTTCAAATAAATTTACAAATTCATCTTGTGTAGGACCATACCATTCTAAACCAATGTCTCTAGCAGATGAGGGTGAATAAGCAACTCCAATTTCCCACTGAGATACTCCTATAACATTTTCTGCTACATTCTGAAGCTGTTCATAATAATCAGGTAATGTAGGTGCTACCATCAAGATAATTGCCTTCAGTTTCCATCCTAATTCCCATGATTGCTGAGTAAGTGCTGTGCCATCAGCGAAATGCCCTCCACCAATTAATACATTAGCACCTGCTGCTATAGCCTCGCTGATGATAGAACTGAATTCTGTGGCTCCCTTTTCATATGCTTTTTCATATACGATGCTTATACCATGGTTTTGAAGTGCTTCTTTAGCACCTTGGGCAGCAACCGTAGCGAATGCAGAATTCTCATAAATTAATGCAACCTTAATGTCTGGATCATTAAGAGATGCTAACATATCTATTGCAGCTATGAAATAGTGAGAGGCAGGGCTCCATGCCTGAACAGCATATTTATATCCTCTTTGATATATTGAATCACTGGCGCCACCAATACTTATTAATATCATTCCATGTTCTTCAGCGACAGGTTCTGTTGCCATGGTTAGACCCGATGAATATGGTCCTAACAAGAAATCTACCTTATCTCTCTCGATAAGTCTACTATATAGTTCTGGAACTAGTTTTGGATCGCTCTCATCATCATAGTAGACTAGGCTTAGGTTGTATCTCTTATCACCGATTACAACTCCACCATGCTCGTTCACCCATCTGATAGCTGTCTGTACACCAGCTAGAGTCATCTCCCCTTCGTGGGCATATTTTCCTTTGAGTGATACGGTCATACCGATCTTAATTTCTCCAGCATATATTGGTCCGGAGGGTGGTGGAGCTGTAATATTAATCTTACCCAAGGCTTCACTAACAACTTCACTTACCGACGACGAAATCTGAGATGGTAGACCAGATAAAGTATCTGAAATATCTGACAAAGACCCTGAAACGGCTTCTAATTGAC
>QMQV01000185.1 GCA_003649085.1 Thermoproteota archaeon
AGAGGAAGATATAGAGAATTTTGGCAGTTTGGAGTGGAGCTAATAGGATCCTCAAAACCTGAAGCTGATGCGGAGGTAATAAATTTAGCTTACTTAATCCTTAAAGAACTTAAAATAAAATTTAATCTTGAAATAGGCCATGTAGGCTTATTGAGACATTTGCTCAGGAACCTAGATGAAACTCAAGCGTCTAGAATAATGAGGCTGATAGACAAGGGAGATATTGATGGTTTAAACATATATATGGATCAGATAAAATTAGATAAGGAAATTCAAGAAAAAGTTTTTGACCTGATAGGATTGAAAGGTAGTAGAGAAGTCGTAGGGGAGGCTAGAGAAGTAATACCAGATTTCGACTTCTCACATATAGAAATTCTTTGCGATCTTCTTGACTCTCTCGATGTGGAGTATAACCTAGATCTAGGTATAGCAAGAGGTCTGGATTACTACACCGGAGTTGTTTTCGAATGCTACGCAGAGGGATTAGGGGCACAAAAACAAATCTGTGGAGGGGGCAGTTACGAGTTATCACATTTGTTTGGTGGAGATAGAACACCATCTACAGGTTTTGCAATAGGGTTTGATAGAGTTGCAGAGTTGTGTGAAGTTGAAATTGAAAGAAAGCCAGTTGTGGCTGTAGTATCCTTCAGCGGTCTTGAAAGGGAGGCATTTAAAGTAGCCAATATTTTAAGAAAGAAGGGCATATCTGCCGTTGTTGATGTTATGCAAAGAAGTATTAGGAGGCAGTTGAGTTATGCTAACGATATAAAGGCTAAATTTGTAGTAATTGTCGGAAAAAGGGAGATTAAGGAAGGTAAAGTCGCCTTAAAGGATTTATCCACTGGTGAACAGAAAACCTTAAAAATTGAAGATGCCATTGAAATTATCACCAACTCTTCTTCCAGAAAGAAGGAATGAAGAGGGAAAGAACTGTAAATAGCTCGAGTCTTCCGACCCACATGTTGAAGCACAAGAGTAGCTTAATGTGTGGATAGAAGTGTGTGTAAATCTCACCAGCTCCTGCCAGACCCATACCGGGACCAACATTGCCTAGCGTTGCAGCTGTAGCTGAGATAGATGTAAGAAGGTCGTAACCTGAAATGGAAATGATGAGTGAGGAAACAACAAAAACAAAAATGTAAAGGATAAAAAATGCAGCAATATCGTCTAGCAGCTCCTTTTTTATTACAGTGTTTCCGTATCTAACAGCTCTTACAGTTCTTGGCTCTGCAGCTCTTAGAATTTGTTGGATGGCATACTGGATAAGCAAGTAAATCCTTATGACCTTTATGCCTCCACCAGTCGACCCGCTGCTACCACCTATGAACATTAGAAGCAGAAGTATGAGTTTTGCAGAATCACTCCATAAATCGAAATCTATAGTGGTGTAACCTGTTGTAGTCATAATTGAAATTGTTTGAAAAACGGAGTATCGGAGGGAGTCAAATAAATTAAACCTTTCAGTATTTATAAATGTAAGAATGGCTGTAAAGAATAGAATGAATGAGATGTATGCTCTAAACTCTTCATCACTGAAAATTTTTCCACTTCCTTTGAAGAGGAAGTACAGTAGAGCAAAGTTTGAACCTCCTAATGCTGCAAAAATCGCTACAGTGTATTCGACTTTCGGATTGTTAAAGTACGCTATGCTTTCGGAATGTGTTGAATAGCCACCAGTAGAGAGTGTTGTAAAAGCGTGGTTTATAGCATCAAATAAAGACACACCAAGACTCCACAGCGTTAGGATTTCAAGGAGCGTTAAAAATATGTAGACCTTATAGAGTGAAAGAGCCGTATCTCTGAGTCTAGGTTTTAGTTTTACCATTGTTACTCCTGGATACTCTGCTTGAAAGAGAGGCGCGCCTTTTCTTGCCATACTTGGGAATATTGCTAGAAAGAGAACAATGATTCCCATGCCACCGAGCCATTGGGTTAGACTTCTCCAGACAAGAATGGATTTTGGAAGTTTCTCCGGTATCAGCACCGAAGCTCCGGTTGTTGTAAAACCAGACATAGACTCGAAAAATGAATCTATGGGGTTTATACCAATGAGAACGTAGGGTATTGAACCAATAAGCGATATTGAAAGCCAACTTAGAGAGACAATAGCAAAAGCTTCTTTGTACCTCATTCTTTCTGGAAGAAGGTATTCTAACCAGCTTTTGAGAAGGGTATCTTTTATTTCTCCTTCAGGCCGGATTAGAGCTAAAAAAACTCCAATGAAAATAGAGAACATTATTGCAATTATGAATGGTGTTGGATTCTCTTTGTAATAAATTGAAAATGCTAGAGGTATAATAAAAACTACAGAGAATTGAGTCAATAACCTTCCAAGGAAGTTGAGAACGTATTTTACGTTCATATTATTCGAATATTTTTTCTATCTCCTCAATACCGCTCCATGTTGTAAATATTAGGAGCCTGTCGTCTAACATGAGTTTTGTCTCGCCCCTTGGTATTAAACACTCATTGTCTCGCACAATAGCTCCGATTATTGCATCTTTTGGGAAGTCCACATCTTTAAGAAACTTTCCTGCAAGCCTTTCATTTTTTACAATAACTTCAACAACTGCCGTTCCTTCTATTTCAGCTAAAGTTTCTATTCGCATCCTCCTCAGTAACTTCATAACTTCCATATATGTGACCTTTCTGGGATTTAGCGCTATATCTACACCTACAGTTTCGAACAACTTAACGTATTCTTGTTTCTCAACTTTTGCTATTGCCATTTTAGCACCTAAACTCTTTGATAGGAGGCTTATAAGAAGGTTCCTTTCATCACTCTCAGTAGTAGCAACAACTATATCTGAGTCTCCGACTTCTTCCTCAATTAAAAACTCGATGTTGGTTGCATCTCCACAGACGACTTTCGTTCTCTTAAATATACTGAAAAGGTTCTCACATCTTTCCTTACGTGAGTCTATAAGCTTTACATTAAGCCTGCTCTTTTCAAGTATTCTTGCAATGTAGCTACCTATTGTGCCACCGCCAAATATCGTGACCTTCTTAACAAGTGGAGGGCCAAAGATACCTTTAACTCTTTCAATATCC
>QMQV01000186.1 GCA_003649085.1 Thermoproteota archaeon
AAACGACTTTACGATTTAGAAGAATGAAGCGTTCCTGACGGCTGGTAAGGAATGAATTTCTGTCCACGATGTGGTAAATGGATTCGAGTTGGAACCGCCATATGTCCAAAATGTGGTTATATATTATTTCTCAACGATATGGGTATGTTCCTAGGTTTCATGAAGAGACTATTATTAAATGAGAGAATGGAGGCGAAACGAAGAACAATTAAAGAGGTTGTTCCAGGAGAGGTAATTGATGTAGGTAAGGACACCATAACTATCAGTTGCCATTTTCCTAAATTTGAGGAAGGAGATGTTGTAGGATACATCAAACGGCAAAGGGAAGTAGAGCCTCTCGGCACAGTTATCGCTGGAGGCAAGATTATAACGTTAAAAACCTATAGGCCGCCAATAGGTTTAACGGAGAGCCATCGCTTAAACCTGTGTGAAGCTGAAGTTTTAGTCGGTTACGACCTACAATTAGAACTTATCAGAAAGATAAGGGAAAGAGAACTTAGCGAGTATGATAATAGAGTAATCAAGTTACTCTTTGGAAATGTTAATCATTTTAGGCTCAACAAGAAGACCTTAACCAATAAGAGAAGTATAGACGGCAAATTTCAGCTGGACAATTCACAAATAGATGTTATAGAGTCGATATTGGGTTTAGAGGATGGGGAAGTTCTCTTAGTAATAGGGCCTCCAGGAACAGGAAAAACGGAAGTCATAGCCAAGGCTGCATTCGAGATCTTCAGAAATGGTGGAAGAGTCCTTATAACATCCCACACAAATAGAGCTGTAGATAATGCCATAGAGAAACTACCAGTAGAATACACCTTGAGGGTAGGTAGACCTGAAAAACTTCTGAGGAGAGTAAGGTTATACTCACTCAGTTACAAGGCTAGAACAGCACTAGGAGATAAACTGAGAAACTTAGAGAAACGCATAGAGGACCTAAGACGATGGCTTAAAGAACTCTACACCCAAAGAGACGAGTGGTATAAGATAGGGCTTAAGAATAAGGCTTTACAGCTAAAAAGCAAGATAGATAAATTAAGAGATGAACTAAAAATCTGCTTTGAAGAAAGAAACAACATGCTAAAGGAAGAAAGCACAAAACTCGTCAAGGAAGCAAAAATCATAGGCTCAACATTAATTAAGTCTCAACTACCTCCTCTAAACAATGAATACTTCGATATAGCGTTAATAGATGAATGCAGCCAAGCCTCAATTACCTTAGCTATGCTCGGGATGATTAAAGCGAGGAAATGGGTTCTGATAGGAGATCATAAACAGCTCTTACCCATATTTAACACGTTAAACATCAGAGAAAAAAGGGTGCAGAAAGCACTTAGTGCATTCTGTTACATGCTAGAAAAATACAAGAGCCGAACTTTATGGTTAAGATGGCATTACAGAAGCCACAAAGACATCATAGGATTTTCCCAGAGATACATATATAATGGCCAGATAAACCCCGTTAAAGAATGCGAGAACATAAAGCTTAAAATTAAGAAAGTCCCCGAGAATATGGCATTTTTAGACCCTAACAAACCCGTCATCTTCCTTGATGTAGATGGAGCCGAGATCATCGAACGAGATGGATCTAGATCAAACTTCGCAGAGATAGAAACTGTAAAGAGAATAGTTGATGCATTAAAAAGGGCAGGGATTAAAAGCAAAGCTATAGGGGTTATAACACCATTCAGGGCTCAGAGAAATAGAATAAAAGAGTCCATAAAAGACGAATGCATAGAAGTAAATACCGTGGACTCTTTCCAAGGAAGAGAAAAAGACATCATAATATTTAGCGTTACAAGTACGAATGATCTCTCCTTTGTTGAGGATGAGAACAGGTTAAATGTTGCCTTTACAAGAGCTAGAAAGAAACTCATTGTTGTTGGAAAACTTAACCCGATCCTAAAGTGGAATGGATTATTGTCAAGGTTCATTCTATATGCAGGGGAGAGAGACGGAGTTTATTCTTTCGATATAAAAGCCAAGAGGTGCTCTAATAAGCCAAAAAATAAGAGCGTATATGCAAAGACTTAAAACCTAATGCCCCACAACATTTATTACGAGATGACTATGCTTGATGATTTTTGGAGGCTGAAGATAGCACCATTATTACACGACCCTATAATCAAACCTCTTGTAATGATCTTGGGAAAGGAAAAACATGAATCAGTAGCTGAGGATATTGCAAAGAAAATAGGAGTAGCAAATATAAAGATAGAAGACACGGAAATAAGCTGGCTCATAGCAAACCATCATCCACCCCATCATGAAAGAGAACCAGAAAAGTATAAAAGATGGTACAAAGTCAAGGAGAAACTATCTTCATTAAAGGCATTATTAGAAGCAGACCACAACTCCAGCGCCGCTGATAGAATACCATTAGAAGATATTTATATTCCTGAAATCTTACCCATCCATTCACTTTCTGGTGAGAAGCTTCAGTCACTCAAAATATTCAGTATTGATTACTCAAAAATCAAATGTGATATAACTAAGTTTCTATCAGGAAAGTTAAAAGAATATGGAGAACTAAAGGGGAGATTTGTAAAGAACTCTAAATTACTTTATTTGGCATTATGGAGGTTTCTTCCCGAAGCGTTAATGAGGGCTCTGGAGAATCTTCCCTCTAACATCATAAATATGAACTTACCAGCAGATACTCGGATTCCCACTCACACCATTTGGGATCACGTCAGAACCACAAGCGCCTTAATTACATGCATTGATGAAGGGAAGCTTAAAGCATGTTTCTTAAGATTTGAGCTCGGAGGCATTCAAGATTTTCTTAGTAAAGCCAGAACTACTGCCGATTACTGGGCTGGAAGCTGGATTACAAGTGCACTTATGTTCTCGATTATAAAAAAGGTATCTGATAAGATCGGCCCCGACTCCATTATATATCCAGACGTACATGGGATGCCACTTATGGATCTCTGGCTTTGTAGAGGTATAAAGATAGGAGTGGACAGGCCAAATGACGAAGATATCTTAATGCCTGTAATACCTGAAACTGCACTTATTATAGCGCCAAAAGATAAAACA
>QMQV01000187.1 GCA_003649085.1 Thermoproteota archaeon
GAATAGGCATGGCGATGGGCATTCCAGTTGTTGCAAGCCCCGTTGGAGAGCAGAAATATGTTGTAAAGCATGGAGTTAGCGGGTTCCTTGCCAGAAATGAGGATGAATGGTATAACTACTTAAGAATGCTTATCGAAGACGAAAACTTAAGAAGAAGAGTGGGAAGGGAAGGGAGAAAAACAGCCGAAAGGGAGCTTTCTTTAGAAGTTAATGGGGAAAAACTGTATAAAATCATCAAAACTGTGGCTGAAAGCTAAATCGTAAAAAATGAACGCTTTGGGGGGTTACGATATAATTTGGCGGTTGATTATGACATGAAAAGTTCGCAGCGGAGAAAGGTTATGGTAATAGGACTTGACGGAGCCACATGGAGGCTTCTTGATGACTGGATTGAGAAAAATGAGCTTCCCACACTTGATGAGATAGCTAGATGCGGCGTTAAGGGGAATCTTAAGACGACGATACCTCCTATTACTCCTGTTGCTTGGGCATCATTCGTTACTGGCAAAAACCCTGGTAAACACGGAGTTTTCGGCTTTGAAAGCAGTGAAGGTTTAATGACTTACTCGAGTTCTATTAAATCTCTGAAAATGTGGGATATACTAAGTTACTATGGGTTAAGGAGTTGTATTCTTTACGTACCTATGACCTATCCTGTAGAACCGATAAATGGGGTAATGATCTCTGATCCATTATTTACACCAGAGGTTAAAGACATAAAAAAGCTAGTCTTTCCCCCTTCGTTAATTCACAAGTACTTGATTTTAAGGAGACTTATAAAAGATATATTTTATGGCTCTCGGGTAAAGGATAAGGTGATCTACACTTCAACTCATAAGCAAGAAGTTTATGATGCTATAATAAGAGAAACTGAGGCCAAAATCATAGTGGCAAAAGAGCTCATAAAACATTCAAATTTTAATTTTTTCTTTATACACTTCATACGCACCGACTCAATTCAACACAGATTCTGGAATGATAAAAACATTATACTACGCTTCTATAAATTCTTAGATTTAAAAATTAAAGAATTAATAAATTTATTCGGACAAAAAGGAGGAGAAACATACATATTCATTGTCTCAGATCATGGTTTTCACCAAGCGCCCAAATACATCTTCAATGTAAATACATATATAAAATACTTGCTTGAACCGCAAGCAGCTTCGAAGCAACTTGTCGCCAAAATATTCAGTTTAGCCGACTATATTAGAATTCTGTTAAAGAAAAAGCTAGGGATAAATCCAGATCAATTTCTAGTAAAGCCTTATAAGTTTTTCAAAAATATAGAGCCTAAAACAATTGCAGAATTTATGGGAGGATATTTCATAACCCTAAAGAATGATTTCTCAAATGATTTAAAAAGGAAAATTATCGATGAGCTAAGAGTGCTTAAAGGTCCTGACCATAAAAGGGTTCTTTTCTTAGTATGTGAGAAAGAGAAAATATACTGGGGAAAGTACTTAGATAATGCCCCCGATATAATCTTAGTTCCAAACGTGAAGTATCAGTTGTCGGCGAAACCATCAAATAGAATCTTCACTAGAATTCATGAACCCTTATTGCCAGGTACACATACTTCTGCTCCTGCCTTAAAAGGAATTTTTCTCGGCATGGGTCCCGGCGTAAAATCTGGGCATAAAATTGAAAATGAGGTAAATATTTGGGACATAGCACCTACAATTTTGCACATACTCGGATTGCCTATACCACAAGATATGGATGGAAAAGTACTTAACGAAATATTTGATTCAAATTCTCCTATAGTTAATGAAAAGATCAGATATGTAAAAGTAGATGTTGCTAAGATCAAGCTCAAACAAAGACTTAGAACAATCAAGAAAAGTCCGTGACAAAAATGTTCAAGAAAACTTTATCCTTAAAAGATTTGTTTGCTGTGAGTTTCATTGCCATATTCTGTACCATATCGTATATGTACATAGGTTTATTATGGGGTAGTATTCTGGGAGTTCTCTTCACAATTTTATGCATCTCCCTTCTTTTCCGCAGCAGAGACTCCTTCACATTTGAGCTAAGTCCTAAATTAGAAAACCTCGTAATTGCTATTCTTCTATTGGCAACTTTAGTTTGTATTTTTTTCTCGTCAGGCACAAATAAGAGCGTGTTTTTCTTTTGGGAGGATATATCCGACTTCAAACTGTTGCTTACACTTATAATAGCTATTTTGTATCCCTTTTTTGTTGGATATCTTACTCTTAGTTTATTATTACCTCTTAAGAGTTCGCAAAACTATTCCTTACTTGCACCTTCGTTCTTTGTGGGAACATTGATTACCTTAATATCGTTTCTGTTAACGGATGCCATTGGATTTTCAAAGAATCTTGGGGTACTTATTGTTGTTTTTGTGATGCTTTTGGCTAAGATGATCAAGGAAGCCTGCGCAAAGCAGTTATATATGGAAGAGAAGCTTGCTGTACGCATGCAGGTCCGTCTTTACACGATAGTAATGTTTGTTTTCGCCGCAGCAATGTATTCATCGGTCTACTTAAACTACAGCTCTTTTGTGAAGGGTGACCTTTGGAAACAGTGTGCGGTATCATCCTACATTCAGTTGAATGGACTCGAAAAATATCTAAAGGCGCAAGTGAATGAAAATATTTTTGAATACCCTTCAATGTTCTTTTACTTTCTCGCCTCTATGGCGGAAACTTTCTCAGTTCCGCTTATTAATCTCGCTGAATTATTTGCAATAGTTATTGCTGGTGTTTCGGCTGTTGCTATGCTATGCTACTTTTCAGCAGTTGAACATGAAGAACACGGTCGAGCTAAATTTGCTGTTTTAATATGGTTTTTATTCTCAGGATGGGGTATGCTTTATCTATTGCTGGAATATGGTACACTTCAACCACCTTCTCATCTTGCGGTAACTTTAATGAATAAACTGGGATGGGGTAGCGGATTAATCTATTCGCCAGCTCTCGGCAGTTTTGAACATGTACTCAGACTCTTTTCGATAGCTGCTATGATAAATTCACTGACAGTATGCATTCAAGGGGAACGATCGTTAAGAGCAATATTA
>QMQV01000188.1 GCA_003649085.1 Thermoproteota archaeon
CTGACAGCAACGAGATATAAGCAAACTAAGCTAAAGCGGTGACAAGCCCTGTTAAGGAGATACTTGGTCGAAGCGAAGTTCGTCAAAGACTATGCGCCTTTCAAGGGGTGGACAGGCTTTGCGGTTAGAGGAGCTTTTGGAGCAGTTCTCAAAAACCTACTATGCCCAGAGCCAAGCAAGTCGTGCTCGACATGTCCAGCAGCTAGGAACTGCTACTATGCCTACATCTTCGAGACGAGAAGCACGTTAATGCCAGACGCCCAGATAGCAGCTAAAAGCGGGAAATCAGGAGTAACCAAGCTATACGTGGTGACACCAGCTTACGTAAAGGGAAACAAGCTAACCTACAGCATAACGCTCTTCGGAGCCAAGGCGATTAAAGCAGAGCCGCACATTATAATGGCTATCATGGGCATGGGAGTTGAAGGATTAGGATACGACCCGCTTAAAGCTGAGAGGAGGAAATTCACCATAGATAAAATCGTGGCTAGCGACATGCTGGGAAACAAGCACCAGGTATACGACAAAAACCAAGGGTATAACTATAGAATACAGAAGGTAGTAGAGGAAAACAAGCCGATATTAGCATACTTCGAAGAAAAAGCTCAGAAAATCATAGACTCAAGGCCGGAGAAGCTCATGGTAGTCTTCAAAACTCCGACGAAGCTTAGAAGACAGAGTAGAACCTTAACAAAGCCGACGCTACAAGACATCATAGCTCACGTAGCTAGAAAATACAGCCTACTAGCGCACTACCACAACTTAGGACCGCCGCTGACGCCTAAAAAAGCCAAACAGCTGCAAGAAACAGCGCAAAACGCCACGCTCATAAGCTACAAGTATAGAAGACACCAGCTCCAAAAACACTCCCTAGAGCAGCAAATAGAGAGAGAACTGGGGCTATTCATAACTGGGACATACACCTACGCGCTAAAGCCGAAAATATGGCGAAGCAAAAACACCAAACTCCTGCTACAGCTACTGCTCCTAGCAGAACACACCAACGTGGGAGCTCTGACAACAGCAGGCTGCGGCAAAATAGAGCTATATTGGAGATAGCGGCTTCGCACTCTCTCTTATAAGTATTGGAGGGTCATTGGCGTGCCTCCACAACCCCTTCTTAAAGCTCACGACTTGTATTCCAAGCGCATCAATAGTTGAATCCGTAATCAAAGGCTCATTAAGCATCTCATCGACAACTACGTAGACGTCGACAGCAGATAACACCCTACCTTCGTCGCTTAGCAGCTCAAGCCTAGCCTTGTCACGTGAAATAAAGCTATGCGTTTTCCCAGATGCAAGCTCGACCTCAACCACGTCAAGCTCATCAAGGTTAAACCCAAGAGGCTCAGCAACATCCCTATCTACGACAACCGTCGGCTCCTCGCTCTCAGCCCCACTATTAACTAATACCACAAGCTCCTTAACATTACTTCCACGAGACAACCTCACCTTAACCCTTACAACCATTACTACACCTTCAAATACCTCTTAACTATCCTATACCTACCAAGCTTAAGCTTCTTACCCTCAACTACCTTAACCTTGCCTTGAAGCATCAAACCGAGCATCTCCTCACCAATAACCACAGACTTACCTCTAGCCAAAACCTACACCACAACAAACACTAGCCCATTCCCAACAAATAACTATTACCTTCTCCAAAGCAAGACGCACGCCTTAGACAAATGTTTAGGAATGGTTTAAAGACGTGGAGAAATCCGCGAAATCAGCGTTGATAAGCTAATGTTTATAGGCAGTTGTAAACAAAGTTTTTTTACCGTGACCGCCCCGACCCAATGAACCCACCAGTCTGGGGTGGTGGAGGTAAAGGGAGGATGATTTGCAATACCGATCTGATCTTCTCCTACATCAATAAGAAAGCTGAAACTCTCTAGGGAAGTAGAGTTTGAATAGCAGGCATGGACACAGTTTTTCATGGGCTTATCTTCAGCCTCAAAGACTTCATAGAGGGATATCGAATGTGAGTTTAACGGATATCGCGGTAGTCTTAACATGCGTCTTCATCTTCGCGTTAACCGCGTTAATATGGCTACAAGCCGCATTTTCACTTCGCGAAAGACGCTGATCTGATTTCATCCCAGAAACGGTTATCGCGCTATTTATGACAGGTATAAGCTTCCTCTTCCTCCCAATCCTACTCATAACACTACGTTAACTCACATTAAACCCTCAACGTCGAGAATCTAAGCAAAAGTTTCACGTTGCCGAACTCAACCACACCCTCTTAATCTCCCCTACCTTATCGAAGTCTAGGTCTTCAGAAGCTATGTACTCAATTCCATTATTTTTCATAGCTCCTAAGTGCAAAGCATCCGACAGCTTCAAGCCATATTCCTTAATGTAGAGGTATGCTCGCCTATACTCTTCCTCTCCTAAACCAAGAATTGTCACGTATGACAAAACCGTAGAATCTATGAAACCTAACGTAACGCTGCTAGGTACATTATACTTTTTCTCCGATATGTAGATAAGCTCGTCTAAAACCAGCACATCCGTAAAAGCCTTATACTTAGACAACACGTTTAAGTAAAAATTCTCATACATGCCCCTCACATAGGCGTTCGTCAAGGTATTTAAGTAAATCAATAAACAAGCATCAATGAAAACTTTCAACTAAAACTCCTCTTCCAAGCTTATACGTGCCAACTCGCCAGGCATAGGCTCTTTACGCTCAGGTATCTTCTTCAAAGCTTCAACATGAGCTTTAAAAGCCTCAAGAAGCCTAGCGACATCAACACTCTTAGCTGGCTTAAGCACAATACCATCCCTAATCTCGACAATAACCTCATCTCCCTCATCAATACCAACAGCTTCTCGAACAGCCTTAGGCAAAATCACATAACCCTTCCTACCAACTCTCAACTTCAAAGTCAAACTAGATCACCAAAAGCTAAACCTAGCTAAACTAAAAATAAACCTTATCCAACCATCAATATAAATAAGAACTAAACACAAACACCTTAAACAGCGAACATCCAAACAACAACTCCCAACAAACTATAAAGTTAAATTC
>QMQV01000189.1 GCA_003649085.1 Thermoproteota archaeon
CCGCTACCATAGACATAATACGCTCTTCTTAATTCATAGTCAATTTCTAGCTCGTTTAAGGCCTCAGTCAATATTCCACTCATATGTTCTCCATAAGAATTATGACATCCATATGGATCTGGGATCATGGATACTGGCTCGAGTAGATGTTTCTCTAACCACTTAGGTAATCCTTCAGGAACTTTTCTTAATCCATCCATATCGTCAACAAACGCTATTAGCTTGGAATTGTATCCCATGTCTCTCAGAGCTAATGTTACTGCGTATGCTCTTATCGCATCAGCTAAGCTTCCTATGTGAGGAATTCCTGAAGCTCCAAGTCCACTTTCCGTTGTTATTATGTCTAATTTTCTACCTAATTTCTTTTCCCTTTCTATAAGCTCGTAAGCAATTTTATCAATCCATGTTCCTCTTCCTATAATCTTACTTTCCATACTGTCTATCCCACCTACAAATCTCTTTGATAGAATCATTAAAAACAAAAGATAAGAGGATTATTTTGGAGTGACCTTGTAATGAGAGTTAGATTTGGTCCTGCAGGCACTCCTACAAAGTATAAAGGCGAAACTACGGGAATTCCAGAATTCTTAAAGGAAATAGGTCTAGATGCATTTGAATATCAAGCAGTTTATGGCGTTAAGATATCCCAGGAGACAGCAATAGAACTAGGAAAGAAGGCAGAAGAATGTGATGTTCTCCTTTCTCTTCATGCACCGTATTATATAAATCTCAACGGTGCAGAAGACGTGATCGAGAAAAGTATCGATAGATTAGTCAAATCTGCATGGGCTGCAGAGCTTATGAATGCCTATAGAATAGTGTTTCACCCAGGCTTTTATGGCAAGAAATCAAGTAAAGAAGCTACTGAAACAATAGCTGAATCGCTAAAAAAAGCAGTTGAAATGGCTAAGGCAAAAGGATACAAGAAATTCATCTACAGTCCAGAAACCATGGGTAAAGTAAAGACATTTGGAACCCTAGATGAAATTCTGAAGTTATGTAGTCTTGTAGGAGAACACTGTCTTCCTACGATCGATTTTGCACACATTTATGCAAGAACTCAAGGAGGATTGAGAACTAAAGACGACATTCTAAAAATTATAGAGCAGGTAGAGAGAGAATTCCCAGAAGCCGTTAAACCATTACATACACATTTCACCGAAGTGGAGTTTGGTCCCAGTGGAGAGAAGAAACATATTATTATGGGTAAAGGGAAGCCTGATTTTAAGATAATTGCCGAGGCTTTAATTGAGACTGGCATTGATACGGTAGTAATAAGCGAAAGTCCAGTTCTTGAAATTGATGCTTTAAAGATGAAGGAAATTCTAGAAGGCTTAATAAAAGGCTGAATTTCTTATTTCCACTTTCGTGTATTCTTTTATACACTTTTGTAGTCTAGCTTGTGGTCTTCGAGGTGATATTATGAATAGAAAAGGCTTAAGCTACTTTATAGCTTTAGTTATGGCAGTAATTATAACAATTGCCCTAGGCTCAATACTGTTTGCCTCTTCAACTGGGCTCTTTGGCTCATGGTACGCAAATAAGCAGGTACAAGTAACAGGAGTATATAAGCTATCTAACGGAACAGTAGTAGTAAGCATAAAGAATGCTGGAAATGTTCCAGTAAGAACTGACGTTACTCTTCAAACATCTACTGGGGTAAGTCAATCCTTAAGAACAAGCATATCTCTACAGCCCGGCGAATCTGTATCAGTGAGAAAAAGTATAACAGGGATAGAAATTGGCGATCTCGTAGAGGTCATATTAACACTCGACGATGGTAGCGTAAGAGTTTTTAGAACGCCTGTGCAATGAAAGGAATCAGCAACTTACTTTCAACAGCTCTACTTATTTTAATAGTCCTTTCTCTTAGCTCTTTAACTTTCTCGATTATAACTCCACAAATGATAGCAAGAGGAGGTAGTATTGTGGAATTACTTAATAAACGAGCAGATGCGACAGGTAAAATGCTATCAATTATTTGTGTAACTCAAAATGATACCGGATTGACAGTAATTCTTTATAACTATGGATGGAGACCTGTGGATATTAAAGAAATCCTTCTAAACGGAAGAAGGAAAGAAACCCAAGTCTTTATTTACGATTCTTTTAGAGACCTATGGGTATCAAGCAAGACAATAACTAAGGGAGAATTGGCTCTTCTTTTTTTCGAGAACGAATTCAACCTTCATTCTCTTGAGATCATCGACTCATCTAGGGCGGTGATAAGGGTATATGGTCCACAATAGGGGAATAAGCATTCTTCTAGGTTTTGTTGTAGTATTTTTGATTCTTTTAATGGGTTCCTTTATCTATTGGCAAATTGAACAAGCTAAACTGAATCTAGATAATGCCAGATTAAAGGCTTCCTACATAGAGGCACGAAGAAGTAAAGAATCATTAATAGTTAACTCCTTTTCGGTTGGTTCGGATGCATATCAACTGAGAATACAAAACAGCTGGAATGAAGCTTCGAAAATCAAATCAATAATGGCAATTAAGGATGGTAAAGTTATATATGTTAGCAATCCTGAGATATCTGTTTATCCTCTCTCCTCTTCAACACTAGATGTAAAAATACGCGAGAAACCAGACACCTTCATTGTAATAACCGATATGGGAAATGCATTTATTGCTAATAACCCCAATGATCCTAGTTCTTCCAGTTCTAGTTTTCACGTAGCCTATAATCTAATATATGATCCAAATGAGTACCAGATATCAGCATCGGCGGCTAGGGACTATCTGATAGTCTCAGAAGGTCCCTTAGACATGGGTCAACAAATTAGGGTATTGGGCTTGCTCATAGAATTTGATTGGAAGTTAAAACTGTTAGTTCCTGCTTTTCCAGACGCATATCTGTACGTATCATTTGACACCACTGACCTAGGAGGTGCAGACTGGAAGAAAATATTTCTAACTGATATCAAATCCTCACACGATTGGATCCACTTTAAGAAGTCAATAGTGGACTATTCAATTCCTGCCGTTGGTCGTTTTCTCAAAATTAACATTTGGGATCATCATCTCAGTGGA
>QMQV01000190.1 GCA_003649085.1 Thermoproteota archaeon
ATTTAATATCTATCTGTAACCTGTCTTTCAGTTCTTTATTTATTTCCTCTAATTTTTTCTGTCTTGTTTTAAATATCTTAGATCTTGCTCCTCTAATATTATTCTTAATTTTTTCCCTTTCATTTAGAAGTTCTTCTTGCTGCTCTGTCAGTTTACTCAACTTCTCAATAATTGGTTGAATATTAATCTTCTCATTTACTATTGATTCATAATTTTCTGGAGATAATCCCTGATTTTCCAATTCTCTTTTAATTTTATTTATTTCTTTGATAAGCGGTTTCTTGCCATCGTTCCATTTTTCAACAAGATCATTTAAAACATTAATTTTTGATTTAAAAACATTATCTATATTGTTTTTACTTTCTTTCAAATCTTCTAACAATTGCTCTAAGACAACGGATGTATCCGTAATTAAAATATCTTTAAGGTGGCTTCTGGAGTCTTTCAGCGATGGAATTAAAGATTCAATGGAGTCAATTGCCTGTTCAAACAATTCAGTAAATTTAATTAAAAACTCTTCAATTCTCTCTTTAACATCATTAAGTTTCTTTTCGTCCTCCATTAAATCTGTATGACTCCTTAACTTTTCTTTAACCTTCAGGTTATCGTATGTCTTAATATGTGCTTCAATAGTTTTTAATCTTTGTTCATATTCTTCTCTTTTACTTAATTTCTTTTCAATGTCCCTAATTCTCTCTCCATTTTCTTCCAGCGCACCTATCAGATTTTTAAATTTTAGAATATCTTTTTGTATCTCCGTACCTATAAGTTCGTCTACAAGGTGCAACAGAAACTCTGTATTTATCGAAAGAAAATACAATTCCTTTTGTCCGATTACAATTGGTATACTTCTTTCATCAAATATTTCTTTCGGCTCAATTGGATAAATGTCATTTTCATCAGCATTATAAACTTGCGGCATATGGCCAATAATCCTTTTAACAACATACTCCTGTTTTTTCTCTCCAAAATATCTATTAACCTTTACCTTTATTTCTCCTCCACTTCCCACAACACTGGTTACAAAATCTGTTCGGAAGGATAAATCTGAATAAACAGGTAAATCAAGAGCATACCTCAATGCCTCGATCAACGCAGACTTTCCAACACCTCTTCCACCAATTAATGTTGTCATTTCTGGATTTAATTCTATTCTTATATCTTTAAGAAATCTACCATTAATCTCTATTGACGAAATATTATCATAACAAAAATCTGGTTTGTTATATAATCTGATTCTAATCTCAGGATCATGGAGAGCTATTTTAAAAGCATCTATTGAAACTGAACTCAACTTAAAATATGTAGATCTTACTTTACCATCTCTGGTTTTTGTTCCTATTTCTTCAATTGATTTTGGATCGGAGTTTTCAATTACTGCAAAACTATTAAAAAATTCAGGCCTTATTTTACCAGTACTTATGATTCTACTTATATCTTTTTCATATACATATTCAATAGCATCAGCCAATTGAAGCAGCTCAGCGACCTTTTTAGGGTCCAATTCCTTAAGAATACCGCTATTGTCAGTTGGATGAGGGAAATAAATAATACATGAAAATTTATTCTTTACATCTCTTAATACAAAATCTATATCCTTCAAATCTATATCGCGATGATCCCTTTTATTTAAAAGAGGAGTATGAGGATTTTCATCAAGGCTAAGTATATACTTATTTATTGCTTCAGTATTTTCGCCATACTCAAAAATAAAGCTTACATGAATCTTCCTTCCTATATTAACCGATAGTTCAATCCCCGGAAAAATATATATACCCTCTTCATATGCTTTTTTTTGAATTAAATTAAACCAATCTGTTCGAATCTGTTGATAATCTGTTATTGCCCCTATTTTAATATTTTCTGATTTTAATTGTTCAATATACCTTTCGACCAACCCAATTCTATTTTTATCCGAATCAATGTTCATCCCTGAGGGTAGTTTGAAAGAACCAACCCCAGGTGAATGAAGATGTAAATCAACTCTAAACCATGCAGAGCCATTAATGCTTAACAAATCACTTTTAATATCCTCCATCTTCTACCAGCCCCTTTTCTTTAATTTCGCTGAAAGGTATACTGTAACGAACAACATCAACCACCTCTTCGGCTTTGAGATTCTCGGCAGGATTCTGAATGATGTAAAGTTCAGGATTTCCGGTTGATATTTCCATAACTGCGTACAGGTAGTAATCATCTTTAAATCTGTTTGCCTTGAACCACTCGTTCAATGTGAGACTGACCGGCCCGGTATCTGCCCTCGCCTTAACCTCAATATACCTTATTGTTCCAACCTCAGGGTCTTTAGAGCGGATATCAAAGCCAAGATTCTGGTCTGAAACATCCTCGGGTACCCTGCCTTGGGCTTTTTCGTACTCAATTGCTATTTGCATACCCATTTCCTCAAGTTCAAAATCTGCCCGCATCTCTTCATCCTGTCGTTTATCCGTTACTACTCTTATCACACCGAGAAACCTTGGGGCCGCCATTGTCAGACTTTTTTCTTTCTCTATCTGGTCTTTCAATTTTTCAAGTGCCTTTTCGTAACTCGATTTTCTATCCTCTTTGTTCCTTATTGCAAGGTCAACATTTTCTCCCCTCTCTTTTCTGGCTTTAAGTGCAATCAGATCACCATCAAGGCTTACGATGAGATGTTTCAGCGATTCAACCCCGTACTTTTTCTTTATCTCTGCCTGTTTTATCCTTTCTGAGAGTAATTCTTTCCTGTAGTCAACAAGAGATTCTATCACATGCCTGTCAGCCGTATTTTTAATAAGATCGATATCAACTGCCTCTCCAACCGCATCATTTGCAGGTGCCAGGTCCCATATAATAGATGGAGAAATGGGCTTTACATCATCCCCAGATATGTAAAAACCCAGAAGCCTTTTACCCGCAATGGCTCCGGTCCCGTCATCTATTCTTCCCTCGTAAAAAACGATATATCCGTCAAGCCTCCCATCAGGGTCAATAAAAACAACTCCTCTCTGAAGCGAATCAAGATAGTTTTTTTCGATGTATCCCAGAAC
>QMQV01000191.1 GCA_003649085.1 Thermoproteota archaeon
ATCTTTTCCATAGCCATCCAGATAAAAATATTTATATGAATAGTCAAAGATAATTGATTTAGCATACTCCTCAAGTATTTCTTTGTTTCTTTCACTTAAAATCTGCCCAAAAGTAGCACTATACTCAAAAACAAAGCCGTTCTCTGCAAGTTTATCCCTCAATCTTGCCCATTTCTGCTCTTCTGATTTCTTGCCTTTATGTCCCTCATCTACAAAAACAAGGTTTCTACCTTCAAATACATCTACAGGAAGAGTTACACCACTACCCTTTTTCTCTTCTACAAACTTTGTCATTTCTATGACCAGAACTTCACCTTCATCTCTAAATGTACCATGACTGCTTAAACTGCCCTCGTAGAGTTTGCAAGGGATGCCACTTTTTTGTAATTCCTCAAAGTGTTGTTTTGAAAGCCCTTCATTGGGAGTAATCAAAATAATATTATCTGGGGAGAATAATTTGTAGTAGAAGAATTGATGATAGTTTATATGTGTAATCAAAGTCTTTCCCGACCCTGTTGCCATCCAGAAAGCAAGTTTATTTAAATCCTGTTCGGTAATTTCGTTTATTAAAGTAATATCTTTCTCCCGCTTATAGTCTTGAAGAAATTTATTCAGGTTATACAAAAATTCGACTTTTCTATTCTTCAAGTTATCCAAGACAATTTCAGTAAAAAGCACTGCCAAGTATTGAAAATATTTAAGAGTTATAGGTTCGCGTCTGTAATTAATTTTCCTCACATAATTCTGAATGTTCTCATCGTATCTAAGGAATATCTCTTCTGAAAGAATATCCTTTCGCAGTCCTTCAAAGGAAAAACGTAGAATATTTACAAAATAAGTTCTTCCATCACTATCAATATCAACGGGGGCATCTTTCATTTTCTCCTGTAAATCTCTGAAGTCACCAACACCAAAAAGTGAAAGCAGGTATTTATTTAATACAAGGTATTTTTCTATATTCATAGTTTATCCCATCAATTTTTTAAATTCTGGTTCAATGTAGCGAATCTCTACTGTATGTTCTCCAAGTTTGGGTGTAAGAACACTCTGTCCATTTACATAAATAATATGTGGTGTCCATGATGTAAGTTCTTTGATGATGACTTCTTTATCCTTCTTGAAATCATCTTTACTCCATTTATCCTTGTATTCTCTCCAGACAACAGCTATATCTTTTCCTTCTTTTTCACCGAAGATGAATAAATATTTCCTTCCATTGTTTCTTGTCCTGATTTTTTTGACTTTCAGTCCCAGAAGATAATTAAATGTCTCCGGTATATCCACTGCCATTTCCTGAGGCTCGCCAACTTCCTCAAGATTAACTTTTAGTTTGTAAGAGAAAGGACTTTTAAGCTGTTCTACGTTTAATAAACTTGAATTTCCTCGTGTTTCATAATCTAAGAAATATTTAAGAAGATATTCATCCTTAAACAAGCTCTGTGCGGCCTCATTTGGACTGAGTTCAATATTATCTAAAGTATCTTCGTATTGTTCCAAGATTTGGTATTTGAAGAAGATTCCAATACCATCAGCATCTTGTGGCTTTCCATCTTTCCAGTTGAATGAATACGCTACTTTCTTTATTCTTGGAATAATAACCATATCAAAATAATCTGCCATTTCTACAAGGATGAATTTCCTTTTTCCTCCATCTTCTTTGTTAAGTCTCATAACTGCGTGAGTAGTAGTGCCAGAGCCGGCGAAGAAGTCAATAATTAAGTCATTCTTACGTGATGAGACATGGATTAAGAGCTTTATTAAATTAATGGGTTTTGCGGTATCAAAGGTTATACCTAATAAATTTCTTAGCTCTTTAGTCGCTTCTGCAGTCCCACCAATTTTGTAAGGCATCTCATTATCGTCAATAATACTTTTTAGTGGATCACCGATAATCATTCCTCCGGTATCATATAAGTACTTCTTTATCATAATCTTATATTTGTTTTTTGTTCTGATTATATCAATTACTCCTCTATCATAGACCTCTTCCATACTCTTTTTTGTCATCGTGAATACTGATTTCCCGTCTTCAGATGGATAAATAACTATTTCCCGTGATGGATTTATTTCTTCTGGATTTTTCGTAAAATCTAATCTGTTTTCCTTGAAGTTATATACAACTCCATAGAATAGATTAGGTCGTTGCTCTTTAGTATATTGATGAATTACCAAATCATGCCATTTAAATACTCCACGTTCATCTTTATTTACATAGTCTTTAACTTTCTTAGAGCTCAAAATATTCGTAAATATTGCAGAATTTTGCAAGCCCCAAGCAAGTATGTATTCATGGATTTCTGTAATATCCGAAATAACATAACTACCACTTGCACTTCTTCTTTTCCAAACTAAATCTGAGAAACGTTTGTCAAACAAACTCTCTAGCAGTAATCCGAGTTTGTATGATTCTTTATAGTAATTGGCGCTATTTGCTATACTTACAAAAATAACTCCATCTTCTCTCATTAACTTTTTTGCTAATCTTAATCTGTCTTCCATCATACTCATCCAGCTAGAATGCTGGTATCTATCCCTATACAAAAACTCATCGTTTCCAGTATTGTAGGGCGGATCAATATAAATACACTTTACCTTTTCTTTATACTTCCCAAGAACTAAATTCAACGCTTGCCAGTTTTCGCTTTTTATAAGTAAGCCATCTAAGAGGTCATCTAAATCAGCATTTTGTGTAAGTTTCTCAAGAAGTTTTTCTTTGAATTCTTGACTAAAGTATCTAGTATCAATCGGCAACTTTTTCTTTCTCAGATCTTCATTCGTTTTCGGCATGTCAAATCCTAATTCTTTCCATTCTTTTTTCTGCTCCTTGTTGTTCCAAATCTCCTGATGAAGCTCTTCCGGCACACGGTCAGTGGTTATTACATACTCCGTTTTTAGTGCAAACTTCTTTTTCTCCCATAATTTCTTCTGGAAATCCTCAATCTGGGAAAGAAAATCGATTATATCTTCTCCAATTTCACGTACTACCTTAGCGCGTGTAATATG
>QMQV01000192.1 GCA_003649085.1 Thermoproteota archaeon
AGTCACTCTAACCATGATCCTATCATCGCCGATAACATTGAAATCTACATTAACATGAGTTATCGGAATATTATGGCATAACGGGAGAAGATCAGGTGTTTTCTTAACAGCATTAATAGCAGCTATACGTGATACTGTAAAAACATCTCCTTTTTCAATGCGTCCCTCAATAATCCTCTTTACAGTATCTGGTCTAAGCCTAATAATGCCTTCAGCTTGAGCTTCACGATAAATAATTGATTTACTAGTTATATCGATCATGGACATGATATGATCACCTTTGTTTATATTATTTTTTCAATTTAAAGAAAGGCTCACGTAGAATATTAGCCTTTTCAAACCCTTTCTTCACGGCCTCACGATCCCTATTTCTTATTGCATTACTTATGTCTATTAAATTATCATTTCTATAAATACATGTTTTAAGTCTACCATCAGGTGTTACACGAAGTCTTGTACAACTCATGCAGAGCTCAGGATTGCAAAAGCCTGATATTAAAGTTACACTGATACCGCTAGGCAATACATAGACAGGTCTAGATTGAAATCTACGTATATACTTCTTGACAGCATAGTTTTCAAGATAGAGCTTAATCGTGTCAAGTGTTGTATGTAGTTTATTGAAATCATTAATCGCTAGACCCAGTGGAATTAATTCAATAATATTAAGATCTGCTCCTATACTCTCTGCAAATGAAATAATCTCTCTATACTCATCTACATTGATCTTCATAACGAGATAGTCTAGTTTAACAGGTAATCCGGTATCGACTGCTGCTTTAATACCGTTTAAAACTCTCTTAAGGTCACCGCCTGTAATCTTCTTAAAAACATCTTTATTTAATGAATGAAGACTTATATTAAATCTTGATAACCCAGCATCTGCAAGTCCTTGAGCATATTTCTCTAATAAACTACCATTAGTCGTAATAGATACCTCATCTGCATATTTAGAAATGTTTCTAACTATATCAACAATATCTTGCCTTATT
This sequence comes from Thermoproteota archaeon, assembly GCA_003649085.1. Next base: position 993 of record QMQV01000192.1, read on the forward strand.
AGAGGTTCTCCACCAGTTATCTTATAATATCTTATACCTAGTTCGTAAGCAACACTAGCCAAGAAACCCCAGTCATCAGCAGACAACTCATTTAGATCGTCCTCATATATTCCCTCCATATGACAAAATATGCATTTATGATTACATCTCTGAGTGACACTTATCCTTAGATGAGTTAATGATCGTCCAAAACGATCTTTAAGAACCATTCCTAGACATCCATTAATATTTTTCGATTGTACTATTACTAGAAAACTAATTTAAAAGATTGTGGTCAGCTATACTAATATGATCAATTCTTTAAATAACAGTTAAAATATTTGAACATAAAATAAAATATTTATAGATCTTGTAGAAATCTTAAAATGGTATATAATAACTATACAAATGATCTTTACACAATGACCTATTCTTCCTCTATTCTCCTCATCTGCTCCTTGAGAACTGCTTCTCTATGTTCTTCATCTCCCCTAGGCCCTCTAATTCTCTTAGACAAATTCTTAAGTGTCTCTTCATGGCCGTAGCAAATCAAGAGATCGCCCACTTGTATAATGGTGTCTCCACGTGGTGCACCTAAATACTTCTCCTTACCATTAATCCTCCTATATATTCCAAGTATTAATATGCCTTCATCACTTATCCTTAGTTCTCGAAGTCTCTTACCAGCAAGCCAACTATCTTCACGTACGCGAAATTGCGCAATAGTATATCCCCTAGTAATTCCAAGTAATGCCTCATAATCATATACACGTATATTAGTAAACCTCTCCAATGCCCGCTCAATTACCCAGCTAAGGCCACGATCGACAAGTTTTGAACGAGCAAAAATAAATAATATGGCTAATCCTATTGCAAGCCATATACCACGTTCTAGCATTTCATAGGGCGTATGGCCAATGAATGTAAGCACTAATGTCGCCATGGCGGAAGTTATACCAGCACTACCCATTAGCATCAATACACGTATGATCTTACGTCGTACAGGATGAGAGACAACATATTCTGATTCAGACGTTGTAAAACCTACACCTGAAAAAGCTGATTGAGCTTGAAAAGCTGCTACATCTCTAGACAAGCCTGTCATTTTTAAGGCGACAGTGCCTATTCTTACTACAATAATACTAAATAATACTACAAGTAATAGAGAAATTAATGCAATCAATCTCCAATATCACCTATGAAATAATAGAAACAATCTCTCTTAAATCTATTAAGAATATTATCAGCCAAGGCTGATCAAATCATCCCCATTAAAGTCATATCCGCCTGAGCTCATCACTATATTTTATTCTCTATAGACACCTATTTAATAACTAATATGTATAAGAAAACACATAGTAAATCTAGAAGGAATAACCCCCTCACATAGGCCATATGAACCCATATGAGAGGGGCGACCGGGCACCCTTAAGGAATCACAAGATCCGAAGACCCCATTATCCCTAAAGGCTTGATAGACTGCTATTAACAGCCTATTCCCAGCCGCAGTTACTTATGTGTACTCCGTCTATATTATATCTACTGTAGAAAACATACTTTTACTTTCATAGAATAAAATCTTAAGGTAGAGATATTATTATACATATTAGTAAATGATGAAGCCCCTACTCGCATTGAAGGGCTGGGTAATATCCAGCCGATGCCGAGGTCCTCCCGGACAAAACTGATTAGGTCTAGCAAGGTTAAGCGCATCCTGCTTCACTTAATATTCTTCTAACAATCATTTCAAATGTTTCATGAGGTACATAGCCAGGTATCAGTGTAACTGGTTTTCCATCAACAAATGCTATTGTTGAAGGAGTTGACATGATATTATATTTCCATGCTGTCTCAATATCATAGTCTACATTAAGTTTTATGAATCCTGCTTTACCCCTATACTTCCTACCTACATCAATGAATACTTTATGGAATATCTTGCAATAAGGACAATATGTTGAATAGAAATTCACGAATAATACCCTACAATCCCTCTTAAGTTCCTCGATCTCACGGCCACTTCTAATCTCA
>QMQV01000193.1 GCA_003649085.1 Thermoproteota archaeon
ATTATGCAAGCTATGAGGGTCCAGGTTGTGAAGCTTACACTAGAACCCCTTGCGGGTCCGGTACGAAAGCTTGCCCATCCGGCACTTATTGGCTATATAAAAAATACGAGTATTTTATAAAGGAGGAATCATGTAATTGGAATGCAGGAGAGTGTCATCATTCCTACGTCTACGAGAACTGTAGCTTTTATAATAGAAGTAGTTCCTCCCCTTGCTCGGTTAATTGCTTTCTTCAAAGTGGTGGGGAGAGAAACTATTATAATGGAACTACATTAACAGTTTACCAAATTGTAAAGGAAAAATGTAATTCTTCCTTAGGAGAATGTGATGTCGGAGACACTTATAATTCTAGTAATTGCGGATATTATAATAGAAGTTGTAATACCCTTAACACTCCTGCCTGCCCTTCAAGTAGAAGTTATCTAGTCGAGACTTCCCAAATATACTCAGCGAAAACTTTCTGTAATGAAAGTAATTTCGAATGTGAAGTTGGTCCGGTGTACAAAAATTGTATCTGGAGGGAGAGGAGCTCTTGTCAGCAAAGTGCTTGTCTAGCAAGTGAGGTTGACCGGGGAGATAGAATTGAGTATAGTGAGTGGAAGTCTTCGTGTACTAATGGAGAATGCGACTTAGGGATAAGGTATCTTACTGAGTGCATAGAAGCTTCTAGTTGTGAGGAGGTAGAAGGCTATTTCTCTTGTGGTCAAACTTGCGATCCTGCTTGTGATCCAGCAGAAGTGTGCTGTTGTAAGGAAGGTACGGCGGAGCATAACTGTACTCTTTACAGTGATTACTGTTGCGAAGAATTTAAGAATTGTACTACAGTTACTGATTACTGTTGCCAGAAATTGGATATATGCTCCTTAAAGGCGGATGCCTGTTGTAAGGAGAGGTATTACAAGTGCAGAATCGCTAAAGATGTTTGCTGCCCCAAAGCAAAATGGTGCCAAGTCAAAGAATATGAGTGTTGTAACGTCGTAGCTAAGTGTTGTAAGGAAAAAGTAAAATGTTGTGCTAATATTGAAAGTTGCGAATATGCTGGAGAAATTGAAGTTGCATCCTGTTCACCAGGGGGTTCGCCTACTCCCCCCACTTGCCAAAACATCTGTGAAATTAGGAAGGAAGCATATTACTGTGAAAATGTTAGGGTTAGATTAGCAAGGAAATTAGATAAGGATTTTGTTAGCGATGTAGTAAGTAAAGGTCATAACGTCGGTTTAGTTGCTTACGGCTCTACTGTCATAAGCTTTAAAGAACCGATGAACAACACAACAATATTATTCAACGAAATAGACTCTTACGAAGCTAATGCAGGCCAAACCTGTATTAGTTGCGCAATTGACAAAAGTGTTGATCTCCTGAAGGATTCTGAGAATGTAAGGGTTGTCGTTCTAATGAGTGATGGAGCAGCGAATATGATGTTAAATGGAACTTATGATGAGCAAATGGCTAAAGAGGAAGCACTGGACTTAGCATGTGATGCCTATCAAAATTATGGAATCGTCTTCTACACTATAGGATTTGGTGAGGAAGCTGAGGAGGAGCTTCTTAAGAATATCAGTGAATGTACACACGGCAAGTTCTATAAAAGCGCGAACGCTAGTGAGCTAAAGAAAATTTACACCCAGATAGCTCAGGAGATCTCGGGGAGGATGGATGAAACCTATAAAGTTTATGGGAATTACTCAATGAAAATAGAAGCTGCGAGCAACGCCTCCCTCTCTACTAAACTCCTGAAGGTTGAGCCAGTAGAGTACGTGCTTAGCCAATACATCAAAACTAATATAACGGTCGGTAACTTCTACATCAATGTCTATTTCTACGATCCTAATGGAAACCCTATCCCATTCCAACCAATGATTGAACTAAAGAACTACTCCACATCTCAAGAGTTTAAGAAGGAAGAGTTCTATTTGGACTTTAAGAATCAATATAGTGGAGTAGCTTTCGTCAGGGTGGAGTATAAGTGGTACAATCCTACTCAAACTCCAGAAGGTAGTGTATGGTTGGACGACGTTTTCTTTGGTCCAGCTCCGACTTGTGAGAGAATAAACCCGAAAGTTTGGAAATGTGGGGAGTTCATAATAACGAAGGTAAGAGGGGATGGTGATCCTTACATTTATGCGCAAGCAGCAACTTCCTCTAAATATCTACCATTTCAATTAATAGATGCTCAGTGTACTAGTAGGAACTGTAAGTATTTGATCTCTACTCCAGGAGGAATGACGAGTGTAGAATGTTCATAGTCAAGTAAATCTATTTGCAGTTACAATTCTCTAAGTTTGGCTCCTCGCAGCATTTGATCCAACCATCTTCTATAGCATCTGGATTACAGATCTCTCCTGTAGTTAGATGAAAGCTGCAATTTACCTTAAGTTTTTCTGGGAATTCGTGGGAGAACTTACTTTCGGATTCTGAACAATTTGTACCGACTCTTTGAACAAAGCATTTGTCTCTCGTTTCGCAGTCTTCAGGCATGTATACTTGGATGCTGCTCTTACACCAGTCTGAATCTTTTAGATTAAACAACGAACTACGGCTATAGGTGAAATTAAGCGCTTTACAGAAGCTGGGACACTTCTTAAACTGGAAGCACTCAAGTGGGTGCGACTCACATATTGAGGGTAACATAAGCCTTCCCCCTATAACATACAACAAGCACAACACTAATATCACACAGACGAAAAAGTAAAGCAGCATTTTCATGAAATTACGCATACTAGTCAGAAATGAGTTTATTTTAAATAAGTTTCTGTTTTAACGTGCTTTATCTTGACTATTCCCTTTTCTACAAAGGGCGTGCCATCCTCAAGCCTTCCAGTTATTATTAAAGTAATAGGAAGCAACTCTCCAAAAATTCTCAGAGGTGACATTTTCTTTCATGCAAAGGAGGAAAAAGCGTAATTTTTACAAGATTTCGCTATTGGAGTAAAAGTTTAAAGCCCCGGGTGGGATTCGAACCCACGACCTACTGCTTACAAG
>QMQV01000194.1 GCA_003649085.1 Thermoproteota archaeon
GTGTCTCCTGGATATCTCCTTTGCTCTTCTTAGACCTCCAAGCACGGCATCGAATAATGCGTCTGTTCTACTAGCCGCTTCCATTTCCTTCTCGGTTCCGCCTCTGGTGGCTGGGGCACCCTTGAGGAAGGCTGTGCCTCCCTGGTCTACCCAGCCGAACGGTGAGTAGCTGACGGTTATGCCTGGGGTCTGCTTGGCCTGGAGCAGGCTGCTTACATCAACGAACTTCATTATGGCTGGGTACAGCTTTAACCCGTGAGTCACGTTTACGTGTCTGTACCTGACTTTGCCGGCCATCCGATGTCACCGTGACTGGTAATGATGCATCAGGTTAATATATCTATCGCAGGACTGTAATGCTTGTAGTGCTGTGTGTGCGGGGTGTACAGGATGCCTAACATACGTTTAAGCGAGGAGACCTATAATGCGCTTAGGGAGCTTAAGTGGCTTATGAGCATTGCGTTTGGGAGGGAGCTGACCTTCGATGAGGTTATAGCTACGCTCATACAGAACAGGGTTGAGCTTGAGATAGATGTTGGCCTCCCGAAGGAGCTTATAAAGGACGTCTATAGGGGGATTAGAAGGATTAGGAGAGAGGAGGTCGACCACGTTAAAGCTTGAAGGCCTTTTCCTTTCCGGCCAGCCATCTATAGAAGTCCCTAGTGAGCTCAGACCTGGTGAGCGGGTCTAGGGCTCGCCACTCGGCTATGCTCATGCCCAACCTCGACAGGAACTCGGTGAAGCCAGGGTGGGTCTCCGGCCCGTACATTGGGATCTCGACGTAGTACCTTGCTATTGGAGGGGGTAGTTCCACTCCTAGCCGTCTAGGCCTGCGCCCCCTCTTTTTCTTCTCTTGTTCGGCTATGTCTTTTAGGACTTCCTCCTCGACCTTCCCCGCCAATCTCTGAGTGCCCGCAGCGGTTACCGGGAGGCCTCTCTCCTCTATCTCGTCTAGTATTACTGAGGCGGTTATCCTGAGCTCACGCTCTACCTCGCTCCACTCCTTGAACTTGCTTAGGGTCTCCCTCCACTCCCTCTCGAATATTTCTCTCACGACGTCACGTGTCTTGCCGACCACCGGCAGGCCTTGCTCGCCCAGCATGTCTACCAGTAGGCGCCAAGCCTTCTCCTTCATCTCTTCGGGTTGAGCCCTAGGCCGCCTCTCAAGCTCCCTCTTCAGCCGCTCTATCTCCTCCAGCCTGCGTTTAAGCTCCTCTTCATATCTGCTCTTTTCCTCCTCAAGCTTCCTCTGGTACTCCTCCTTCTGCTTTCTGGCTTCGTCTAGGGACTTGGTTAGAGCCTTTATCTTACCCTTTAGATCCTCGACTTGCCGCTCCAAGGTTCTGAGCCGACTGTAGACCCTCCTGGCTTCGAGCGGTGCGTACTTCTCCCATATGGCCCTGTACCTCTCTTTAGGTATGGCTCCCTTCTCAACCATCTCTTTGAGGTCGTGGAGGGTCTTCTCCGCTTCAGATAAGACCTCGTCGACTTCCTTGACTAGGAGCCTTGGGCTGAGGACGTGTGGGTACAGCTCGGCCATGGCCTTTATGAATTGGTCCGGCGTCTCGTAGTCGGCTATGTTTGAGAACATCTCAAGCCAAGGGACGTTGTACTCTATGTCTAGGTCTCCCCAGTTGGTGGCCTTAAGCCTAGACACTATCTTGTTGACTACCTCCTTTACGTAGAGCTCGGGCGGCTTGCCCATGTCCCTTAGCCTTCTCTCTATGTCGTCCCACTCGCCTCGGGCCTTCAGTGTGGACACTATGTAGTCGGCTATTCTCTCCACTAGCTCCTCATACCTGCCGGCCATGGCTTGACACCTATAGCCTCTGGAGCTCCCTCTTGAACCTCTCAAGCGTGGCCCTTAGCTCTCTTACCTCGGCTTCAAGCCTCCTTATCTCCTCTATGGGTTCTGCCTGCCTAGCCTCGCTCACGGGTAGCACCACAGAAAATACGGTGTCTTAGGGAAAAAAACGTGTTGGTTTAGAGCATCCTGAGCTTCTGCCAGATCCGTGGCTTAACGGTTAATCCCTTTTGTCTGAGCCACCTCTCGAAGAGCCTCCTCAGATCCGACTTGGTTCTGGGGTCGGCCTCCATGTACATGTTGAGGGGATCTTCTACCCCCAAGACCTCCTCCATGAACTGGCAGAAGAGATCTATGTCTGGGTCTCCGGTTCTGGGCGGCGGGCTTAGGGGGCCCTGACTCATGGATAGCTTGACTGGCTGTTTTAGGGGGTTGCTGGTCAACGGGTACAGCAGAGATCCCTTGCTGAGCTTGTAATATAGATTGCAGAGCCCGCAGTAGTACACGTTGCGGCCCACGTGTCTGAGCTTAAGCCCGCAGGTTGGGCAGCTCAGGGTTATCATCTTCTCCTCGCCAGCGCCAAGCCTATTGCCAGGCCGACCACAGCCACACCGCCTAGAAGGTACTTCCAGTTCCTCTCGATCCACTCCCTTATCTTCTCTGGTATCTCTTCTCTCCCCTCAACCTCGACGGTTGCCTCCTCCTCAGAGGAAGCTAGGGGCATTTCACCTCAACCTCCACAGAGTTAATCCCCCAAATATTATGGGTAAAGTTATTGCGGCTATCTTGCTTGGAGTCCACTCTGCGAGTAGGGTCTTAACCGCCTGGGCTGTGCTGGAGAAGCCCTCTCCTGGGAAGACAACTTCGATCGTATGGGTTCCCGAGGAGTCTATCTTTATTTGCTTGCTGTAGTAGCCGTTGTAGTCAGTCGTGGCGTAGCCGACGTATCTGTCATCGACGTATATCTTAACGTTCCTGTAGGCTAGGGGCTGTCTACTGCTCGGATCCATAGCCGCTTGGTATGTGAGCCTACCGCTTACCGTGAACGGCTCCCCTGCTCTAACGGTGCTCGGAGCCGAAACAGTGATTTCGGTTGGGTAGGCTATCTGGCATTTAATCCTGGTGCCGGCCAGCAGAAATATTGCCACGGCTGTTAGGTACCAAGTGTTGCA
>QMQV01000195.1 GCA_003649085.1 Thermoproteota archaeon
AATTGCAAGATAAGTAAATATATTAACTTTATTATATTACCTTTGTGAAACGAACTTATTTGTATCTAAGCGACATTTTTGAGTTGCTACCTTATAGTTTCAGGGAGCTTGTCGAGGCTTGGGAGCGTGGTCCGTTGTGTCTTTTTGGTCTTGTTAGGGATCGTGTTGAGCGTGAGCTTGGTGTGATTAAGGGTGTTAAGCATTATGGTACTTTCATTGACTTGAAGTCTATGATTTTTGTTGTTGAGTATATGGTTGACTATGAGGGTGAGGGTGCGAGTGGTACTGTTGGTGTGAAGATTATTTACGCAGATAATCCCCAGGTAGCTTTAATGAAGTATTATGAAGCTGAGAAGAAAGGTAAGTTGATTAAGTGACCGCGAGAATGGATTCTTATATTTGCTTGATAGCAAGTATAGTGGAGAGTGTATGCGTGTTATATGGGATGAGGAGGCTCTCGGCTACATTTACTTAAGTGAAGAAGTAAAAAGGAAGGTCGAGGAATGGGTTAAAAGTCTAAGTAAAAAGGAGCTAGAGAAGCTTAAAGAGTATGAGGAAACTGGCGACGCTATTATTTGCCCTACTGTAGATTTTGATAGTGAAGGCGGGCTAGTCGTTAAGGCTGTTAAACATAATGGTGAGTTCATGCTTATTGCCGGTGTACATGGATGCGGCTTCGGCGAAGAATACTATGTAGGCATTCTTATAGAATAGTCTACTCTCTACTTAATGAGCATTTTATTTACATTAAGTCTCTTATATCCGTGATTCCAGAATAAGCTGTTAAATATGATGCTAATGCAGCAACTCTTCTTGCATATTTTATAGTTATTGGCATCCTCACTTCCAAGTCTGTAGTATTCCAATCTAACTTAGTTAATCCGAATACTTGCTTAGCGAAATCTTCAACACTATATGGTGTGGTATTCTCTTCTACTTCTAATTCCAGTGGTCTAGGAGTCCCAGGTCTGCCTCTTTTTTGAATCCCGTAGTCACTTTGAGTACAGCCTGTCGTAAATAAAATAGCTCTGTTATTGAGCTCCGTATCAAGAATAAGATCTCCTCGCACAACTGTTTTACCATATATGTCTTCGCCGTAACCTCTATAAGGATTAGACGACTCTATATGGATTAACGCGTAATCAATACCTCTACTTCCTAGAACTTGTTTTACAGCTTCTTTTTCATCAATATGAAATCTCGCTGATTTATGTATTATGACTACAGGAGGAAAATATGTGCCAATTACCTGTTTAAGCATTTCAACCATGTGACTCTTAGGTATATAAAGGCCTTTTGTACCTCTTATTTTTAAATTCTTACTTAATTCAATTTTAATTCCACGTACGCTCATATCAATATATCTACCATATTTGTTGTAAACTGTTAATATTCCGTAATAAAATATTTCTTTTGCCTTGTTATTGAAAGCTACGATTTTTGGTCTTGTAAATGCTATTCCTATAAACACACCCGCAGGAATTAATTGTTGATCAAGAATCCATGGAGTGCCGCCGAGTTTAGCGTAAATGGCCGTAGCCACATTAAAGAGAGTGAAATCTAACATCATAGAGTCTTTCAGTGCTTTTTCTAGCGTACTTCTTTTGATAAGCTGCAAACGTATTGTCTTTTTTGAGTATTTGAATCTAATAGCCTTTATTTTCACATAGTTTCTATTGATAGTTTCATCATTTAATATGATAATAATACTACTTTTGTCGGGAAGTTTTTCAGCTAATTCAAAGTAAGCGTTTTCTATATTTGACAAAACGTCATTATCTTTATCATTTATTTCCTTTTTCATTTCATTGTCGAATATAAAGTCATTAACTTTAAAAACATTACAAAAACCTTTATAGTATCCATGGCCATTTTTCAGATGTTGCATAAATTTCTCGGCAAGACCACTAATACTTGTTCCAGTTACTAGTCCTACGCGAACATCATCGCATTTATGCTTATAAGCATCATAGGGTCCAGCTCTACTAAGCCCTGTGCGTGGATTCACATACTTTCTTCTCATATGAAATCTAAGAAGTGGCTCAGGTAATCTTTCATACTTAAAGAATGACGTATAGCCTGCAGCCAAGTTACCACCCTCTTTCAATGATTTCGGGTTCCAATAATTCGCTGGAAAGCTGTATAATATCTCCATCAGGAAAATTTAATATTATCATCTTAGTTTTTTCGTTTCCACATAATATCTCAAGCATATTGTATAGCAGTTCCAGCCTAATATTTGATTTTAAAACAGCTATATTGTAGTATTGGTCCATGAGACCTTGATTTTTGACCTCCTTAGGAGACATACATTTCATGTTGCTTAAATCGTATGGAGGTGAATAAATATCGAGCCATAGAATGCCGTAACCTGAGGGCCTAATTTCAAGCATGTATTTTATTCCTCTAAGTACCACTACGTTAGTGGTTAAAGAAATTATTAGACCCCTATCTCTATTTATCTCGTCAATTTGAGGAATTGCCTTCTTTACATTTCTTCGAGGTACCAGAAAACCTCTCGCTTCAAGATTCTTTTCGAAAGCAGAATATACTATCGGTTTTATAATGACCTTGTTTTCTGGCGTGAGATAGAGTTGCTCTGGTTCTTCTGTTGAACCCAATACTATTTTTCCTTGAATTATTCTCTGATTTATTATTTCCTTTACTCTCCTTAAGGTTTCAATAGGATTACCTTTAAAATACAAGTACTCCCCATATGGATAAGCGAACGCTATTTCATCGTCAAATAATATTTTCGCTAATTGTGAACGAGAACGTTGTTCTCCAATTAAAGGAATCCTATATACTAAAAAATTTTTAAAGTATGGCTTTATTGTAATAAAGGCATTTAACTTTATCATATTTTTTCCCTTCTTTTAGATTTTTTAAAGTAAGTGGGTAAATCTATTAAAATATGCTTTAATAGACCGAGAAAATATTCTCTCTTTATAACACCATGTCTATAT
>QMQV01000196.1 GCA_003649085.1 Thermoproteota archaeon
AGGTTGAGTAGTAAACGTAAGAGTCGGCAGAAATGTCAGTCAGCCAGAAAATGGTGGCTTTCTCATTGAAAACCTGCGAGACGGCCACATTTGAGATGACAGGTCCGTCTTGGGTGCTAAAAGAAATCTCAGAAGAGGTGGCAGAATTGTCCGAGGTATCTATTGCCTCTACCATTAAATAATAAGTGGCGCTCGCATTCAGCCCCGCCAAAACAGCGGAATGAGAGGTGGCATAGGCATTGACTGATTTTGACATTGTATAATTTCCGGAAGATACGCCGTAATGCAGAATGGCTCTTGACAATTCGTCTGTTTCCCAAGAAATTGTCGCCTGGGTGGTGTAAATTTCAGAAGACGCCGGCCCGGAAACAAAAGAAGGCGGCAGGGTGTCCTCTCCTCCAGAGCCCGGGGCGCCATTTACCATCTCAGACCTGAAAGAGATATCCCCCAAGGTGTCTTTTGACAAAACCTGATAATAATAGGTGGTTCCGTACTCCACGTTTGAATCCATCCAATAGTTCTGGGTTCTGTCTGTAATTTCAGCCGCCTGTTCAAAAGTTCCGGGGTCGGTGCTTGTGGATTTCAAAATCAAATATCTGTCAAAATCTCCCTGAGGGGGCAGGTCAACCGCGCTCCAGCCAACAAACAATCTGTAAACCCCCTCATCTGTATTTGAAACATCCTGGCAGTAAACCCCATCGGGCGTTGGAGGGCTGGTCACCGAAGCGACCGCTGAAACATTTCCGTAAGAGTCTTTGAATTTGACATACAAGGTTGAAGGATCAGAGGGAAGATTAAGAGTGGTTGAGGTAGCATAATCTTGCCAACTGGCTCCAGAAAAAGTTGAAGTGGTAGAAATCATCATTGAACCTCTCACTCCAGCAGAAATGGTATCATCTGAAACAGAGGGATAAAGCGTGGCATCATTTGTCCCGTATTGGGTTGAGGCGTCAACCACAATCTGGGGATTTTGGGGATTTTTTGTGTCTAACTCAAAAGCCGAAGTTGAGGTTTGGGCGGTATTGTTTGCCGCCTCCTTGTCGTCAAGGGAAATCCTGATTTTGGCGTTGGAAGAGTATTTCTGGCCAATTTGAGACTTCGCGTCCCAAGTGGCGGTATAATCCGTAAAGTCTGTCTCTTCCACGTATTTGTTATTGCAGTCTCCGCTTGCCATATAGGAGCAGTCAACAGCGCTCCAAGTTGTTCCTCCGTCCAAAGAATACTCAAAAGAAGGAGTGACGTAGTTTGGCTGGACAGTGCCCTGACTTGTATCCGGGTCTCTGACGGAATAATTAATTTTTACCTCGCCCGCGCTTTGCTGTTGGGCGGCCGGCGGAGAGGAAGTGCTGAACTCCGGCGGTGCGTTGACAACATAGGTTAAGGTAACGTCTGAAAGAACCGGGGTGGTTGTTCCGGTTAAAGACAGAAATGCCCTGTATTGCACCCACTGGTCATTCAAGCCGTCGGTAAACATCTCATCCAATGCCTCTCCTCCGCTAGGGTCGGTAAAGTAGGTTGAGGTGGAACAGGTTGAGGTTGAACTGTCAGCGTCGTCAGGGCCGCACCAAGGAGACCAGGCTCCCGGATTTCCCGTCCCGTCATCCGGAGCGGTTCTTATTTGGAATTTAATCTCAGTTCCCTCAAATAATATTGGGGACAAATATTCTCCTTCTTGTTCGCTGTCAAAACCAGCGACTGCCGGCTCAGGCGAGGCGTATTTGCGGTAATAGATAGTATCGCCCTCGCTATAGTAGTATTTTAAACTTGGTACCTCAATTTCCCAAAATCCGAATTCGCCCAATCCAGAACCGTACTTTATTAGCCTGAATTTGGTTGTGGTAACCTCTGAGAAGGTATAAGTTTGGTTCCATAAGCGGCCGCAGTTAAGATAAGTCATCGTATCTCCTGAAGAGAGATAAGCGTTACAGCTGTATGTATCAAAAAGATCAATAGCTCCATCATTACTCAAATCCATCCTATCTGCATCGCATGATCCTCCCATAGCACAATCCTGAATTGCATCACAATCTGTGCTGTTTATCACATTGTCATGATTTGGGTCGGCGCACTCTAAATCAGTGGTTATCGTAGCCAAAGTTGTCCAGATTGAGCCATCATAGTATTGTAATAAAACATCGTCTCCTGGACTTGTTGAACTAGTTGAGGAATCCCATTCCATAGCTCCAACTGCATTTCTCCAATAAACCGTAACCTCATCTGCTGTTATAGGAGCTGAAAATTCTATCTGCCAGTATTCATCCACAGCATCCTCCTGGTCGTCCCAGAAAGAGGTCGTATTATCCCTATCGCATCCGTATTTACTCTCGTACCCTGACCAACTTCCGGTATCATTAAATGAATTTTTGATAAATGTATTGGCAAGAGAAGAAGCAGACCCAGCAGAAGAATTGCCGTAATAAATGTAGAATTCGGAGGTTCCGGCAGTTGGCACCTCCACCCAAATTGTTGAGGTTCCGGAAGAATCCCATTCTTCTATCCAATAATCGTAAAGCGCGTTCCCCTCCCCGTCTGAAAACCTGATATCCTCTCCGTTTGCTTCCGCTTTTGAATAGTCAAAATTAGAAGTTGTCAGTTCAACTTTAACCTGGTAATTGTCTTCCGGGGTCGCCGAATTCAGGGTTATCTTTTTTCTGTAGCACCAGTATTTATATTGCGGATCCACTCCCGATTCCGTCCACCCAATTTTCGCCAAAACATTTCCCGCGTCGGAAGTGTTGTAGGGAGAGGAAATCAAAGAAGAAGAAATTCCAAAAGAAATTTTAATCTCGTTAAAATAAGGAGTTTGAGCGTTGTCTGTTGTTTCTAAAGTTGCTTTGTATTGAACATATCTTTTTTCGGAAAGCCCTTCCCAAATTTGCTGGCCGGAACTGGTATAATAAGTAAAAATTGTCCCGTCAGGCCCGACAAAATCCAAACTGGAAAGAGTAGAAGTGGAATCG
>QMQV01000197.1 GCA_003649085.1 Thermoproteota archaeon
ATCAGGGTTAAACCGGTCAAGGAGTACAGCACATCCTCATACTGCCCGTTCTGCGGGACTAAGGGTAAGAGAATAACGAGGGGACTGTTCTACTGTCCCAAGTGCAATCAAATAATGAACGCCGATGTTGTGGGCTGTCTGAACATCGCCAGAAGATCAAATATAATCCCGAACCCCGGCTGGGGTAGGGATAACGGGGTGCTGGCACACCCCTTGTTTCTGAGGGCTGACGCCTGAGGGTAGAAGCCCGATGTGGGTGCGGATGAGTGTGAACCCTCAGAAGCAAGAATCTCCCACTTTAGTGGGGAGAGTGTCAATGTGAATAAAATTAGATCCTTTTCTTCTTTTTTAGAACCTCTTCCAGCTTCTTTTCGAGTGGTTCTTGGTGGGTGTAAGGGCACATGAGGTAGTGTTCTACCGCTTTAGCTATAGCATCTTTTGTTGCACTCTCACCAGTTTTCCTTTTCAACTCTTCAAGCACATCCTCCGGAAGTACTGTCTGAGCATGTACGATCTTCATCATGTATCACCCCATGATAATAATGACATCATCTATTTAAAATTTTCTCATTGTTATTATCTAATGACTGACTACACTCTTGCTACCTCTTGTCATAGCGACTTTTCCAGTTCTAGCAAGCTCTTTTATTCCGTACTGCCTCATGAGATCTATGAAGGCATTAATTTTGTCCTCATCTCCAGTAACTTCGATCACAAAGCTGTCTCTAGCCACATCTATTATTCTAGCCCTAAAAATATTCGTAAGTTCTACGATCTCCCCCCTCTTATCTGGAGGAATATTTACCTTTATTAAGCACAATTCTCTTTCAACAGAATTTTTGCTTACGTCGCTAACCTTTACAACTTCAATTAGCTTGTTCAGCTGTTTAGTAACCTGTTCGACGGTTTTTTGATCGCCTTTAACAACAATAGTCATTCGGGAAACGTCTTCTCTCTCAGTGGTTCCAACCGATAGGCTCTCAATGTTAAAACCCCTCCTTCTGAATAAAGAAGCTACTCTGGCAAGTACGCCAGGTTTATTCTCAACCAAAACAGCTATTGTGTGCTTCATAATCAGTCCTCCTCATCTATAACTTCATTCAATCCAGCTCCAGGCGGGACCATTGGGAATACGTTTGCAACCGGATCAACTCTGAAGTCTATAACGACTGGGCCGTCTATGTCTTTCGCCTCTTTCAAAGCATCCTCAACATCGCCGGGTTTCTCTACTGTTATGCCAGCTGCACCGAAACCTTTCGCTATTTTCTCAAAAACGACACTTTCACATCCTATACATGTTGCCGAATACCGTTCTTTGTAGAACAGTTGCTGCCACTGGCGAACCATTCCAAGGTAGCCGTTGTTCAGAACAAGGACTTTAACCGGAATGTTGTAGTGAACACACGTTGCAAGTTCTTGTATATTCATCATGAAGCTACCGTCACCAGCAATATCAATAACAGTTTTATCTGGGAAGGCAACCTGAGCTCCCATTGCGGCGGGAAATCCAAATCCCATTGTACCCAATCCTCCGCTTGTTATAAACTGTCTTGGATACTTTACTTTGAAGTATTGTGCGGTCCACATCTGATTTTGACCAACTTCTGTTGTAACTATTGCATCCGGAAGAACTTCGTAGGCTTTTTCAATTACAAATTGGGGTTTAAACCCGTCTTTTTTGTATTTAAGGGGGTATTTTCTTCTCCACTCATTTATTTTATCCTCCCAGGCTTTTCTTTTCTTGTATTTTATGTATCTGAGCAACTGGGTTATGACTCTCTTAGCGTCACCGACTATAGGAACGTCAACATCCACATTCTTTCCAATTTCAGCTGGGTCAATGTCAATATGTATTACTTTGGCGTAAGGAGCAAAACTTGAAAGTTTTCCGGTAGTTCTATCGCTAAATCTGCACCCAATTGCTATTAGCAAATCACACTCAGTTACGGCGTAGTTCGCATACTTTGAACCGTGCATACCTATAAATCCGAGACATAGTGGATGTGTTTCTGGCATCACACCCTTACCCATTAGCGTAGTGACAACGAATGCAGGAATTGTCTCGGCCAATCTTACCAACTCGTTGCTAGCGTTTGAGAGGACAACCCCTCCACCGGCAAGAATTATAGGCCTCTCAGATTTCATTATAAGATCGACAGCCCTCTTAATCTGTCTCGGATGACCATCGTACTTTGGTTTGTATCCGATTAAATCAACTTTTTTTGGATACTTGAATTCAACATCGGCGAGAGTAACATCTTTTGGGAGATCTATTAGCACAGGACCAGGCCTTCCAGTCGAGGCGACATGGAACGCCTCTTTTATTGTTTGTAAGAGTTTTTTAGGCTCTGTAATGAGGTAATTATGCTTGGTTATAGGCATGGTTATGCCTGTTATGTCTGCTTCTTGGAAAGCATCGTTACCTATCAGCTGAGTCGACACTTGGCCTGTAAAAACGACGAGAGGGGAAGAATCCATGTATGCCGTGGCTATTCCAGTTACAGTATTAGTAGCACCAGGCCCAGAAGTAGTAAAAGCAACACCAACTTTCCCACTGGCTCTGGCGTAACCATCTGCTGCATGTGTTGCACCCTGCTCGTGACGAGTAGTTATGTGTGTTATGTTCGAGTCATACAATGCATCATAAACTTCTAGAATCGCACCTCCAGGTATTCCAAATATAACCTCGACGCCTTCCATTTCGAGAGCCTTGGCAATTGCATGAGCAGCGCGCATAAACCCACCTCTAACTAGATTTAGAAAAGTACTACAAGTACTATAAGTGAGATCGGAATACTATGTGTCTGCATTGATCTCACCCATGTTGGTCGCTTTAAAAAACTTTTGATGGAAACTCTTTTTTGTAGTTTCCTAAAATTATTTCTCGCCATCAAACCACCTCCACGCATAACCCATAACTCTCTCAGGTGGAAGCTTTCTCAAGAATGCCTGGTAGGG
>QMQV01000198.1 GCA_003649085.1 Thermoproteota archaeon
ACTTCAGGCCGCCATCAGGAGTGCTGGCAGTACAATTACTTTATGAAGGGATTGGGCCGGCCCACCAAATCTTCTCATAAATCTACTGGAGGTTGAGAGTCGTGAGTAGGAGTTACCTCATCTATGTTTTGCGCTCCTCTCCTCCCCCACCCTTTGTTTATGAAGCTAAGAAGAAGAGGAGGAAAGTTGACTGTGGATGCCGTTGAATTTGGATTTTTAATTTTACTTTTAACCTGCTCCTCTCTATTCGCAGTTGTAATGCTAATCCTTTTCGTCGCCATCATAGACCTCGCCGACAGGCGCTTCAGAGCACGAGTGGCAGAATTTGCACATTCCAACTTGGTTTCTCAGTGTAAATTCTATTTATTGGGATGTGACGTGGGGTGCCACATTTGATGTGGCAAGAGATTGCCACATCAGAAATAATTAGAAGAGTGGTTGATTGCGGAGTAAGTAAGAGCGAGCTGGCTCGCTTATTGGGAGTGGACCGAAAGACAATTTACAGGTGGCTTAAAGGAGAGAACAAGCCTACAAAAGTTCCTTTATATAAGCTTGAGAAGTTATTCGACCTGCTCGAAGATAGGTTGACTGACAGTTACTTCAGTAGGAATCATGGTGGGCCGCCCTCTAACTTCTTTAGCTTTAAAGTTACTCAAGTTCCGGCAGAGATTATCAAGAGCCATGATGGTAAGCCGATTTCTCAGAGAGAGCTGAGGATGCGACTCATGGGTGTTAAGGCTACTCTCAGTAAAGGTGAAAGCAGAGTTCTCAGAGGGAGCCTCGCTAAGCTCACATGGTTTGCTGGCATTTTCAACATAACTTATAAGGTTTTATTGGATGATTCAGCATTGCTGATTCGAGAGTACTTGAAGGATCATAAGGTTAAGAGAAAGTACGTTGCTGAACTCGCTTTAGCAGCATTGAGAGTGGCTTCAGCGAGGATTGCCTATAAGTTGGATGATGTGAAGCTTAAGATGCTTTTTGAAGATGAGCTGGTAGATGAGGCGATGTATAGGCATTTTATAGCTGAGCTGGCTAAACAATTTCTCTAAAAGTTGATTTAGCTTTTGAACGACGAATAACATAATCATCAGCTATATGTGGTATCTCTAAGCAAATGGTTTAAACATGGAAATAAAAACAATATTTTTATCGTTAATTGTAGTACGATAGTTCTCTTAAAGTTTCTTTAATCAGTTTTATGAGAGAGTCTTTTCTCTGCTCGAAGTCTCTTCGTAGCTCAAGTAGTGTTTGTATTTCTTTTGGTTTAGCTGAATAGTGTAATTGTCTAATCCACCAAGCTTCGTGATTTATATCATTAATCAATTCATAAATTTTGTTCACCATAAATCTGACTTTATTAGGTAATAGCATGAGTTCTCCTGAGTTCCTTGCGGATTCCCACTCTTCTTTGGGTAATGGAAACCTGTTGTCTTCTAGTAGAAAACAAGCTATTTGAAGTTCATTTATTAGGGATTTTATGAGGCTCTTCCTTTTTGAGCGGTTGTTCAGAAATATGGCGATTCGCTCCAGTAAAAGGGTTAGAATGCTACCTAAAAGGATTAGTAAGAGGTCGTCGAGACTCACAATCTTACCCGTTCTTTGTATAGGTTCATTATGAAATATTTGCGTTACCTGTAATTGCATATCATTTTCTATTTTATGGGAGTGTGATTGCGTTATATGTCGCATGATTTTGGGAGCAATACTCGGGTTATGCTCGTTTCAGGGACTGTCAGGTTTGATAAGAATGGCAATTTGGTTCTTCACTTGACGAGTGGAGATCGTAGGCCTGTTCTGGTGATTGAGGGTATTGCCAGGATCCCTGCTTTGAGCGTAACGAGTCTTGTTGTTACTGATCCTAATGCGCGGTATTGGGATGAGGAGCCTAGTGCTCAGCAGGTTACTCTTCACAATGTTCCTAAGACGATTCGGAAGCGGCTTCGTGGGAAGATGGTTCGGGTTATTGTGGAGGTGGTTGAAGGTGAGGAGAAGTAGCGTATTATTCATATTTATAATTCTTTTAGTTTCGCTGACCTCCTCTGCACGTTTAGCTGCAGCTCAGAGTGAAAGTGGGCCTGTAGTTATTCCTGTTAGGGTTTCACTGCTTGTTCCTGGCAGTTTGACGATTGTTTTTGACTGGACTGATAATGTCACGGCTTCAGCCAGCTCGGTTAAGCATAGCGAGTACACTTTGCTTACCCGTCAGAATTACATTGTCTTCACAACTAATGCTTCTGACACTTTTAAGATTAGGGTTGTTGTGAGTTATCCTGCAGTCGGCCCGCATGAGTTTTCTGTTAGAGCTTACAGCCACAATGCTTTGAGCGACTACTATGTAACCTTCAGTTTGAACTGTTCTACAGTTATTTTTGATGTTGATTTGACTACTGCTCCTGCTCCCCGCTATCCCACTGCTGAGGAGGTTGCTGAGGCTCAGAGCAAGTATGTGGCTGATCTTCTTGAGTCTTTAGCCAACTCGACTGAAGAAAAAGTGAATAGGCTCTTGGAAAACTACACTTCGACTTTTGATGAGAGGCTGGCCGGCATTAAGGCTGAGTTTAAGGATTATATTGATGATCTCGAGGTTCAAATTGGTGATTTGAGCAAGAGGGTGGTTGATCTTGAGCATTCAGTTGAAAGCATAAACAAAGACGTAAGTGACTTGAAAAGCGCATTTCAAGTTCTAGTTAAGGATTTGGATGAGAAGATTGCTAAGCTGAGATCTACTCTCGAAAGTTTTCAGGCTAACACTTGGACTAGCATTGTAATTGTCAGCTGCGTTTTCGTTGGAGGCATTATTGGTGCGGTTAGGCTTGGCGGTGAGCGTGGGCCGGTGATTGCTGAAGTTACTCCTAAAGGCTTGAAGAAGCCTTTAAAGAAAGCTTCTGGCAAAAAGAAAGCTAAAATTGAAGCTGAGGCAGTTGAAAAGCGCGATTTAGCTAAGAAGCTTATTC
>QMQV01000199.1 GCA_003649085.1 Thermoproteota archaeon
CTAAAATCCCACCAGAACTTGAACCCCTTGCTAAAGAAGCAAGGAAGTATAAGTCAGCGGAGGAGTTTGAAAGAGAGTTAGTTAAACAAAAAAAAGAATTACTTTCAAAACCACTTACTGCAAGTGAAGCAAAATTTATCAGGTCTGAATTAAGAGCTCCTGGTTTTAAATCAAAAATAAAAACAGGACATATTCCTAATCCTGCTTTACAAGAATTACTTTCCAAATCTATTAGAAAATTCCAGCCAGAAGATGATATGAGAAGATTAGGTATTACTCTCACCGACTTCTACAACCAAGCAGTTAAAGGAGTAAAAGAAACAAAGATTCCTAAAACATTACAAAAAGCAATTCAGCGTCAAGAAGAAGGAGGCGGTGGTGTATTTAAGATGAGGACAAGAGGAGTAAAAGAAGCTAAACCAAAAGCCCCCTTATTAGAAAAACTAAAACCAGAAATAAAACCTAAAAAAGTAAAAGTGCCTTATGAACAATTACCAGTAGGTGAAGGCAAAGAAATAGCTAGCCGGCTTGAAAAACGAATTATCAGCAGACTTAAAAAAGTTCCAGAGGAATTTCAAACAGCTACCTACCGCCAGATGAACAAAAAAGAGCAGATACAGAAAGCTGTTGATTATGTAGTTAAAAATGAAGATGAGGCAATGCAGGTTTTGTTAGGCAAAAAAGAACCACCGAAAGGACTATTGCATAACTCTATTTTTATTGCTATGGAAGAAAAAGCAAAGAAAGATGCCGATTTGGCGTTAAAATTAGCTTCATTGCGTGCGACCAGAGCTGGGCAGGAAATAAGCATTTTGACGGAAGTTGACAAGAATAATCCAGTTAAATATTTGTCTGATGTGGTGCAGAGTAGAATTAAAATAATCGGTGGACAACAAAAAGTCGCAAAATATAAAAAGATTTTAACCCAAAAAGGGGAAAAGGTCGTTAAAAAGAATTATATTAAAAAAGACGAATGGGCTTCGTTTATTGAGTCCATTAAATGTTAATATGTGGGAAACATTAGGGATTTTCGCCATTATTTATTTAATAGCTGTTATAATAGATAATTTATGATTTGCTTACCTGAAAAATATGCCAATACTTTCTTAAATGCCTTAAAAACAGGCAAAATAAACCCTGATGAAATGATAAAGATGACTTCTGAACAGAGAAGAAAGTATTTGGCTCGGTTTTTAGGTGAATACGCGAAATTCGCAAATGCGGAATTTGAAAGCAAGCTTTTATTAAAAAATCAAAAAAGAGGATTAGTTGCTTGGGCAAAAAGAATGGCGGGACTCAAAGAATACGAAAGGAAAGATATTATAAACAAGATAAAAAAACTTGATAAAGCGTTAAATCCCACAGAACAAGAACAATTTTTAGCTGATATAGCCGAAAAACGATTAGGAGTGCAGATAAGCTATGAAGAGGCTCAAAAATTGGTAAAACTTACTCAAAAAGTAGAAGCCTTGAAAAAGCCAGAATTGAAAGAATGGCAACAAAGTGATGCTTATTGGAAGGCTAGACAAGAATTAGTAAAATTTGCCAGAGAATTAAAAGCTGAAATTCCGCCTGCGATTAGCAAAATAACTGCGGTCAGAAAACGGCTTGCTGATTATGTTTCAGTGCAAAGAGCCATAAAAGTAGGATTTGACTTATCTGCTCCGTTAAGACAAGGTAGAGCGTATTTAGGTACAAGAGAATGGAATGGCGCTTTTAGAAGAATGTTTAAATATGCTAAAGATCCGCTGGCAATGGATGAATTAGAAATCAAGATGATGAGAAGTAAATATGCCGAACAGGTTTTGCAAGTTAAGCGAGAGCTTGGATTAACGTCATTAGGGGAAACATTTACACAAAGAGAGGAAGATTTCGCCAGCAAGCTAATAGATAAAATACCCGTTTTAAGAGCTTCGGAACGGGCTTTTGTTGGTTTCTTAAATGATTTAAGGTTTCATCGTTTTGTTAATATAATTGACCGACTTGAAAAAAGCGGAATAAAAATTACAGAGGATAAAGAGGCATTGAAGGCATTAGCAAAAACCATAGGAGCGGCTAGTGGCAGGGGAACTTTGGGTTCTGCTGAAGGTGCGGCTCGTTCTTTGGCTACCGTGTTATTTTCACCGCGTTGGGTTGCTTCTAGGATACAACTTTTACTCAATCCTCTCGTAAAAACAGGAGAAGCGCGCAAAGAAGCTATAAGAGCATTGGCAAGATTAGCAGGAACTTCTGCTGCTATTCTAGGAATGGCTAAAATGGCTGGCGCTGATGTTGAAATTGATCCTAGAAGTTCAGATTTTGGAAAAATCAAAATAGGCAAAGTGCGCATTGATATTACTGGAGGATTAGCACCTTATATAACTTTGATGGTTCGTTTAGCAACAATGTCTAGCAAAAGTTCTACTACTGGCGTTATTACAATATTAAATTCAAATGCTTATAATGCCACAACTGCTTATGATGTAGCGTTAAATTTCATTACTAACAAAACAGCACCGCTTCCTTCAATAGCCAGAGATTATCTTCGAGGCAAGAGTTGGGAAGGAGAAAAACTAACAATGGATAAGCCAAAAGTCTTGGCTAAATATCTTGCTAGAGAGTTATTTGAACCTTTACTTGTAGCAGATGCGTTAGACACTTATAGAGATAGTTCGGGTAATGTTTTGCTAACAGCTGGAGCTTTTACTGGTTCGTTGTTTGGGGCTGGAGTTATTTCTTATAAAGGTTCAGTTAAACAACAAGTGAAAGAACTTTACCGAGATGGAGAAGATGAAGATGCAAAACAGCTTTTAGAAGATGCTTATACTGCCGAGAAAATAAGTAAATATAGTTATGAAAAACTAAAAAAACAATTAGAATCTGATAAGCCTAACAAAGAAATAGACTTACCAAATGACATTATCTATTTCAAGTCATTACCTTATGAAATTCAATTAAAGCAATTAA
>QMQV01000200.1 GCA_003649085.1 Thermoproteota archaeon
ATGCTCCCAGAATCGTCATATTCAACATAAAATCCCTCAGACTTTAACTTAGCTGCAATTTCCATGGCTTTAGAGGTAAACGGCTCCCGAGAAAGGAGAGGTAGTACAGCAACCTCGACTGGTGCAACCCATCTTTTCAATCTTAAAACCTTTCTCTCTTCACCGTCAACAATGTCTTTATCAAAAGAGTGTTCTAAAACTGCATAGGTTATTCTATCTAAACCAAACGATGGTTCAATGACGTGTGGAACTATTTTTTCTCCTGTAATTTCCTCATCAACTTCAACGATGTCAAAAAACTCTCTGCTTAATTTCACTTCCTCTCCACCAATCTTTACAACTATCTCTTCACCAAGCTCTGCATTTTGGAGGGCTTCTGCTATTAATTTGGCCTTGTTTTTAAATACTGGACCAAGTTTATTCATTTTTGGAACAGCTTTTCTTTTCCTAATCTTAATAGGTTCTGGATACTGGATGAAAATTGACAAATCTTCTCCACTGTACTGGCTGTGTCTTCTCAGATCGTAGTCGGTTCTGTCTGCTATACCTACAACCTCAATCCACCCATAACTTGTCAGAACTTCTGCATCCCAGCAATCTACGGCATAGTGTGCTCTTTCATCATCTTTGTGCTGCCTAAATCTGAGTTTCTTGTCATCTATTCCAATTTTAAGAAGAAATCTCCTCGTTTTACCAATGAAATAGGCTAGTATTTCATGAGCTACAATTCCTTTCTCAACAGCTTCTCCTAAAGTTAGAGTATGCTCATGATCAAATTTATCAACAAGCCTTACAACATCCCCCTTAACTTTCTCAAAATCTGGATGCTTCTTCTCTTTTGGATTTACAAAATACTCCAACTCAGCTTGATTAAACTCTCTCAACCTTATAACTCCTTGCCTTGGACTTATTTCATTCCTGTAAGCTCTCCCTATCTGAGCCACACCAAATGGCAATTTACCTCGAAAGTAATCTGCCAGTCTTTTGAAGTTTACGAACATCCCTTGGGCAGTTTCAGGCCTCAAGTACCCTTTCTTACCTCTCCCAGGACCTATTGTAGTCGAAAACATTAAATTCATGCGAGTGGGTTTCTTAAAGTTCCCTCCACACTCGCATTTCAAATCGTACATCTCAAGTACTTCGCTAACCGCTTCGATTGTTTCGTCAACCTCTATTCCCAACTTCTCTTTGATGTAATGATCAGCCCTAAATACTCTACCACACCTTTCGCACTCTATTGCTACATCAGTAAAGGATGTAGCATGTCCAGAAGCTATAAACACCTCTTCAACACCCACGGTCGGTGTGTCTATTTCAGCAGCTCTTTCATTTATAACAAAAAATTCTCGCCAAAGATTTTCTATTTTTCTTCTTAATCCATTACCAAGAGGAGCATAATCAATAAATCCAGCCATACCCCCATATATCTCAAAAGACTGCCAGAGGAACCCTCGTCTGATAAGCATTTCCATAAGTTCACTCATGGTTCAGCCCTTACTAGATGAATTTTAAAAAGTTTCTAAACTCTTTTGGCAAGTTCAAAATGGACAACGGTAACAAATTCGTCGTCTCTAATTCCACCGTATATTCTCCTTAACGCTTCAATAAGTTCGCTTTTATTCCCAAAACCGTCTCTTCTTGCATCTTCATCCGTTAATTCTTTCACTCTCTTTACAACTACTTTCTTAACTTTTGCTAGTGCAAAGACTGTGCTATTGTTTACAGTAAGTTCAACCAGTCGTCCAACTGGGTAACTCTTTATACCCCTTCTAACCGTTGTCGTTTTTTCTCCTTCCAAAATCAAATTGACATATTCGGGATCAAAGTTAATTCTCTCCACGATACCATCCCCATATTTTATGGACCGCTTTTACCAATGTTTTATATTTTTTCCAACCCTCTCCTTCTATTTCCCACCAAGGCCTAAGTTGGAGACACTTAGCAACTAAAACTTTTTCTTCATCATTTTCGAGGTTCACTTTTTCAATTTTGGAGTAATAGTACCTAACAAGAGGTTTCACGATGTCAGACACGTATTCATACAAACTCATTCCACGTAAGTACTTGCTAATCCTCCTCCTTTCTACATCCCCAAATTCCGGTTTTGGTATGCTTATATCTCTTACAAGACACTTCAGCAAACCCATAGCAGTTTCAATCTCTAAATCCCTCAACTCATCATTAAGATACTCGATTAGCCTTCGTGTAAAGTCAACATTTAAGTTTTCTATAATTTCTTGGACATGGGATTTTAATGCTTTGATAACTATAAGCGTATGTTCCCCACTCACTTCATTCCTCTGTGGTGTTATGTGAATGGGAATAAATCCATTTCTTGTCCAAAATCTTAGAAGTTCTGGTGAAACACCAAATCCCGATCCAGCCCAATCAAGGTTGTTCGCTTCAGACCATTCTACAATTTTTTGAAGTGCAAAGCTGCCAATACCCATGTCCATCACTGATGGGTGCGTTGCAATCCTAACAATTCTTACTCCAAGCATTCTCGGAAAAACGAGGTTCCAATAATGCTTCAGCACCAAATCAGGGATTATTTGGCCCTTAGGTTTGTACCCTTCTTTAATTTTTTCTATTACCTCATCATCCATTCCTCCCTCAACTGCTATATGTAGCGAACAAACCGTTTTTCCGTTCACTTTAACTCTAAAAGGTAAATGATTGGGCATGTCTGAAAGAATTACTAAGTCAGAAGGGCGATTTCGATAATGTGCTAGAACATATATTCCGAAGAATTCTCTCAACAGCCTATCATCACTCATGAGTTCGTCCTTGTCTATTTGTTCAAACTCCAACTTTCCTGCCCTTATCGCTTCTATGTCCTTCTCATCCAACTCTACTGGTTGTGCATCCAATAATAGAACATCATACAACCACTTTTCAATTGGATCTCCTTTTCCATACCTTATTGG
>QMQV01000201.1 GCA_003649085.1 Thermoproteota archaeon
TCTCTAACCTGGTCCTTCACTCCAACTATGGATCCTACCATTTGGTCCGTAGCTACTACGATCTCGTGGACGCCTATCTTCTCGCTTATGTCGTAAGCTACATCATTGATCTTAATTGTTCCATTGTAGATTTCACCGTTCTTTACGAAGGTATTGTATAACTCAACGTTGCTCAAAGCTGTTCCGTAAACTGTGCTGTTGCGGATTACACAGCTTGTTATGTCTGAATCATAGATCTGAGATGGATCTACGAACGAGTTCTCAAGCTCAGAGCCCTCTACGTGGCTCTTGATAAGTGATGAGTACTTGATTATTGACTTCAGAATCTTCGATTCGATTATACCTAGACCGATCGTAACGACTGATCCTGAGTCAGATGTGTATGGAGATTCTGCGACAATTATGACGTTGTAGCTTCCTACGTCAGTTGGTGTTACCTTAAGTATGAGGCTTGTTGATTTACCAGCTTCTACGAACTTCGTGAAGTTCATAGCTTCGGTTCCTCCGCTCTCCAGAACTGCCGGTGTTTCATTCAGTGCAATCCATATTCTGTAGGTGTCATTCATGTTTCCGATGTTTTCTACGGTAACCATGTATACAGCTTCTTTTCCAACCTCAACGATTCCCCATGACGGATAGATGTTTAATCTAACACCGTATACTGGCGCTACAAGGTAAACTACACTCGCCGTTACGCTTGCGTTCTTCAGCGGCGAGTCGCTCGCATAAGCTTTGACTTCAGCACTGTATACTCCTGCCTGAGATGCGTTCATTGTCAGCAGAATGTTCATGCTATCTTCGGGTTCAAGATAAATCGATGTTGCACTCAATCTAGCTTCAGTGTTGCTCGTGACGTTGAGTATGAACGTATGCGGTCTTACTCCGATATTAGTAACTGTTAACGTGAATCTCGCTTTTTCACCTAAGTATTTGCTCTGGGATCCTGGACTCATCTCTAAGCTCAGAACTCTGGTGACGGTCGCATATACTGTGCTGCTTTCCTCCTTGGTTTGATCACTTACAGATCTCGCCGTTACAGTGATTGTCTTTGTTCCGATTGCATCGCAGTAAACGGATAGCGTTGTCGTTCCTACTTCACCAGGTCCGAGTGTTAAAGTCGTATTTTCTAACGTTCCCTCCGTTGCGCTTATAACGTACGTGTCTGGGACGTTTCCGGTGTTCTTTATTCTAACAGTGTACAGCACCGTGTCGTAGATTTCAGCTACCTTAAGCCTCGGTGTAACTGTAAGCTCCAATCCGTAAACTGGCACTGCTCTGAATTCGGCCGTTACATTAACGTAGTCCAACTTCGTCGGATCTCCCTGGGAGATCGCTGTTACGTTAGCATAGTACGTTCCCACCTCTGTACTTACAAGTCTGAGCGTAATTAATCTCTCATCTCCAGCAAGTATGCCAAACACTTCGTATGCACCCAGGGTTGCGTTGTACACAACGTTGTATCCAGAGACTTCGTAAGCACAGTTGCTGTCAATTGCTAACGTGTAGTTGTCCATTACGTTTCCAATGTTGCGCAATGTCAGCGTGTATGTAGCAGATTCTTCAGTGTACCTCGTCTGTGAATATGTATCTGCCGTAAGGATCAAGCCGTATCCTTCTACGAAAGTCACAGTCTCTACTTCAGCACTCTTTGTTGGGTCTCCTTCAGAGGTTACTATCACCTCAACCCTGTACTCACCTGGTTCTGGATCAGAGACGTTAAGCGTAACAACTTTGCTCTGTCCAACCCCTACCGATACCCTTTCCTCACTCAGTTCTGCTTGATCTGCAGCTGGGTTCACTAAAACAAGATCGAACGTGTCTGGGACGTTTCCAGTGTTTACAATTGTGATGTTGAAAGTCGCTACCTCGTTTTGCTTCACATGCTTTGTAAGTACATCAACGCTTGCTTCTACACCGTATATGGGCTCAAAGCTAACCGCAGCAGTTATCGTTCTGTTTGCATAATCTATCACATTTCCGGCCGTAGTTGCGTATACTGAAACCATTACCGAGTGTTCTCCCTCAGTAACGTTAAGGACTATTGGTACAATTGTACTCTGCCTTGGATTCACGTTAACGGTTGTTGTATTCGTAATTACGCCATTTAGAGTTATAATTACATCCTCGTCACCATAGCACTTGATCGTGTAGTTGTGCGGATACAATCCAGTGTTAATGACTGTTAAGTTGAACGATAGCTCAGCTCTTCCGCCGAGCTGTGTTATCATAGCTGAACGCATATCTGCATCCACTTCTGCAGCCACAGCCTTAACAACTTCAAGCGATAAACTGGCCTCCGAAGTTACGGCTGGATCGCTCTTCGACTTTACAACCACACCTATGTCGTACACTCCAATATACGCTGATCTTACCGTTAGCACAACGTTTTGAGCAGAGTGTTTTTGTACGAATACTTCATCAGCGCTTAGCTCAGACTCAACTTCTGGTGGCTTCACAACTTCCAGCTCATACGTGTCGTTAACGTTACCGACATTCGTGATTTCCAACATGAATGCAACTGATTCATTTCTCTCAGCTACCATGTATGGGATACTTGGAGTTACTCTAACACCGTAGTAAGCTCTAGCAACGACGATGATCGTTATCTCGTCCTCGTCCTCAACGCCTCCAGCTGTTACTGTGGAAGCTCTAACGGCGACTGTAAACGTTTTGTTCTCTCTCGGGATTATTCCCAGAACCAATACAGCACTTTCACCTGGGCCTAGGTCGTTCAATGTGGTTGCGTTAGTTGCAACACCATTCAGCAACACTATCGCTTTCGTCTTATTTGTACAGGTAATTTCGTAGTCATGCGGATACAATCCAGTGTTAACTACTGTCAGGTTGAATTTTGCCAACTCATCAACACCGACAGCTTTCAACGTAATGTCAGCACTCAGATCTACGGCTTTTACTATTTCAAGAA
>QMQV01000202.1 GCA_003649085.1 Thermoproteota archaeon
CATCTCCCCTATTATGTGGGTGTCCATGGAGGTAAACATAGCGGTTCCACCAGGTAGTCTTAGATAATGCTGAATGGCATCTGCAGCGAACCAGTTGTTGTAGGCAGCGATGTGGAATCTTCTTAGGTCGCCTTCATTGTAGAGCGCAGTCGGATATCCCGGATCGACGAAGTTACCTGGTAAGTTAAAGTCTTCCAACGTTGCTTCTCCACCATAATCTTTTAGGATTTGAAGAGAGCAGCCACCGGGATCTACTCCAGTCCAGAAAATCTTGGAGCTAGAGATTTCCTTAACTAGTTTTTCGGGTGTCGAAAGGTATGCAAAGACCCAATACATAGCTTCCGGATTCTTGGAAAGTGTTGAAACCCAACCATGCCATGAACAGCCAGCAGCATTACCAACAATGTTTATCTTTTCTACCATCCTGCCCTCAGCTAGTGAGTAATAAACCTCACTTCCCGGGCAAGCAATAGATGCAAGATATCCCCTCATCTTTGACTTCTCTGGATTTCCGACTAAAGTGGCGGTGTCTGGGGCCGCCCAGCAGAACATGGCTTTCTCCTTGTTTAGGAAGTAATCCCACATATCGGCGAAAGTGAATGTAAAGCCTACTGGATCCATGAATTTAGTAACTATTTCTTTGAATAGTTTAGCTGCTTCTATCATTCCTTCCGTCTTAAGTAAAGGTTCCATGGTTTCTGGATCAAACCAGAATATATTATGGTATCTGTCGACCGTCGGCCCGTACTCTACTAAGAAAGGCGCTGCAAAAGGTATAAACCAAAATGGACCCTGCTCTCCGACTCTAAGACCCATTATTATTCCCCAGTCGTCTTCTCCATCTCCATTCCAGTCCCATCCTGTGAAGAACTCACACATATCCCTGATTTTCTGCCATGTTAACTCTCTCCTCTTATACCATCCGTATGGGTCAAGTTCGTAACCAAACCTGTCTTTGAACTCTCGTCTCTTGTCCTTATCTCTCAAAACCTTATCCATATACTTCATATTCCAGTTGAAATACCAAGCATCGCTGTCCCACGGAACTCCATACCAATGGCCTCCCCATTTGGAGCACTGTGTCACAGCGTATGACCATTTTTCAGGATGCCAATTTGGGAACCTTGGGTCTGCTATCCATTTATCTAGCTGATGAACATAGCCCGGTATTACAAGATCACCCATTATGTTGCTACATGGAACAAAACCATCGTATGCTCCAGTTCCTGTACTTAGATCTGCGATAATCTTAATTGGAAGATCAGCGAAGGATAGCTCCACGACTTCTATATCCATTCCGGTTAGGGATTTAATTTCATCCCTATAGTAGTAGAATGGTCCACTAATTGGCCCGGTAGGCCCCCCTGCTAGAACTGCAACGGTTACCTTAACGCCGTCAAATCGAAGTGGAGGAGCGGTCGACGTGGCTCCTGCTGTTACCGTCTTTGTAACAGTCTGGGTTTGGGTAATCGTTTTCGTTACTTCTCCAGCTGTAACAGTGGTTGTAACTGTTTTGCCGGGCGCCCCAACCGTAGATGTCACCGTCTTCGTTTCTGTAACAGTTACCTCTTTCGGAGCAACCGATGAGCCCGCTAGATAACCACCAACCCCAGCAACCGCTCCAGCAACAACCGCAGTTATCGCAATTTTTCCAGCAGTAGAGAGCGCAGTTCTCCTAGAAACCTTTTTGTTTAATATCCTCGAGGACCTTTTCCCGTCGACATCCTTATCTCCAATCATCACAATGATATCAAACCAAGATACCTAATAAGTTTTTCGTTAAAATCAAATCGTCAATCGTTGAGATCGGAATTACTTTAACTAGAACTAGTTGATTGGCGATGAAAGACCCAACCCTTAATATGCCTCCGCACTTTACTCTTACCTGATTATTTTTCAAGCTTTAATTATGACAACCTATTGTAATCTTTAATCTTTAGCTAATTCATTAAACCCCTAAATAATCAATTCTAATCATTTTCGATATCAAAAACTTTGTCCGTAATCAGACCTTTAGTTACTTTAAATCGCCTTATCTCAATAAGTTTAAGTTTACCAAAATGTAGTTACAGACCATGGTATGTCAGACCCTGAGCGCAAGAATGGAGATGATGTAATCAATAATATCGATCTGAGGGTACTCAGAGAAAGTTTCAGCAGAATTAAAGAGGATTCGTCAAAAGCTCTCGAGAAATTAAAAATTGACATTGAATGGAGACTCGCTAAAAATTATCCTCAGATGTACTCTGAAATAGTTGCTGAAAAAGCCCCCTTAATTCTTGAGTCAGAATTACAGACATTCTTAGGGGGTAAAGGTATCCGGCCTTCCCCCATGCAATACTTCTTCTATGGTGTTGCAGCAAGCTATCTTTCAACGATCATGCTTATACTATCAGAAAGGGGAATTCAAGTCTCTACTGCTAAACTGGAACTTGAAGCAGAAATAGATTATTCCAAGCTTGCAGGAATCTCAGATAATATGGATCCTATTAAGCACGTAATAATTTATCTGCAACTTAAATGCGATCTTTCAGAAGACGAGCTCCTAAAACTTATCGAGGACGCTAAAATAAGATGCCCAGTATTTAGTCCAATGAATTTTGAGATAAAGCTTAAACATTAGGAAATCTATGCTTATTCTTCGCTTTCTCTCTTTCTTTTTGTTTTTCTTAAGCTTCACCCTAACCTTAGTAAACAAGATCTCATCAGTTATCTAAAGGCGGCAGGCACTTAGAACAATTAATTAGTTAGCTAATTGACGAAATGGGACATATTCTACTTTCTGATCTTGTTGATACCTTACCCGTTAAGGTTTTCCCTTACAAGGCTTAACCCGCCCCGGCCGAACATGCTCGTTGTTTCTGAGGTTATTTAAAAGGAATGTCTAAAAGATAGTTCTACAGGTTTAGGATCGCGGCGGA
>QMQV01000203.1 GCA_003649085.1 Thermoproteota archaeon
GCAACTCTCACTTGCCGTTGAGAAAATTGAGTCGCCCGTAGTGC
Organism: Thermoproteota archaeon; assembly: GCA_003649085.1. The sequence goes on from QMQV01000203.1 coordinate 45, forward strand.
CAGTAGTCCCCGATACTCTAATCGCGAAACTCGTTCGATTCCTCATCGAGAAGAATCCCATGGCCATAGCCAGTAGAGAAGGAAAGCGATTGCACCCGCATCAACCAACTCTCTATCGGCAACTCTACCCTTATATCGGGATAGTCAGTTCAATGATCAGATCAGCCATTAAACCATCGAACCGAATTGCTACTATCGGAGACGCCGTCGAGAAGCTACTAACCGACAGCTCCTTTCGCAAGGAGGTTGTAAAGAGAATCTCCTCCCTTAAAGATACTAAGGCTTATAATCCCAGACGAATGAGATGGTTACTCAACCTCATCGAGAGAGCACGCAATGCCGATAGCATCAAAAGGAGACGTAAATTGTTCTCCAGGTTAAAGAGGGAGCTTGTCCTTAAAGAACATACCTACTACGACAAGGATTATAAGACTCGCATCACTTGCGAGCATGTGATACACGAGTTACACCTTCTGAGTACGGGATACTCTGCTGAAGAAACTAAGGATGAGGTAATCAGAAAATACGCTATTGATCCAACCCTCTCCATAGCTGCATCGAGCGGGATAGAGCTATTGACACCTACTCTAGTCGTATGTAAATATTGTGGAGCTAGAATAGAGTCAATATGGATGATCGATGGGGGAGAGGAATACGACGAGACACCCATCCAAGTAGAGAAAGTGTATCTTGAAGATGAGGTTGGCATGATGCTCAACAAGATGCTTGGTGTTAAGGCGATTATAACCTCGCTCTCTCCCGTAGATCTGACAAACGTGATCAACAGTCTAATAAGGGGGCCATTGGCCAGTCAGCAAAAGAAACTAGGGAAGATCTCTGCCGACAAGAAGATAGCGAAGCAGAAGTACCTCTTAATCGCGGCGGTCATATCTCTCCTTAATGAGCTATCGATATATAAAGCTGACATTACCATCGACAAGGACGTCATGGAGACGCATATAATGAAAGAGTATGTCCATATATTTGAGGCAGTTGGCATAATTGAGGGGATAGTAGACAAAGTAATCGGCTACTGGCCTGACACTCTTGCAGCATACTATCCGAAGTCTTCCCGATTGATTCAAAACGCAGTTGCAGAGCTACAAGGAGCAGAGGAGAACGAAGTGTTGCGGATGGAATATAACAAGCGGCTACTCCTCCCCTTGCACTATTACCTACCGAAAGACATTAACTGGAAGGAGGGGATCCTTTATTCAAAACTGGTACCACTGGTAAAGGACCATGAACTCAAGAACTTTGTCATGCTCTTGCTAGACTATCGACCAATACTAACAAGTCCTCGGTTCTCTGTCATGCCTCCTCCTATAAAGAGAGCACTTACCGATTTGCCTACCTATCACACTCCATCAAAGAAAACAAAGCAACAGATACTCTACGTCAGAGAAGCTACCAAGACTCAGATTACAAGGGATCAGTTCATCCATGCAATCATGGCAATCTGCCCTCAACTATTAATCAAACCACTAACACGCAGTAGCTCTTCCCTTACATACTACGATGAGATACGACTGGGTCCTCACTTATTCCGAATGCCCAAACAGGAAGGAGGAGGTGGAGGAGATTATGATCCTGAAGAGGAAGAAGAAGAGGAAGGAGATATCATAGAAGGGCAAATGCCAATCAAGGATGTTGAGGACGCAGATATTGCCATCATCACAGAGGAGGAGCCAGAGGCCACCGACGATTTTGAACAAGCTCATCTTCGAGCTCCCACGAGCAAGGTAAAAGCGAAATGCGCTTACTGTGGCCTCCAGGGTAACTACTCCTTTGGCTCTGATTACTTCGAGCGATATAAGGACATAGTAGAGAAGAAGTGGTTGCATGCTCCTCCCATAACTTATAAAGCGTATAAGCTCCGATATCTCGAATCGATAGACGTAAGGAGTATTAAGTATCGAGGGAAACTCTCTTCCACCGTTGAGAAAGATCTCTTAAGGAAGTTCGAAGCTAAATATGAATGGCGCAGCAAACCAAGTATTGCACTCTCCGAGGTTCTTGGTTATTCGTTATACTCTATCGGAGAGCCGGGCTTGGGTAGGATATTACTAGGTAAGAACGTTCGTAATGAGCATATCATCACTGCATGGAACTACTTTCTCCGTTGGTCGATTACGCAAAAAGAAACTGTTGTTAAGCGAATGCTTCATTGGTTTCGTTCAGCATTCGCTGATGCTAACACGATCAAAGCTGACTGAGTGCCCTCCGATGGCTATATTGCTTGGAGAGATCAAACCACACTCCGTAGCATCTCTGACACTCGCGGATCTCCTTTTTCAACTGCCGAACCTTCGCTGGTTCTTCTCCTTTCACGGTAAACTGTTTCCTTCCTAGGTGCAACTTGCTCTCTGTGTTCGCGTCTGCTCTTACCTCGTTTAGGAGTATCCCAATCAACTTGCTTCTGATGCTCTCCTTCCCATCTAGCTTCCGCAGGGTATTCAGATTCTCCGTACTCATCATAATCATTTGTACCCATGTAATCGTCTATTGGTCGTGTGTTACGAGGGATTCCTTCTCGATAGAGATCGTCCTGATACTCTTCGTGACCTCTCTTTGGCTTGTAGGAGCGACCATCACTTTTTTGTTCGTCCTTTGGCATTATCCATTTAGCTCTATGGGAGGACTTACCTCTTCCCTTATAATGCTTTACGGACTGTACTGTCTTTTCATATTCATCGCGAGTCACTGATGGGTTAGGTCGAAAATTGCTACCAGAGCTAGGTATATTGGGATTCACATATTCATCGTTGCTACTTCGGCGCGCCTGCTTACGCGGTCTATCGGGAGGAACTTTGGCATAGTTCTTATATTTCTCGGCCTTTGCGGACTTCCTGCGATACAGGAATACTA
>QMQV01000204.1 GCA_003649085.1 Thermoproteota archaeon
CCCTCCATGGGCTTAGCATACTTGGCCGCCGTACTAGAGAAATACGGCTATAAGGTTGAGATTCTTGATGCTCCAGCCCTAGAAATAGACTATGCTAAACTGCCAGCTGAGCTGGAGCGGAGGAAGCCAGACATCATTGGGGTAACTGCCACCACCGCCGTGGCTCCCAGCGCCTTTAAGACCGCTCAGATAGCTAAGCAGGTGGTTCCAGATGCCTTGGTGGTGATGGGGGGAGGCCACATTACGTTTATTCCCGAGGAAACCATGAAAGCTGAGCCTTCAATAGATGTCGGCGTAATCGGGGAGGGCGAATACACCCTGCTTGAGCTTGTGGAAACATGGGAGAAGGGAGGCGACCTAAGCAGGGTTAAGGGTTTAATTCTCCGGGGGAAGGATGGAAGCATTAAGCGGACGCCTCCCCGACCTTTAATCGAAAACTTGGATGAGCTTCCCTTCCCTGCCCGCCACCTGCTCCCCATGGAGCGGTATAAGGTTTTCGGGAAGCAGGAGACTTTAGGCCTTATATTCACTAGTAGGGGGTGCCCCTACAACTGCATCTGCTGCTCTTCCTCCCTCCTCTTCGGCAAGAAGTTTAGGGCTAGAAGCCCGAAAAACGTGGTAGACGAGGTTGAAGAGTTTGTTGAAACCTATAAGTCGAACCATGTAGAATTCGTCGACGACCTCTTCATCTTCGACAAGAAGCGTGTGGAGGCTATCTGCCGAGAGATAAAGGAGAGAGGCTTAGACATTTTATGGGTTTGCTCGGCTAGGGTTGACAGCGCAGACCTTGAGCTTTTTAAAACTCTCCGCCGGGCAGGCTGCGTCATGATATATTTGGGGGTTGAGTCCGGAGTTCAGAGAGTGTTAAACCTGATGCGGAAGGGAACCAAGGTTGAGCAGGCGGTTAGGGCTGTAAGGATGGCTAAGGAGGCAGGCCTCCAAGTCGTAGCCTCCTTCGTCCTAGGCGTTCCAGGGGAAACCTGGGAGGAAGCCTTGGAAACCATTAGGTTTGCTAAGAGGCTTGACCCGGATTTCGCCCAGTTTAGCCTTGCCACACCGTTTCCTGGAACAGCGCTCTACCAGTATGCTAAGGAGAAGGGGCTCCTACTCACTGAGGACTGGACTAAATATACGGTGCTTAAGCCTGTTATGCGGACGGAGGAGCTCAGCGAGGAGCAGCTTAAAAAGCTGATTAAGAAGGCTTACTTCGACTTTTATTTACGGCCGAAGATTATTTGGAGGTATATTAGGAGGGGACACACGAAGGAGTTATTAGTTAACGTGCTTGGACGATACCTATGGCAATACTTTAAGTCTAAGCTGGGCTTCAGATGAGGAGAGATTGAGGTTTGGCTGAGTTTAAAATTAGGGAGGGTACTTCTTCAAGCTCCGTCAGCAGGGAAGTTGAGGCTGAAGGCCACCTCATCGACTCCATGATTCTCCCGAAAATTTGGGATAGAATCATGGAGATGGGAGGAGACTTTGAAGTCTTAGAGTTTAGGGTTGGACGTAGGAAGACGGATACAAGCTATATTCGCATGGTGGTTAGGGGTAGGAGCCCTCAACACCTGGAGGAAATTCTCCGCGAAATCTACCTTCTGGGCGCCGTCCCACTAGAGGTTAGGGAGGTTACGGTTAAGCCTGCCCCAGCCGACATGGTTCTACCCGACGACTTCTACTCCACCACCAACAATCCAACCTACATCTATTTTAAGGGCAGGTGGATTGAGGTCGAAGATATTATGATGGATAAGGTGATTGTGGTTGACCCGGTGGAGGGGCGTGCCTACTGTAAGGCCATTAGAGAGGTTAAGAAGGGGGACCTCATAGTTGTGGGGGAGGAGGGCATTAAGGTTAAGCCTCCCGAGAGGCCTAGGGAAAGCATCGGAATCTTCAGGTTTATGGTTAGCGAGGCTTCAAGCGAAAAACCCTCCACCACCATCATTAGGAGGATAGCCCAAGACCTCTACAACGTTAAGAAAAACAAGGGGAAAGTTGTGGTCGTCGCGGGGCCGGCCGTCGTCCATACGGGTGCAGCTGAAGCACTAGCCTCCCTGATTAGGGAGGGCTTCGTAGACGTTTTGCTTTCCGGAAACGCCCTAGCCGTCCACGATGTGGAAGCAGCGCTGCTGGGAACATCTCTAGGGATTTCGCTTAAGAATGGGGTGCCTTCGGCTAGGGGCCATCGAAACCACATGGTGGCGATTAACGAGATTTTTAAGGCTGGAGGGCTCAGGGCGGCGGTTGAGAAGGGAATTCTGCGCAAGGGAATCATGTATGAGTGTATTAGGCGCGGAGTACCCTTCGTGCTTGCGGGCTCTATTCGCGATGATGGGCCGCTGCCTGAGGTTATAACTGATGTGGTGGAGGCTCAACGCCGCTATAGGGAGGCGTTGAAGGGGGCTTCCATGGTGCTTATGCTGGCAACAGCCCTCCACTCTATAGCTGTGGGTAACATGCTGCCCTCTACGGTTAAATTGGTATGCGTAGACATCAACCCCTCCACCGTTACAAAGCTGCTTGACCGAGGTTCAACCCAAGCCGTGGGCGTAATCTCGGATATTGGAACCTTCCTCCCGCTCCTAGCCCAAGAACTCCAAAAAATTAAGGATGAAAATGGGGTTTGCTGGGAAACCTGAAAAGGGGGAGATGTTAAAAGTCTGGAGTGGGCTAGGTTCGTTGGTGGTTTAGGTTGGCTCAGCGTAGACCTCCCTCGGATAAAGCTAAAATTTTAGATTTCGAGGTTGAAAGGGAAGATTTTAACGTTTACAGGCTTGAGGATGGAACCATCATTAAGGTTAAGGTTTCCCTAGCCAACGCCAGGGTTTACGTCGACGAGAAGGGTAACCCCATCCTAAACCGGGATGGAAACCCACACTACGACTTCCACTTCGAAACCAAGGTCAGAATAC
>QMQV01000205.1 GCA_003649085.1 Thermoproteota archaeon
CAACACGTTCGTCTCGCAATTCGGCATTTCTTAATGGTAGCTAGAGGCATCAACATACCCCGGGGCTTCGGTGGGACCTACGGCCTCTCAGGCGATAAGGGTGTAATCGGTAAATACGGTCATGTTAGGCTCACAGAAGAGCAAATCTCTATGATAGACGAATATCTATTAAAACGTAGCCTATTACCCGATCCTCCAAACTTGAACATAACGAACATAGATAATGAGACAGTAGTCTATATACCGAATCTCTACCGGCATGCGAGAGTAGTCTTCAACACGTTTTTAGAAATATTCCCAAGGCCCGCGTCGGCTCTTAAAATCCCAAGAGGTGCTATACGGCTCAACGAGGATAACGCTGAGATCGTAATATTCGAAGAGAAAACAGGCGATCAATGGAGCAAATACATACTAGCAAGCTTTCCACACGGAAAGCATACGCTTCAGCTACTATACGAATATCTAGATGAAACCGACTACATCTACCCCTTCGCCGGAGCATATAAAAAACCCTCGACAAAATACCAAGTAGACACATTAATATCTACAATCGGTGAGAAGCTCAAAGAAGCATACAAATATGCTGGTGTAAAAGACCAATACTTCTACAAGAAACCGCTTTACGCGTTAAGGCATTCAGGCGTACAGATATGGCTCGAACGCACCAATTGGGATTATGCGTTAATCTCAGAGATGGGGTGGAGGGATATAACGACGTTACGATTGTGGTATGGCAGAATGCCTGCTAACGTCTTCCAAAAGAAGATAATGGCATTAAAAGGAGGGATGTAGATGATTAAAGAATCGAAGTTTAACCTTCTCCTTAAGCTAGCAGAGCTAGGCGATAAAATAGAGATCACGATAGTTAAACCTAAAGATACCTTTGCATCGGTAAAAATGATACATCTTCAACTTTCTAATTTCGACGATAAAGAGATTAAAGAGCTTCTGAAACTGATATTGGACTTCTACGAGAAGAAACCAAACTACGAAGTAAGTTTCGTAACATTCAACGATATAACAATTGTTATGGAGGAAGAAGAATGATAGCGTCAATAGTTTCCTTCGATGATTTCCTAGAGCTTGCTACGAAATACGCTATAATTAGACTTTATGCAGTCAATCAATATAGTGGTAGGCTCAGGCTTTATGCGTTAGCGAAAAACGACGATGACGTATTCATATTCGAAATCTACCTTACTGAGGACGATGACGAGACGTTAGAAAAGATGACCCAAAGACTAGAGAAAAACGGTTTCTTCGAAGCAGACGAAATTATGGAGGTGTAGATGTTGAATACTAAAGCTATTTGTAATGACCTCGAATATAGGCCGAGAGGCGGCATACTCTACTACCTCTACTGTAGACGCTACCATCGGGTTACGACGCTCGAAGACTGCATGAAATGCCCCCACAACCACATCGAAACATATGAGAAGATAAAGGCGGTGGAAGCATGCATGTAAAAAACGGAACATCACCAGTAACAGAGGAAGTAATAAACAGGATTCTCAAGCTTATACTTAGAATAGCTCAGGTATGCCTCGGAATATCCGCGGTTTTAGACGCCTTACTCTGGTTTCTCATCGAATACCATGTACCCAGCATTACACTAGCTATATGGTTCATTATCCTGACAGCGCTCTTAGAGATAATCATTCGTAAGGAGGTTTGGAAGTAAGGAGGTTTGGAAGTGACGCTTAGGATTTCATATCGTAAACTGTTTAAACTCTACGACTGCCTTGCTAAGCGTATTCTAAACGAGAGAAAAGCAACTATACTATGCTATATCGCTAAGCACCCCGGATGCAACTACTCAGATATAGCGCGAGATGTTTTCGGCATGGAGTCTTACAAAGAATATTACGATATCGGCGGTACTCTAGCATATCACCTGAAGGATTTAGCTAAGAGAGGCTTCATAGTTAAGAAGAACGATAGGTACTACGTTACCGATGTCGGCTATGTTCTAACGCTATCGCTTAAAGAGCTTAAAGAAATAGGCGGTTTGAAAGAAGAGATCGAAAAGCTACGTAACACAATAAAATCTATAAAATTCCTAGTCAACAACATATAGAAACTTTTTCAACACGATTTATAATACACGAAAAATAATCTATATTCTGAAAATGAGAGGCTTTATATATAAAATGACTAGACGGGCAAAGGCGGCCTTCCTCAGATTCAAGGCTTCCACCGCCGGCCGAACGAGCGGCAATAGAGTAATGTCGATCGTCGTAGGTATCTGTGTATCGTTTATACTTGCGGCGGCTCTGCTTCCGACCGCTTTCGAGCAAATATACACTGTAGATACTACCAACTGGAGTGCGGCGGCTCAGACTGTTTGGAATCTACTTCCGCTGATGGGCGTCGTGGGTCTTCTGGTCGCTATAGTTGCTTACGTCAAGCTTAGATAGCTCGGCCGGGTGGGAGCCTTGAGAAGCCGCCTAACCCCAGCTATTTTTCTACTACTCACACTCATAGCTTCAAGTTTTATAGAAACAGCATTTTCGACGGCTCTGCCGCAATATCAAACTGATGATTCAGAAAAATATTATACGGCTATGTATGGTCGTTTAATAAAAATTGATGATTATCTGATTTTGGGCTATCCAGGTGTAGATGGAGAATTCCACTTTTATGTATATAAGACCGATGAAGGTGGTGATATAACTTTAAATTTCATCAGAGAAGATACTTTTTATCCGTATACGGCGTATCACCTTAAAGAGCTATCTATGGGTGAGTTGCAGAAATTTAATGATAGTTGCGTGATTTTCCCCTATGGTATAAAATATTATCATGGAAGTTATTATCGAATGAATGGAATAGGTATATATAATTTCAAAAATGGTAAATACGAGAAATATGACGGGGATGACAGTTGTGCTTGTATAAAGAC
>QMQV01000206.1 GCA_003649085.1 Thermoproteota archaeon
GCTTATCTAGCGTCTGAACTAAGTAATCGTATCTTCTAGCTATCCTATCAAGCGAGAAGACGATTATTGTAGCCCCCGTTTTCTCTGCAAGCTCGACTGCTTTTCTCCAGCCTTCCCTGTCTTCAGGCCTGGTTTCATATCCACTTATCTGGTCTTCAAAGAAATCTACAATTTCTATACCCCTTGACTCACAGAACCTTCTAAGAACAATGAGCTGGTTCTCTGGATTCTGCTCCTTTGTAGATACCCTGATGTAGAGAATACCCTTCAGATCGGCCACCCCTATTTACAAAACTAAAATCCCCTTTTTAATAAATTCTCTCAACAAAAGGTATAGTTTGGCAAGGATTGCCGAAAGACCCCCTTCCGCAACAATGGATCGGTCAGCCCTTCTTCTCACTAGAATATTTTATATAGGACTAGAAACTAGTAAGCCCGTTCCTGGCCCGGTCCCGGTTGGCCTCTGAACCCGTGGCTTCATGTAGCAATCACTCCTTTGACAATATTTGAAGGTAGCTTCTATCAGAAACGGGATCTTGGGTAAGGGCTAGGGGAACCCTAGATGTTTAGCTTATAGATTTTCACGTATAGCCTTGATTTACATAATTTTCTAGGGATCCTCAATGAGGTAACGTTATATTCTTTATCCTTAACTCTCTTTACCAATGTCTCGAGTCATAAATGTGTTAAAGAAGAATATAGAAAGTATCCAAGAGGTATAGAGTTTCTCAGGGATATAAACCAAGTCTGATATATGATGTGGTAGTGTAGCTTAGTATATTCCTTAAGAGAAATGGTGCGAAGATTGTCTAGTGAAACATTTTGGGAGATTGCGGGATGGATAGCTGAGCGTATAGTTCACGAGATATCCACTAAGTGGAGTATACACGTAAGCGTGTTCCTAGCCATAGTCGTATCTTTAGTGCTGTCAGCATTAACGTTGATACCAACCCATTGTATCAAATGCTTAATAATTCTAGCTATTGCCACAGCTGTTGTATTCATTGTGCCTCTATTAGTAGTTAAAGAAGATGGTGCGTCAACACTGGTCTTTATGATTAATGCTATGGATAATACCTTCATTGAACATATGATTAGAGATAAGATTGTGAAGAATTTAGAAGAAGAACGGCACTTTACTTGCTGGAAAGTTAAACAAGAAGATATATTAGCGTATACATGCCTACTCGATCTAGGTAAAGAAAAAGAATACAATATTAAATTCTTTAAGCTACACTACCACATCATATATCCTGGTAAAAAGGGATCTGATCTACTAATAAACATCTATGTTGACATAGGTTTTTATGGCAATCTATATCATACACTTGAAGAGGCAAAGGGTTCTCTCATTTATAAAATCAAATCAAGAAAAGAAGCATTAGTACCGAGAACAAGATTGAGCGAGCTAAGAGAGGATCTAATGCTCGAAATCTATCACTTACTAAAGCTATGTGAAAGTAACAACCTAAAACTCAAGGCTTACACATAATTGTACATCTCCAAGTAGAAGGGTAAAAAGTCATCTTCTAAATTATTCGATCAATTGGTTTCTGACAGTATATTGCTTAGGTAGTATAGAACTAGTAGTCTATATTTAAAATCATTTAGAAACTTGAAGCCAAGATCCTAAGCGATCCTTCATGCCGAGCTCATGGTGTATAAACTCATTGTGAATGGCTACGGTTTAGATCCTAGAGAGTCTATACTCAAGTCCGATTCTTAAAAGATATAGAGGATCCTTAAAGAGGAGTTGAAAAAGAACAGTTGCATAACATTACATCTATACAATCCTGTTCCGCCTGAATCTGTATACCAAACTTCTACAACATTATCGTCTCGCATATCATTGCAGAGGTTGAAGTAGTGTACATCATAATTGGGTGAAAAGGGTGATGAAGCGCCCTAGGGCTCTGGATGAGAAGGAGTATTCTTCAAGTTATAACACATGTAGTTCCAAGGATGACGTAAAGGTGATTGGAAATTTCATAGAACTTTTATCCTATATCCTTTAAAGTCCACAGGATCTTAGCCTTAGCTAGCAGTTAACCTCTATCCTAATGATCTCTAAGTTTATGATGTTAATATATAGAGAATATTTTGAACCGTTGAAAAGCTTTAAGTCTTTCAGAAATAGTTTAATTCTCTAGACAGCAAGGTTGTGTGAGATCATGCAATACTTTAAAATTAAGGATATTCATGTGTTCGGTGATAAGAATCTGGTTGTGCGAATACACAATATTACCGATAATGTCTTGCGTATACGTAGCACTAAATTATATGCGGTCTTTCCTAGACCTATTGAGGTCAAACGTATCTTCGGCATAATTAGAATACTTTATACTGAGAAATTAATAGGCACTATGAAAGGGTTCTCGTCAAAAGAATTAAAGCCGGACGAAGAATGTAATATCGATGTTGAATTAAATTTGCCATTCCAAGTCCTTGAAAAACATCTAATGTCCAAGTATGGATGGGAAGGATTATGTAAATTCCTTTTCGAAAGTGAGCTTATCGTAGGATATGCAAGAACCTTATTAGAATCTCGTGTAGAAGTGCGAAAAGAGTTCAAGGCTGAAGTAACTTTTAGAATTAAAGATAGAAACATATATGATATATCAAGTCCTCGATACATATTCACAACGTGATTGGGCGTTCGTGAGATAATAGCTCGAAGTAAATCACAGGTTTCCAGTATTTTAAAACCTCTAGAAACGCCTATACTATTGGAGTTAGTAAAGAGAAACTACAATAAAAACATACACTTAAATAAACATAAACGTATCGAGTCGCCATACACGCGGATTGCTAAAAGAAACTACAATTAGGAATCACATAGACATTTTCCTCCTAACTTCCATCACAAATCTATCTATTCTTCATAGA
>QMQV01000207.1 GCA_003649085.1 Thermoproteota archaeon
ACTCTATACATTATCCTGTTGTCCACGTTTAACATGCTAGCTGTCTTAGCAGCTGAGCCGAGAGCTATGCCTAAGTCAAGTATCTTAAATAAGCAGCTTGGACCTACGAAATCTTGACCAGCTCTCTTCTCTGCTTTATCAAATTCTTCACAAGTTTTAAAGCCGCATGCCCCACAATTTATCTTCCTAAAGCTTTTGGTGCCGCGAACACCTATCAGCACCACGGCATCTGAGTCCATAACGTTTTGTCCATCTCTCTTAAACCCTTCAATTCCTCTCTCCTCAGCTATCTTAAACATCTCCTCAGCAAGCTCCTGCTTTTCTTCTTCCGTCACAACAGCTACTAAGATATCGTCCTCGCCACCGCTTTTTGGAGCTGTCCTAGCTGAAACCATCATGAGCTTAGCGACGCTTAAAACCCCTTCATACTCTCCTTCCTTCTCCACAATAACCACATAGCTCACCCCGTAGTCAGAAAAAGAGGCTTGCTTGAGCTAAAAAGGCTTTGCAAAAAGAAGGTGTGAAGGAGATCGTGATGTTATTCAAATTTGGCTACGAACTCGCAGTATGGATCTCCTCTCGCAATACACCTAGTCTCCTCGACGAAGACCCTCCTGCCATAGTGCTCCTCAATAGCTCCCTTTAAGTAGCCTTTAATGAACACGCACTTAGCTGTATCGTACTTGCGCTTAAGATACCTTGACTCCACGCTCTCCTCAACACGCACCACGATTCTCTGCCGATCTCTATCAACTATCTCAAAGATTCCAAAGCCAAAAGCGGTCAAGACATCTAAGTGTAGCTTAAATGGAAAGTCTGGCGGCACATACGACTTTGAGAACATCTTCTCAATGTTCTTAGCTGTGTCCACGCCTCCTTGAATTGCCTGTTGCAAAATTATTATGTCGCCGCCTGTGCCGAAGAGATCCTTTATGGTCTTCAACATGCTCGAAAACGTGCTTCCTCTCAGCACCAATAGCTCCTGTCCATCTTCGTAGTTTCCAGCAATTGGTGGGAAGCCGAATTTCTCCGTGATCACGCCGTCGATTTCAGGGATATAGCATTCAACTCTCATTGGTATAATCCTCAAGCCATATCTCAGCTCGTCTAAGAGCTCCTCTATGGAAGCTTTAGCATATGAAAGGTCTATTATAATGAAGTTTACCAGCTTATTGTGCATGACGTGGCTGCTCATGCTTGAAACTGAGATGTTATATTTAGCTAAGGTATCGAAAAGCTCAGCTAAGGCTATGGGCATATTCGGTAGCTCCACGTAAAGCTCTGCAAGCTTCTTTCCAGGCTCGATTCTAGCTAAACAAATCTCCCTAGCGAAAACAGGTCGCTGTGCGTATTGCGGTTCAACAACCAACTCAACGACACCTCAAAGCCAACGCTAACCATAAGCCTCTATGAAGCCTAATTAAACCCAGTTAGCTAAAGCGACCAGCCGCCTCCGCCTTTAACCCGGCTTTATAAAGAAAAGTGTTGTACAGATCTACAAATCTACGAAAGGAAGTGAAGGTATTAGCCGTCCTTTTCAAGCCTATTTAAGGAACTGCGAGAACACAGGGTCTTTCTTAAGCTCGTCCTCAAGATACCTTATCGAGTCCCTCACATCAATGTAGACTCCTTTAACTCTTTCAACATGCTCTACTTTTACTACGCTGCTGCCCATGTACTCAGCGATGACTTTAGCTGGTTGAAGTAGCTGCGCTGCATATCTAAGTGTGTGCTTCTCGCCGAGATCCGTTAAGAGCTCTAAAGCTTGAGGATCTAAGTCTATGCCGTCAGCAGCTGCCTTGATCTCGAGGATCTTCTTTATGTCATCACGCGATGGAAGCTTAGTCTTAGCTATGAGGAGGCGGTCGAGCATGTCTATTGGTATTCCATGTGGTGAAAACAGGTCCGTGCCCCTAATTTTAGTGACAGCTCTATTAGTCGCTAAGACTACTAGAGGAGCAAACTCCTGTTCGAGAGATCTGTTGAGGAAAGAGAACGCTTCAATGTCTAACATGTGGGCTTCGTCTATGAATAAGATTCCTGGTACAAGCTGCGCCTGCTTATCCTTAATTAACCTCTCAACCTCCTCATCCACCTTACTTCTAATCTCATCAGTTATCTCCTCTTCTCTAAACAGCAATGCTCTACCAGCTCTTATGTTAGCCATGTCGATGTCGTGTAGAGACAGCGTGTGAGTAGTTTTCTTAGTTTTTCTAACAGGCCCATCTGGGCGATCAACTAGCCTACCGACCCTATACTCCCCCTTCCACTTGCTTTCAGCAAGCTTGCTTCTGCCGAGTTTAACGACCCTCCCCGTTTCAGCGTCGATTTCTATGACATCACCTGTTCTCACGTTAAGCTTCAAAAGCTGGCTTGCAACTCTATCTCCAACCTCGATTGTCTTCTCTTCTTTATTGGTCTTAAGCGTCAACAAAGCTCCTAAGGCTACTTGAGCATATGGGTTAAATGGGTGCGGTGACTTCTCGATCTCTATTGAGGCAACTTCACCCTCGTAGACCTCGCGTTGCTCAAAAAGCCTTAAGCCGATAGCCCTCCTCATGGCTTGCGTTAAGAACTCCGTCTTCTTCATCGTCGTACCATATATCTCGCTACCAGACATAGCTACGAATGGCACGTCTCTGCCGAGCTCTCTAGCCATGCCGATCGCGATGGCTGTTTTACCCGTTCCAGGAGGGCCTACAAGTAAGAGGCCGTGACCAGGTCTCCTACCTTTTTTAACGAGCTCAACCATTATGCCAGCAGCTTCCCTAGCTTCTTCCTGACCCACTAAGCCATCAGCTATGTGAATAGCCTTAAGCTTCTCGTCAAGCCCAAGGCCGGTTATGTGGCTATGAAGCCCTAAGCCTCTTTCAAC
>QMQV01000208.1 GCA_003649085.1 Thermoproteota archaeon
ATTTATGAATACCCTATCTCTTTTTCCTACCGTTCTGATTCCCGAAATGACTTCGTTTATTTCTTCGCTGCCGAGTTCGAGAGCCAGACTGTTACCACCCCCTTACGAAGCGGACCCAAACTGAAACCGAAACTTGGCTTTACTCTCTCCAATTCATTCTGGAATGCCGGTGGAGAACTTCGCCCGGGTGAGGTAGTTACTATGGAGTCCAACGACAGGATAATTGTGAAGAACACCGGCGATGCTGCCGAAAAATTTAGCATAATGATAGAGAAGGAAGATATTTGGCCCGAGGGATGGAAACATGCTCAGCACCCCGAGGAGATAGGACCTAACCGTTACGCGATTAGTGGGCTGTTTACCTCCAGCAATTATCTTTTGGTAGAGGATGAGAGTTTCAACGAGCTGGGCAATGAGGATATAATTACTACTTCTCCTAAGGAGGCTGTGGGAAATACCTACGGAGTCAAGGGCTATTCCGCTGGCGAGCTTTTATTGCCCAACCAGGATATGGCATTGTGGCTACAACTAATCCTGCCTACATCCAGCTTTGGCAAATACGCCCTGGAATCCCACGATATAACTGTTAAACTAACCTGTTCCGGAGTGGACTAAAGGTAAGACTCTATGAGTCTTTTACAATACTTTACTGTTTATACTGCCAGTAAAATATATTTTCCGCAGAAGAGTAGACTAAGCCGTTACCGTTGTCGGGGAGGAAAAAAACAAAGCTGTAAATATGAAATGGACTAAGACAATAATGTCGACCTTTTAAAGGAGGTTTTGACTATGAAACGATATAGTTTGTTTATAATTGTGTTTATTGGAGTCCTTTTAATGGGGATGATTTCCCCATATATCAATTTCCAGGGCAAGCTCACCGACACCGAGGGGGTAGCTCTTAATGATACCGTAGCAATCGATTTCTTGATTTACAATAGCGGTATAGGAGGTGACCCGCTCTGGAGTGAACAGGATACCGTAGTGATCGACCACGGTTTATTTAATGTTATACTGGGATTAGCCGAGTCTCTGGATTTAGCATTCGATGAACAGTACTGGGTTGAAATGATTATCGGCACAGACACACTTACCCCAAGAGTACCATTAGTATCTACCCCTTATTCTTACCGGGCAGCTTACGCAGATAGTGCAGCTTATGCGGATAGCGCAGCTTACGCAGATAGCTCAGCTTACTCTACCGATGCGAACAATGCGGTTACTGCAAACTTCGCTACCAACGCAGTATATTCTGATACCGCTAATTACGCTGACAACACAGTATATGCAGACACCGCCGGGTATATAGCCAGTACCATTTATGCAGATACCGCCGACTACGCAACTAATGCTATATACGCGGATACATCCTTTTTTACTACTAATTCCGACTCCGCCATACACGCAGATACCGCTCAGTATGCCATAACGACTGCTGGACTTGCTGATAGCGCTATCTATGCCGACACCGCAGATGTAGTACGAAACCTTCAAATTATACAGGGAGAGGGAATCAACTTAGAACCCGATACTATTACCGGCACCGGAACTGTTAATGTCCTATTCGGAGGTAATGGGGATTCCACTAAGGTAGCACGCTCTGACCATAATCATTGGAACCAAACCTGGGAAGGTAGTGGAAGGGGTCTCCAATTAAATGGATATACCGCCGATATCGTTCTACTGTCCTCATCGGATAGTCTGTTAGGTTTACCTGGTTTCTTCGGGGGAAGTGCAGGGCTAGCGGGTGGTAGCGCCGGGAATAAATCTGCCGGAGTGGTAGGCATATCGGGAGGTGATGAAGAGATGAGAGTTACCCATTATGGTGTCTATGGGAAGGCATTAGAAGATGGGGGGCGAGGAGTTTATGGTGAGGTAAAAGCTAATTGGGCTTACGGATTCTTAGGGGGCTCTGTTGACACCTTATACTATGGTGTTTATGGTCATACCCAAGATAGCCTTGCTGCCGCAGTGTATGGAGATGGTGATGAATATACTCATGGCGTTTATGGATATACGAATGTTGCCATGCCCAACGGGAGAAATATCCGGGCGGGGGTTTATGGTGCCACCGATGCTTATACTCCGTTAAGTCCACCTGAATCCACAAAGACAAGCATCGCTGGGGTAGTAGGTATAACTAAAAGGGGATATGGTGCTGGGGTTATAGGAATTAGAGATTCTATATCCACTATACCCTATATAGGGATAGATTATTCAAGCCACGCTAAATATGACACCGTACTCTCCTGTGGAGTGTTAGGGTTGGGTAAAAATCTGGTGGGGGTGTATGGTTACTCGGTTAATCTGGTTGGTGTTTACGGAAGTTCTGCTTCCGATGAGCGTTATGGTGCTGGCGTAAAAGGTGAAAACTATTCTCTGGGTGATGGTGGAATTGGTGTATCCGGGTATTCCCAGCGAGGATATGGCGTATATGGAGCTACTGAGGATGCATCCTTTGCCGGCGTTTACTATTCCGGAGGATTAAGGGGTAGCGGACCTAAAAACTGCGTGGTGCGAACAGACGATGGTCCACGATTGATGTACTCCCAGGAAAGCCCCGAGGTGTGGTTCGAGGATTTTGGTATGGGAAAGTTGGTGGAGGGAGTTGCCCAGATACAGCTTGACAAAAAATTCCTGGAGACCGTTACTATCGATAATCAGGATAATCCCTTGCTGGTATTCCTACAACCATACGGACCTACTGATGACCTTTATGTAGAGCCCCAAAAGGATGGATTTACAGTAAGGGAGGTGGGCGAGACTAAACATACTGTGAAATTTGCTTATCGCGTAGTTGCACATCGGAAAGGATACGAGAATAAGCGAATGCCGTTATATCCCCCGGCTTACGAGGATCCATATCTCTATCC
>QMQV01000209.1 GCA_003649085.1 Thermoproteota archaeon
CCAGGTCAACCTCAAACCCTTCATTGATGAGGATTTGACGGCAGAGAGCGCTGATGGCCGTCTCATCCTCTACTATCAATGCCCTCTTTCTGGCTTTGCCGATATTTTTCATTTGTTTCCTTCAGTTTTTCTGATGGGCAGCTCTACAATGAAAGTGGAACCTTTGCCCGGCTCGCTTTCAGCGTATATTCGGCCACCGTTTTCGGTTATTATCCCGTGGCTGATGCTTAGACCAAGCCCGGTGCCCTTGCCCACCTCCTTGGTGGTGAAAAAGGGGTCAAATATATGATTCAGGTTTTCCTTGGCGATTCCGGGGCCATCATCAGCGATGGAGACCCGGACCACGTCCCCCACCCGTTCCGTGGTGATGGTCAGTGTGCCTCTTTTATGTGCCTCGGTCATAAAATGCTCGGCATTGATGATGATGTTTAGAAATACCTGCTGTATCTGAAAAGCATTGGCGACGATTTCAGGCAGGTCAGTGGCAAACTGTGTCTTGACTTCAATATTATTTACTTTTTGTTCGTAGGCTCGCAGATCCAATATTGTTTGTATCACTTTATTGATATCCACCGGTTGTTTTTCCTCTGGGTGTTTTCTGGCGAAGGTGAGGAGGTTTCCCACTATTTGAGCGGTGCGCCGTGCCTCCCGGTTGATGATTTTCAGGTCTTCCTTGATGTCTTCGGGGATGTCTTTCTTAAGCAACAGCTCGGAGAAGCCGATGATTCCGGTCAGAGGGTTATTGAGCTCATGGGCCACGCCTGAAGCCAGCTCGCCGATTGACGCCAGACGGTCGGTGACGATGAGCTGCTCCTCCATTTTCTTGCGGTTGGTGATATCACGGATGTAGCCAACATTGGCGTATTTACCCTTATATGTGGTATAGGCATAGGTCACTTCCACCGGGACTTCAGTGCCGTCCTTTCTGACAATGGTAACTTCATAAAGGCCGGGGAGGACTTCACCTCGCATTCTCCTCATGTGTCTTTCCACGGCTGCTTTTCGGTCTCTGGGGTGGATGAGGTCAGCCATGGACATATTGAGCAGTTCTTCTTTTGAGTAGCCGGTGATGCGTGACCATTCGTCACTGACGAATACATGCATGCCGACTCCCCGTTCATCATCCTGAAGCATCACCACTGCCTCCCCGGTTCTTTCCCCCAGCTCCAGAAGGGCGCGGTACATTTCTTCAGATTCGCGCAGGGCCTGTTCCGTCTGCTTTATCTCGGTAAGGTCAAAGTGTGATGAAGCTATATACAGAGGTCTTCCGTGGTCATCTTCAACCAGAGTGGCGGTGGAAAAGCTGGGGAAAATGGTGCCATCTTTTCTCATCCGCAACAGTTCACCGGCAACGCTGCCGGTTTGTCTGAGCTGCTTCATTCTTCTTTTCATGAGTTCATGTTGATTTTCAGGATAGAGTCTGAATCTGTTGCTGCCGATGAGCTCATCTACGGTGTACCCGTGCATTTTGGCATAGGCTTCATTCACATAAATGAGCTTGCCTTTGAGATCGCTAATTGAGACACCATATACCGCGTTATCGGCAAGGACTTTAAATTTTCTGATATCCTCTTCAGCCCGCTTGCGGTCGGTGATATCGCGGATAACGTGAATAGCCGTGGTGACTTCGCCTTCGCTGTTGAATATTGGGGAACAACATACCTCGGCGTATATTCCCAGGTGAGGTTCAAAAAACTCTCTCTTGGCTGGTTTCCCGGTCTTCAACGTCTGCCTAAATGGGCAGTCCGGCCGTGGTTCCTTTGAACCGTGTATCAGCTCATAACAGGTGTGACCGAGGACATCCTTCGGCTCCATCTGAAAGGCACTGGCTAGCGCTTTATTGGCTCTGATTATGTTGAAATTTTTATCATGGATGGAGACCAAGTCCAGAATAGCATCAAAGGTGGCCCTCCATTCTTTGGCGGCATTCTCTATTCTCTGTTGCGTCAGCTTTTGTTCTGTTATATCCTGGGCAACAATCTGGAAACCGACCGGTTTACCTTTTTCTCTTATAATTTCACCGATACCGGTGACCCAAATTAATCGCCCATCTTTGCATTTAAATTGCACTTCCATAGGGGCTGGCGGACTGCCCTTTGATTTCCCCACCCCTCTGTTTATTAGTGACCTGGCATTTTCTCTGGAGATGGCGCCCAGTTTGGCCCATGATTTGCCCATCACCTCTTCCCGGGCATAGCCGGTAACTTCCTCAAACCTTTTATTTACGTAGGTGATTTTGGTTTTAAGGTCTGACCGGCATATAATCACCGGGGCGGTTTCAATAAGAGTTTGGAGTTGCTCGATTAAATGCTTATCTATCTCGCTTGCCCGTTTGTATTCACGCTCTGAAGCTTCCAATTCGGCGATTCGCTGGCGCAACTGTCTTATTTCAACCGACATCGGTTGTTTGTTTTTACGACGCTGTGGGCTAACTTTCAAGGCTTCCATGATGTATTGGCTGTGTTAGAGTTTGATGGTTTCCGATATATGAAACAGGCAGCTATATGATTTAAGTCATAGATTAAAAGTAATTCCCTTATTCAATTATGAACCTGTTAACATAACTTTGAAATAGTACTTTAGTTCAGATTGAGATAGTACGTTTGTCTTATCTGGCCATAGCGATTCTGTTTTTCTTCGCTGGCTTGGCAGTGGGGATGGTCTGGGTGAGGCGTTATCCTAAGCTGGAGGGGCGTTGCAGGTTCTATATGGCAAGATCAGAGATGGGCCGCCTCCTGGTTAGCCCATTCTGGTCGGCCCATCTTTTCTGCAATCAAGATGTATCATCACAATTATGTCGCGGCATATAGTTCAAACCGTTGTCCCATTAGCTTGGGCTGGGACAGGCCCGGGGCTATCCTGTAGTTTAG
>QMQV01000210.1 GCA_003649085.1 Thermoproteota archaeon
GTAAAGGGTATCCTATCCAAGGAAAAACCCCAGCCTCCTTTGATTCATTTACAATTTTCAGAAAACAATTTTTATCAATAGCTTTTATTATTCCAGAAAGGGGAGCAGGCATGATTGGAGATGATATCTCTTTACCTAGGAACTTTATTGAAAGGCGTGGTTGGAAATCTTCGACTATAACTCTTGTTTTGATTCCAATAGTCTTTAAAATTATTTCTGTTCTTTCAATTGCCCATCCTCTTCCAGCCACACTATCGATTAGCTCGACATCGATTCCCTTCTCTTTAAAAAAAGAATAAGCTCTATTCTTTATCTCTTCAAGATTCGTCTTCTCTACTTTCTTCTCCCTTACTCTTCTCTTCTTCTTTAACTTCACTCACGAACTTTAGAACTTCATCATCCCTTTTGAATCTCTCGACAATTTCGAGCTCATTTATTTGAAGGAATCTAAAGGCATCCTTTGCAACCCTGTACCTTCCTATCAGGAAGATTTGGTTTAGGTATGTGTCGCTTGTAACTTCAACAATAGCTTTGCCATCTTCTATTTTGACATCGAGTACATTTACTCCAGTGTGAATCCTGAATAGAGCTTTTAATTTATCTTCTGGGTTTTCAAGAACTTCCTTGATTTCATAGTCAAATTTTATTGATTTACCAGCTAGAGGATGGTTAAAATCAACTATAACTCTTCTTCCAATTATCCTTTCAACGGTACCAACTTTATCACCAATTCTTACTCTTTGTCCAATTTCAGGCCTCTCTTTAAACCTCGTGATGCTGAATACATCTTTGTTCTCTGGATCATACTCTCCAAAAGCTTTTTCAGGAGGAGCAACGACTTCACCTTTGTACCCAACCTCTTTCCCTTCGAGATCCTCGTCAAGCCCTTTCACAATATGACCTTCGCCAACGATTACGTAGATGTCCTCGTATTTTGCATCATCTCTGAAAATCCCATATTCTTTAGCGATTTTCTCGTCTGTAGTGTCTATAACTGTTCCATCTTCGAGTCTGGCTGTATAACTGAGCTTTATGAAGTCTCCCTTTGATATCATCACATCACCCCCACAGTGCTTTAAGCGGATAGAAGGGTTTTAAATACCTTCCGTCTTAAAGCAGCTTTGTGCGAAATTCTGAATTCAAGGTGAACTTTTTTAATTTGCACTCGTTCTTTTCACATGGAAGTAGAAGTAAAATTTAGAATGAAGAATGGTGTTGCTGAGAAAGTTAGAGCAATTGCTGAGTTTGTTATTAGGAAGGAGGAGGTTGACTTATACTTCAGTTCACCAATTAAAGATTTTAAGGAAACTGATGAGGCTTTGAGATTGAGAAGAGACATTGAAGGCATCACAATAACCTACAAAGGACCTAAAATTGATAGCGAAACTAAAAGCAGGGAGGAAATAAAACTAAAGGTTGATAGCTTTGAAAAAGCTGTACAACTTCTTGAAAAGTTAGGTTTTAAGCCAGTTAGAGAAGTTAGAAAGATAAGAGAGATTTACAAATTCGGTGATGCGATTATATGCCTTGATGATGTAGATGGGCTTGGTAAATACATTGAAATTGAAATTGAAAGTAACAGCATTGAAGCGAAAAGCGAAATATTCAAAATCGCTGAGTTGCTGGGATATTCAAAAAATGAAAGCATAAGGGATTCATACCTTGAACTACTGGAAAAAATTAGTCAAACCAAAACGCAAAACCACCGTCAATGATTTTTACGTTCTTGAATCCATTTCCTTTCAAAATCCTTGATGCAATGTAGCTTCTTAGACCTAGCTGGCAGATTATTATTATTTCCTTGTCTCTTGGTATTTCATTTATTCTATCTCTGAGTTCTAATATGGGGATGTGAATGACTTTGTCGCTTTCGATCCTCTTTTGCTTAAATTCATTTTCGGCTCTAACGTCGAGTATGACTACATCTTCCTTCTCTAACTTCTCTTTGGCTTCAGAAACAGTTATCCCCTCAACAAGCCCATCCCGCTTATTTCTCGCTGTATTCGCTGCAGTTATTACGACATCCAATGCGGCTGAATAAGGTGGTGCATATGCTAAATCAAGATTTGAAATCTGATCGATTGTAAATCCGGCATGAATAGCCGTAATCAAAACGTCTATTCTCTTGTCTATAACACCAAGTCCTGCTCCCTGAGCACCAAGGATTTTTCCTGTGTCTCTATCAACAATGACTTTCAGTCTTATGTACTTGGCTCCAGGGTAGTAGTGGGCCCTATCTGGGCCTGGAGTTGCTACTGAGTACGCGTTATAACCAAGTTCTCTGGCCCGTTTCTCGGTTAGTCCTGTTCTTGCAACTGTAAAGTCGAACACTTTGAATATTGTTGTATTTAGCACGCCAGGAAATCTGTCCTTACTGCCTGTTATGTTGTTTCCTATAACTCTCCCGTGCTTGTTTGCTATAGATCCAAGAGGAACAAATACCTTTTTTCCAGTTATCAAATCCACATTTTCAACACAATCTCCTCCAGCATAAATATACTTATCACTAGTTTGGAGATACTCATTGACTTTTATTGCTCCAGTTTCTCCAATCTCCAATCCGGCTTTTACAGCAAGATCAACGTTTGGTCTAACACCAACTGCAGTAATTACTATATCTGCTGGTATTTCTTTTCCAACATCTACTCCAGAAACGATACCATTTTTTGTGAGTATCCTTGTAACCCTAGTTGATGTTAGCAGGTTAACACCCTTTTCCTTTAAATGATTTTCAACAAGCATTGCGATATCTTTATCCAGAAGTGTTGGAGCAATGTGCTCCATAAGCTCGACTATTGTAACTCTTAGCCCTATATTGACTAAAGCTTCGGCAGACTCTAAACCTATGAGGCCTCCACCTATTATTAC
>QMQV01000211.1 GCA_003649085.1 Thermoproteota archaeon
AAGCTTCTCAACTCACTAGCAAAAACTTCACTCACCTCCTCCCAACTTGACATTTTAACAACCCTAGAAACTGGGCAGCTTACATCAAGAAGATTCGTAATTACGCATAAAGGCTCCATTAAACCTTGTGCACGGCAATGTGTTGGGCAAAAGGTGCTCAACGAATATATGGAACTTAAGCTAAAAAGTTGCCTAGGAGGTATATTTTGCATGCCGGTTATAGTGTTTGAGGGGCCTAAGCTTGCTAAAGAGCAAAAGGAAGAGCTTGTGAAGCTCTTCACCGATGCAGCTCAAAAGGTTACGGGGATTAGAAGAGAAGCCTTTACGGTCTTGATAAAGGAAAATGAGCCAGATAACGTAGGTGTAGGCGGAGAGTTATTATCTAAGATAATTTCCAAGGAGCGCCAGTGAGGCAACAAGCCTTTAATTTTATGTCTTAGGCGACACGCCATCCATACGGTGCGTGGCGGGTTAGCTTATGAGCTAGCGAAGTTCAGAGATTGATGGGGACATGTAGAGGGAGAGCCTAAGTGATGATGCGCCGTATGTCTTGTTGAGGTGTTGTCTTGAAAAGGCTTGCTGGTAGGGTAGGGCACATCTACATCTTAGGTGAAAGACATGGCGTTAAGGATAAAGCTGAAGGTAAAAGCCAAGAGCAGCAATAAGTTGGTTGAGACGGCGGCTCTCGTCAAAACAGGATTTGAGACAGAGAAGCCTCAGCTACTCATACCATTAAGGCTTGCTAAAGAACTTGAGTTATGGCCGCCGCCTGAAGCAGAGCTTGTGGAGCTTGGCACAGCCGCAG
Source organism: Thermoproteota archaeon (assembly GCA_003649085.1). The sequence continues at coordinate 806 of QMQV01000211.1, forward strand.
GACCTGTAAGAAATTATGTAATTTACAACGCACTGGAAGTGTCAGCTACAACAGGTGATCGAGCTACGGAGCCAGTAGCATGCGATGCCGTCATATCACATATAGAGGCGGAGGCCCTCATAAACGATAAGTTAGGGGAAGCTTTGAAAATCGTAATACTCGCCATAGGCTCAGGAAAGTGGAAATTCGCAGATGACCCGCCTAACATCATGAGAAACACGGAAACACCGCAATACTGGGCCTAATAAAAGCAAAGCTTAAGGGCAAGGTGATTATGAGGCGATATGCTAGTTTTATGTGTTTAGGAACATACTTAAGAGCACAGCTTAGTTCCTATCAATTAGTCATCAGAAGAAACGCGAGAAACCTTAACTTCTACACCCTCACCTTTAAGAGCTTCAATAATAGCTTCATCAAGTTCCTTTAGGAAATCTTCAGACAAATTCTTAAAACCACGACGCTTTAACTTCACAACATTAACCATATTCAAACACCACAGGACATCAGCTATCCACACTACTATAAACTTAATTAAAGTGTAAATGATAAGCAAAATGCCTTAAACCGAGCTCAAGGCAATATAGTTAAGAAGAAGGTTTAAGAGGTCTTCATTAATTCCAACTTAGCTTTTTCAATTAAATCACGTGTTACATAGAGGCTTGTGTTAGGCAATTGGTTGAGCATCCACATAGCCTCATCTAATGATAACACACTAGCTTTCTTACTACATATTATCAAGCCTAAAAGACCAGTAACAAGTATGCCTAAAGCCTTAGCCTTTCTTCTAGCGACCCTCTCGTCTATAACAGCTATAGCTCTTAAACCTCCTCCAGACCTGTTAATAGCGTACGCCATAACTAAAACTTCTTTCTCGCCCTCACCTAGGCCTTCTAGCGAGCTTTGTAAGTCTTTAGATATGGATTTGTCGATAGCTAATTCTACAGCGTATGCAGCTATTGAAGAAGATATACGAGAATTTTTAGACAACTCCCTAATTACAGCTTTAGGAATTATAATGTGAAACTTTCTACTTAACCTTCCAATAAGATCAAGCTTATTTAGTTCGCTTAAGGTTATGATAGTTGAAGAATTTATAATGAGGCATGTCTTCTTATCGCATTGCTCCTGCACACTCAACGTCTTGGACCTCAGCAACGTATGGTTTAATGCCTTTCCTCTTAAGTTCACCAACAAAAGCAGTTAATGGTAAACCAGCTACCTTCGCAGCGAGCTCAACGGAGATAACCCCCTTCTCCAACATTGAAATAGCTAATGAAAACCTTTTCTTAAGCAATTTTTCAAAGACATCAGATTTCTCTTCATAGCCATAGACCACGTACGTATATATTAGAAGCTCATCAACACTTAGTGCGCAGATAAAAGACGCTATGTTATCTAGAATCCGACGCTTCTCTTCAGGTAAACTTTCCCACAAAGATTTAACCTGCAATACAGCTTTCTCAGTCAGCTTTAATGCCCCGACATCGTTTTTAACGACATCTTCGCTTGCCTCTAAAACTTCAAGTGAATCCTTAAGCTCATCACTCCAAGCCCCCATCCTATACGGCTTAAATTCGAGAACGTCTCTAAGTTCGTCAAAGTATTGTGATGCGATAAAAACAGCTTTTTGTAAATGCACTTCGCTAGGTAAAACATGCTTTGGTGCCGCATATAATATCAACAGTATCCAATCACGAGGCTCTAAGGAAACGCCTTCTCGCATAGTCTTCATGAGCTCTCTAACGTCAATTCTATGACGAGACATCGAAGCCACCAGTTTTACCTCGACTACTTATATTTAGCGCCCATCATATACCTTTTTACAGACAAAGAAAAGGGAAAGTTGATGGTTTCACTAAAAACAAGCTTAGCGTACGAAGCTGAAGAGGTAGCTAGTAGAAGCTTAAAGATCATGCATAGCAGAGGGAGTTTCGTCACACCAATAAGAGCTTTAAAAGCTAAGGGCGTTGAAAGCCTCGAAATCGATGAACGGGAACTTAGAGGAGTTGTAGAGGTATATGCTAGCTTCACGTTATCAAAGCTAGAAAATGCGCGTCAAAAC
>QMQV01000212.1 GCA_003649085.1 Thermoproteota archaeon
ACTCAATCTTACGCCTTTGCGGACCTAGACCTACATCTATTCGTTTCTTTAGCAACTCCCTGTGCAGTAGACGATATATCAATTTTTATCTTTCTTTAAGGATGCCCATAAGCCACTCAAAAACCTCAGTAAATGGTCTTTCAGTCATTGATCTCAGTTCTCTCAACTTGTTGTAATATCCACGCAGTGCTCTACGAGCATACTCAAGCATCAGTTCTGCCTCGTCCTCCTTAAGAGGGTCATTAAGCATACAGTGCATACATAGGTCTAGTATATGATGAAGGGTCGCCAAGACTAGTGCATCATCAGGTATGTAAACCATGTATCGATTTTGGAGACTAGGGCTCGTAGCTAACCTCCTTTGCCACTCCGATCTTTCGTATCTACTTCTAGTATTGAGGAACTCATTACTTAGTGAGTCCCATATATCGCCAAACTCGAGCCATAAAGCATTTAGAAGCCTTTGAAAGCTTGAAGGATCCTCCCTCCTACCGAGATCATGCTCGCCGTAATCCCTGTCAACAATCTTATCAATCCTATCGGTTAAACCAGGTGTCCATATAGCGAAACTTTCTACCTCATCCCTAAGCAACTTGTATATCCTTTTATGGAGATCCCATGAGGGCATTGAAAATTCCTCCTAATTTCTACATTTTATGTATGCTCATATAGCTTTAGTGCTAAACGCTAGTTTAGCAAATTCAGTCAATAGAAGAATTAGTGCTCTTTCAGCTGGCATGTTGCAGAGATTGAGCATCGCTCAAGCAATGCTCCATAATCCACAACTAATAATAGCCAATGAACCAGCTGCAAATCCGGATCTTGTTGGCAGATTGGAACTTCTCAATCTAATAGGTAAACTTCATCACGAAGAGAAAGTAGACCTCCTAATTTCCTCACATATAATCCCAGAGCTGGCCAGAGTTTGAGGAAGTTGCAATTATAGACAACGGGAGAATACGCATTAGAGGAAAACTTTCGGAACTTTTCAAGAAACTAGGGCCTCTAACTTATAGAGTCACCGTAAGTGATTCCTCGAAGATACTGGATGATCTGTCTAAGCTTCCATATGTATTCAATATCCAATTAGAAGGCCCCGACATCCTGTTAAATATTGAAAACGGACATGAAAACCAGTTTTACAGTGATCTATCCAAGATAGCTAATCAAAAACGAGTCAAAATAATTGGAGTAGAATCACGATCTACCACTCTTGAACAACTCTTCATGAGGGTTATTAAAGAGGAGAGATGATTGAGAAGAAAAAATCCATTAGTGACACTCCTAGAGATTGAAATAGATTCTCGCTACAGATTCCCTGTATTAGAGATAATCTTAGCGCTTCTAGTCGTTCTATCTCTTGTAATGGTCAGATTTCAACCCTTCCAATCACAAACACCGGAAGCAAAACTTCTCAGTCTCTTCATGTTCTCATCAGGTCTACCTCTCCTTATAATACAACTCCTCATCATAGGTTACATCTCATCCGGTTTTGCAGGGGAGATAGAAAAGGGAATAACAAGAATATTTCTATCTTATCCAATAGGAAGAGGAGTATACTTCGTAAGTAAGCTCATATCTCTAGTAATAACTCCAGTTTTAATTCTTTCCACTTCTCAATTAATAGCCTTCGGTTTATTCGATGCAAAGCTGTTTCTAAGCCGTATTGCAGATGTTTTCGGACTAACGTTGGCTATGATAGGTCCTCTAATCTTACTCTCTGTGATTTTCCTTTTAGTAGCGATAGTTACCAGAAAAAGCGGAACAACTATTGCATTAAGCATAATATTATGGTTAATGTTCGGTATTTTTACATCTGTACTCAGTTACATGGCAAACATAACCAGAAGTTACTATATCGCTGTTATTCTATGGGTTTTATCTCCAATACATGCCTTCCAATCCCATTATCAACCTCCTGCCTTTGCAACAATATTCAAATTAACACTCGTAGAAGCTTGGACATATCTCAGTTTACATTACGCGATAATAATAGTACTCATCCTATCCGTTTTCATTTACTTTAAAAGGAGGTTTGAGGTATAATGAGCCTTCTATCAGGAATTATTAAACGCTTTGGAACCATTCTAGCCACATTAGCACTAACCCTACTGATATTATCCTTTATTCAATTCCCATTAGCAAGTATATCGGGACAGAGTGTAATCAGGCCAAAAGAAGCACATATGAGAGCTTTTGTCAATTACCAGATTGCCGAACATTTAAAAATATCTGTTAGATCCAACTCATCTCTAATCCTCTACTTTTTAAATTTACCAACAGAACAACCAGTAGAACCGTATTTATTTAACGTTCTTAATCAAGAACAATTGAATTCTTTTCTCCAAGAGCATTTTAATCAATTATTCAAGAAAATCTCATTAAATGCAAATGAGGAGCTGTCTTTCATAGTTCCATATACACAAACTCTTGTTTTAATCGCCAATAATCCCTCGTCATTTCATGCAGATTTTAAATACTCAATTGAGAGCGTAGTTCCGTTAGTAAATCCTGATTACCAACCAAATCTTGTCATAATATTTGTTATCGGGATTATTTTAGCAATTATAGACCGAATAATCAAACGTACAAAGTCTTCATGAACGCATTAATATAAAATCTAAAGGAGAGAACAGAAAATCCGAAAGTGTCATTCTCTTATCCTACACGACTTGATGAAATCTATCAAAAGCTTATTCTTAACGATTATTAACCTAGGATTAAAAGCCTTCTTGTATCTCCTTGCAAGAAAAATAATCTCACCTGGCTCCGCAACTCCTCCCAAATCTATCATTAAAACGTCCAATTTGTCGTCCAAAAATTCTTTAACAAAACTCTTAACTCTCTTTAGATCAAAAACACCGGCG
>QMQV01000213.1 GCA_003649085.1 Thermoproteota archaeon
CCTTTTTATAATTCTCCTCTGCTTCCTGATACCTTTTCTGTCGGCTCCGAAGCTCTCCAAGATTACAATAGGTCATACAAAAATTAGGATTTAAAACCAAAGAACGCTCCAGCGCCTGCTCTGCTTCTTTTTCCCTGCCCATCTGAAGATAAACCCAGCCCAGATTGTTCCAAGCAATATGAGCCTCTCTAAAAAGCTCATTTTCCGCAGCAATCTTAAAATGAGTAATTGCGGTCTCATAATCCTTTTCTTCCAAGGCTAAAATCCCTAAAGCCATATGTGCTTCCGGATAATCCGGACGGAGCTTTACCGCTATCTGAAAATTGTCCTTTGCCTTGTCCTTCTCCTGCCGAGCAAGGTAAATCCTTCCCAGCCAATAATAAACCTCCGGGTCCTTAGGAGTGCATCTTTTTACCTCTAAAATATCTTCTAAGGCAGTGTAATAATCCTCCCGGGCAAAATCCACTCGGGTTTTGTCTTTCATTATCTTAGGATACTCTTTGTTTTTACAGGGGTCTCTTTCCTGCCTAGTAGAACAGGCAAGCCCCAGAACTATCAGGACTATGACTAGCGTCCAGTGAGCTCTCATCTTCCACCTCGTTTTAAAACATTGCTAAGAGCCGGGCAATCAATTCCTTTTCTTCTTCAGAAAGTGCGGTTTCTAATTCTCCCTGGATTTGCTCCGGGGCAGGTTTCTGGGGCTCGGGCTTAAGCTCCTCCTCTGCAGGAGCCGGAGCAGAAATTACCACTTCTTCTACCTGCTCCTCTGTGGAAACAGGTTCTTCTCTAGCCTGTTCCACTGACGGTTGTGGTGGAGCAGGAGAAGGCTCTGCTTCTAGGTTAATTAAAATTTCTTCTTCCTCTACCTGAGGTTCCGGCTCTGGAGCCGAAGAAGCTGGAGCCTGCTCTTTAAGCTCAGGCTCAGAAACCACCTCTGGAGCAGGTGGTTCAGAAACCGGCACCTGCTCAGGAACTGCCTCTGCTTCAGGCTCCTCTTCTATTTCAATACTTACCTCTGGAGCGGAAGGGGGAGGTGAACTTATCTGCTCCTCTTTTACCTCCAGCTGGTCAAGCAAAATATCTTCCTCACTTACTCCCGCTTGCTCGGGAACCTGTTCTGGAGCCTTAATCTCAGGTAATTCTTGTGCCTCTGCCTGCCCCCCCTCTTCTGCAAAAGCAGATTCATCCAAGACAAAATCCCCCTCGGTCACAGTCTCAGGCGTCTCCTCAATTGGCTCCACCACCAGCTCTTCCTCCTCGGCCGGCTCTATTTCCAGAATCTCCTCCTCAACCTCTTCCTTAAATCTGCTGATGTCCTCAAAAAATAGAGGAATAGAATTGTATAAATCTTCCCTTTCCGCTGGAGCCAGCTCCCGCCAGCGAAGGTCGCTCATCATAAAGCCCATACTTTCAGTAAAAGATAATGCTTCCTGTTGCACCGCGGATACCTCGCTTCTGGAAACCGCTCCTTGGTCCCATTGATAAATAATTGGGCGATTGGAATGAATCAAGTGAAGATAGATATAAACTTCATATCCCTTTTCTTTGCGAACAATACAGATATATGCCTGGGCAGGCTCAGGAGATTCTCCAGGCAAAACCACCACCGGGCGATTAATAGAACTGGCAAGATACGCCACTTCTTCAATGCTCGCACTAATCCTTTTTAGCTGTTGATTTAAAACAAACATCGCTAGATTTACTTTATCAACAAGGATAGAGCTTGTCAATTAAATCCCTGAAAAATTTCCTTTTCCTGATTTATAAGCTCAAGAAAAATAAAAATTTTTTATCTTATAATCTTTTTCTTGAAAAATTTGAGAAAAACCAGTATAATTACACCATCATTCAACTCAGGAGAAAAAGCTGTGAACCATCAAGAGAGAAAAGTTAAAGGCACCTTTTTAATTGCCCTGGCAATGATTATCAATCATCGCAAGGATATAGATTGGGCAGGGCAGAGTGAGCTTACCGAACAGGACCTTAAACGAATCAAAGAAAGAATCCTCGCATCTGCCTGGTATGAGCTGGATTTTTTTGAAAGAATGGGAGATGCAGTTTATAAGCTGGTGGGAGGAGCCCGTCCAGAAGGGGCTTATGAATTCGGGGAAGGAATAATGTGGAGGATTCTTTCTGATGTTTATAAATCTTCTCTCTTAAAAGGAAACCCCCAAGAAGCTCTCACCAGATTTTCCCAGCTTTATCACGGGATATTTTTCAATACTGGAAAAGCAGAATTCCAGCCAACAGATTCCGGTGGTATTTTTACCATTGCCGACCCTTATGGAATTCCCACTCAAGAGTCCTTTGGTTATATGATTAAGAGCCTGCTTGCCAAGATTGTGCGAGAAAATCAGGGAAAGAATGTTCAGGTAGTATGCGAGCAGGAAGATAAATTTAAAACTGAAAAGCTCAATTCTATCTCTTACCAGATTTCTTGGGAATAACCTTTACCCTTTTGCCAGTTCAGGCACCACCCATCCGCCAAAAGCCTGCTCCAGCTCCAAAGCCACCGCAATGGTAAGATGGTCATTTCCGTGATTGGCAACCACCTGCACTCCTAAGGGCAATCCTTTCCTGCTCAAGCCCATTGGCACCTGGGTAACCGGCAGTTCCAGAACATTGAAAATACCTGTATAAATAAAGCTGAAAGGATGAAGCAGGGTGCCATAATGCTGGAGAGCGGTTCGGGGATGAGGAGGAAACAAAAGCACTCCTTTTTCTCCTAGAATTTCCTGCATCTCTTGTTTCAAAAGTTTTCCTGCTTGAACCGCTCTCTGGGTTAATCCCGGGGTTAATTTCGGCAAAACCTCCACCATCGCAAAAATAATTGAAGGCAGGGTATGGTCAGAAGCCCGAAAAAGC
>QMQV01000214.1 GCA_003649085.1 Thermoproteota archaeon
AAAAAAAGAGGAAATAAAGCATGAACCAAAAATTTATTTAACTAAATATTTGGCAAAGAGAATTATAAATGGTTATAAGTTATCTTTTTTAAAAGGTGCTTTTAAAATGAAGGAGATGCACACTATAAAAGAGTGGGATGCATTGGTAGAAAAAGCTTTAAATAGAAAATTGGTATAGTAGGAGGATATAAATGGGTGTAAACGCTGCAACTTTTTCAAGTGGAGGCCAACAGAGTCAACACTATTTACCTGGTGGGTATTCAAGATTAGATTTTATAAAGGGTACAGGGGGTTTAGTAAGTGCTTCCAACGTAGTTATATTTGGAGATTGTAGGGGTGGAAAGCCTAATACAATACATTGGTTTGGAAGTCCTACAGAAGCTGTTGATACGCTTCGCTCAGGTGCATTGTTAGATGCTGTAAGACATGCTTTTGCGGTAGGCGGTAATCTTGTACCACAGAAAATAGGAGCATGGAGAGTTAATCCAGGAACACAGGCAACGAGACAACTAGAAGCTTCTAGTAATCCTGTAATAGACGTTACTGCATGGGACTATGGATTACATACAAACCAGTTAAAAGCCAAGCTAGAGGATGGTACAAGTTCTGGTAAAAAATGGACTGTTAAATTTCAGAATAATGCAGATGAAGTGCATGATAATATTGAAAAGGAGAGTTTTAGTATTCAGTATGTTGGTAGTGGAAGTGCTGTAACTATGGATATTACTTTAACAAAATTAACTACTACAGTAGATGCATCCGGTGATTTAGATATTGCTTTTGCTTCTTTTCCTACAATAGAAGATTTAGTAAACTATATAAACGATCAAACAGATTATACGGCTACTGTTATTACAGGAACGCCTTTTGATAAAACTACAGAATTAGATACCGTAACTTCACAGGATATAAAATCTAGTGCATATACAGTACATAGTGATTTACAGGCTTTGATAGATGTTATGAATTCATCTCCTTGGATTGATACTGCTATATTTCATTCAGGAGCTGCATCTAGAATAGTACCGGATAATGACGTTGATTGGGTTTATTTTTCAGGAGCTATAGATGGTGATTATACATCATCTGAATGGACTACTTCTTTAGGACTTGCAGAAATGGAAGATATTCAATTTATAGGGACTTCTACAGCAGATTCTGCCGTGCACAACGCTATTAAAACACATTGTGCTAATATGAATAGTGTTACTGGAAAAGCGGAGAGACAGTTTATTTTAGGAACTGCCACAGGTGAAACAATAGAACAAACGATAACACGGGCTAAAAACCTTGCTTCTGAATATGGAATGCTTGCATACCCTGGGTTTAAACACTATGATTACGATAATCCTTCTGTTATAAAAACATGGGCTGGAGTTTATTATGCTGCTAAACTTTTGGGGGCACAGGCTGCACTAGCTATTAATGAACCACATACAGCTAAAACTGTAGATGTACTTGACTGGGAAAAGACTTTGACTCCTACAGAAGCTGAAACATTAATTAAAAATGGGGTTTGTCCGGGAATCAAAACTAAAGATGGTAGATTTGTTACAGGTAGAACAATAACAACGTATCAAGGTGCTGACCTTGCACGTAATGAATTCTCTATGATGAGAGAAGCTTTATTTGTATCTAGAGATTTACGTACAGAAATAGAACGGTCTTTTGTTGGGAAGGCTATGAGTAATACTTTATTGTCTAAGGTGGATGCAATAGTGTATGGTAAATTGTCTGCATATAATGATTTAGGTTTGTTTAACGGAACGCCTCCTTATTGGGGGTATAAAAAGACAATAATAGGGGACGTAATTAAGATTGATTATGATTGTTATCTAACGCCCCCCGCTAACTTTATGTTCTTAACAAGCCATATGCACGTATTTGCAAGTATAGCAGCATAAGGGTGTTAGTATGAAATATAATACAGGTATAGGAGGGTAAAATATTATGGCAGAAAAATTAATCGCCGGAGGTGCATGGGTTCAAGTTCAGGTTAAAGTAGACGGTGAGTTAAGAGCTTTAGGATTAGCACAGGGTTGTAGCTTTGACGAAGATTGGAATATACAGCAAGCAGGGGTATTAAACCACTTAGGACCAATATCGCTTGATTCTCAAGGGTACACTTGTTCTATTACATTATCAGCGTTTGTACCGGAGGCAAAAAATACATTGTACGCGGATGGGGGTGAAATAACTATAGAGGATTTGCTTCCGTATAGAGACGATGTTCAGTTAGACGGAAAAGGACGTAACTTCGACCAATTAGCGTTTGTTAATACAGCTACACAGAAAGTAATACGTAGTTTTACCGGAGTAGTGGTTGCTAGTAATGGAGAGCAAGTATCACCTAACGCCTATGTGATTGAAAATATAAGGTTCTTAGCACTTAAACGGGATAAAATAAGTTAAATAATATGAAGGAGAAAAAAGAATGTCGGAGAAAAAAGATGTTTTAGAATCTATCTTGAATGGAGAACAAATAACAGAAGAAATAAAAACAAAGAGGGGTGTTTTTGTTATTGCATTACCTTTACCGAAGGATATACGTAATATTGAAATTGAAATAGCTAGAAGATTAGATGGGTACCCTGAAAATCAATTTAGTTCAGATATGTTAATGAAATTTAGGGTGTACGCTTCTTTGGATACTGTTATAATAAAAGCCCCTGATTGGTGGAATAAATTAGAATCCGCTGAAGATTGCCCCGATGATTCATTGATAAGCTTCCTTTATAGGAGGTATCTTCGCTTTTATCAAGAAACACAAAAAAAGATTGAAAAATCCCATTTCAATGGAACTGCTAAAATCGGCAAAGCTAGAATTAAAACTGAAACTGTGGGTGATGGAGCATTTCAGGGT
>QMQV01000215.1 GCA_003649085.1 Thermoproteota archaeon
ATTAAAGACATAGAACGCATTGTAAAAGAGAAAGGCATAGAGTGTCCTGAGTGTGGAGGATCTCTTGTGAATCCGTCTCACTTTATGACTATGTTCAGAACTGCAATAGGGCCCTATACTGGAAATGAAGCTTTTCTACGACCCGAGACGGCACAAGGTATGTTTACAGAGTTCAGAAGATTATACATCATAACGAGAGAATCGTTACCCTTAGGCATAGCACAAATAGGAAGAGGTTACAGAAATGAAATTTCTCCAAGACAGGGGCCAATTAGGCTTAGAGAGTTTGATATGATGGAATTGGAGGTCTTCTATGATCCTAAGGATTCCTCATGCCCATATTTAGCAGAAGTTGAGAACGTTAAGATAAACCTTTTACATGAAAAGCTTAGACTGGAAGGTGAAGAAAAACCTGAAGAAATTACGATAAAAGATGCCCTAGAAAATGGGTATATAATATCTGAATGGCTAGCCTACTTTATGGGACTAGCTCAGGAATTCTTGGTAAAACTGGGGATTCCAAGGGAAAAACAAAGATTTAAGGAAAAACTACCGAGAGAACGAGCTCATTACTCAAGACAAACGTTTGACCAAGAAGTCTATCTATCGAGATGGGGGTGGGTTGAGGTATCAGGACATGCTGACCGTTCGGATTATGATCTTTCTAGACATATGAAAATGAGTGGGCATGATCTCACCGCTAAAAGATACCTAAAGAAACCTCTAGTTATCGAGAAAAAAATTGTAAAACCAAAAATAGAGATTATTAAGAGAACTTTTTCTGACGTCGGGAAGATAATGCAAGAGATTTCTAGAAGGAAATCCGAGGAAATTCTAAGAGATCTTGAAGAAAAAGGGTATATACAAATTAACGATCTAAAATTAGACAAATCTATGTTTGAAATAATAACAGAAAAGGAGAAAATTTCGGTTGAAAGATTCATCCCTTATGTAGCAGAACCTAGCTTTGGGTTAGACAGAGTTAGTTATGCTGCCCTTGAATACGCATACCAAAAGAGAGAAAATAGAACAATTCTCTCTCTTCCACCATATATAGCGCCTATAGAAGCTGCTGTCTTTCCAATAGTCGATAAACCTCAATTTACGGAAATAGCTCTTAGAATAAAAGAGGATCTCGTGAAAGAAGGATTTAAAGTTATTTACGAGGCTAAAGAGAGCATAGGAAGAAGATATGCAAGAGTTGATGAAATAGGGGTTCCTGTAGCCTTTACAGTTGATGGACAAACCATAGAAGATAATACTGTAACTGCTCGAGACAGAGATACTTGGAAGCAGGTTAGAATAAAAATAAACGATTGTGGAAGGCTAGTTAAGTCACTAATAAGATCTGGAAGATTTGATAAAGCCCTAGAGCTTATAGGAATTCATCTTTAAATTCTTTTAGTTTCCCTCTGATCCTATCCTTACTAATAAGTGCCTCCTCTTTAAATTCGATAGGTCTCGTTATTCTCCTTATTTCTTTACCACAAACTCCGCCAGGTAGATATTTGTTAGCTAAGCATATGACAAAATTACAGTTTTTAGGATCACATATGTCAGCTGTTAATAGGCACATAGGTTTCCTATTAATGACTTTCAATGCTTTTTTTGCACAACGGAAAAACGGACACGAAGGAGAACAATATTTTTTCTCTGGAATCATACGCATAACTTTCCCCTATCCAAAAACAATCCTCTATAAGAATGTTTATAAATCTGACTCTGACACACCAGAAAAAATCAAAATTCTTGATAAAGTGTATGCTAGAATTCTTGCTACTCTTACTGGTTCAGGATATCTTCCATACATTATAAATGAATTAAGAATTCTAATTGCGTCTCTAACGCTAACGCCTAGGCATCTTATGAATACACTATGTCCTGTCTTTAGTTTAACTCTCATTCTCTCACCATTTCTCTTGTATACCTCCAGTCTTCTCTGATAATCCGACGGAAAATAATCTCTAAAATATTTCTCTAATCCCTCACTTTCCTCGTATGTTAAGCAAATAAGCGGGATGGAAATTTGCTCATATACCTTGTTTAGGTCAATTACATTAAACCAACTTATTATACAACCACTTAGACACAGAAAATTAATGTCTTTTCTATTTAGCTTGTCATATAACTCTATCACTCTATCAGTAGCATCCATTCCTCCGACTTCTGGAAAAGAAAATGAAAAACCATCTATTACTAGGTCTTTTCTCATAACAACTCCTGCTAAAACACTTTTTCTTGATTTCCCCTTTCTAAAACTCTCTGCAATTCCTAACATTCTGGATCCGGTCTTTATAGTAACCAACTAACTCACCTTCAACGAAGATTTAAGTTAACTAGTGATTATCAAGTGTTTTCTTTAAACCAACTTTCGCTGACAATTCAGAAGATTGTTAAAAAGATAACTTAACAAAAATTAATAATCTAAACTAATCCTCTTCTATTTCTTTTTTGACGGAGACATAAATACTTTTTAGCCCAAATTTCAGAAATTTTTGTTCTCTATGAATAGTATGAGTAAACTTCGTCGTCATTTCTTAGATTTATATTCGTCCCTCTTCATTAAACAAATAGTTAAGTGATTTGGGTGGGTGAACATGGGAACTGAGAGAAAACTGGTAGTAGACTTTGAAGAAATAGATATGAAAGACGTGCCTCTAGTAGGAGGCAAAAATGCAAGTCTTGGAGAAATGATAAAGATGGGAGTCCCAGTACCACCAGGCTTCGCAATTACGGCAGAGGCTTATAGATATCACCTTGAAAAGAATGGATTAGTTGAAAAAATAAGGGAAATTCTAAAGGATCTTGACGTTAGCAAAACTGAAGAACTCCATAAGAGAAC
>QMQV01000216.1 GCA_003649085.1 Thermoproteota archaeon
ATATATAATATTAGAATAGATATATTCTGCTTACAATAAATCATTAATTAATAGATGATTAGAAAAAAATATTTCATTTTGATATTCATTTCTTTATTCCTCACATCAGACAGGCTATTTGCAGACAAAGACCGCTGGAGTTTCACTGGCGATATGTATTTAAAGCCAGCAGAAACAATAAGGTCCATAGCAATAAACCCGATAGATTCAAGCATAATTTATGCTGGAAATGATACATCCACGATATTTAAATCAACAAACTGTGGAAGAAGCTGGTCAATACTGAACAGTATAAGATTTGAAATAGAAGGGACGGCAACCGACAAGAAAATTATCGGGATAGTTATAGACCCGAACTTTCCTGATACCCTGTTTGCAGCATCTGATAGTGGTGGGGTTTACAGAAGTTATAATGGTGGGGTAATCTGGACAAAAGTTGGAAAACCAGCATCCGGATTAATAGATACCACCATATCATCACTGGTGCTAAATCCGGACAATACACAAATATTGTATGTTAGCGCAGACAGTGGGGTATATAAAACGATTGATCAGGGTAACACCTGGTTCACGGTAAACAATGGTCTCCAGCAGGACAGCGTGGATATACAATATATAGCCATTGACCCCATAAATCCAAATATTCTCTATGGCGGAACATCAACCGGTAAAATTTACAAAACAGAAGATGCAGGAAACAACTGGTCTCTTACCACACAACTGAGCGGTTCACCTGAAATTACAACAATAGCGGTGGACCCCAAAAATCCAAATAAAATATATGTGGGAACGGTAAACAGTGGTGTTTTTTACAGCGATAACAGAGGAGTAACATTTACCAATATCAGTTCTGGTTTTCCAAGCCCATATCCAAAGGTAACATCCATAGCCATAGATACATCTTCTACCACAAAAATATACGCTGGAACCGAATATAGAGGCGTTTATAAAAAACTCGAAACCGACACATCCTGGACTGCAATAAATGCCGGTCTCACGATAGGTGTGACAATTGTTCAGGCTCTTGCAATTAATCCTAAAAAACCCATAGACATATATGCAGGCACCCAGGGGGAAGGTATTTTTGTCTATACTGGAAACCGGGACCCGGTGATAGAAGAAATACCTGACCAGAGAGTGACAGTGGGGAACACGCTTGTATTTGATGTCATTGCAACTGACCCAGATTCCGGAGAAACAGAATATCTTGTTTATTCTGTGGATACTCTTATTGCAGGTCAAACATTTGACCATCTATACGAAAGAAAATTCCGCTGGACCCCCGATTCGTCTCAGGCCGGCTACGATACTCTTATATTCACAGTTATGGACCAGAGAGGTGGAATTGACAGAGATACCGTAATTATAAATGTAAATAGAAATCCCGTTTTAACAACAATCGGTGATAGAACAGTTAATGAAGGAGATTCTTTAAACATAACAGTGTCAGCAAGTGACCCTGATGGGGATTCATTAAATTACCTTGTTTCAACGATTTACCCGAGTGGTGAAACAGCACAACTACCACCCGGAGCAACATTCAGCACAGGTGGGGTATTCAGATGGGTGCCCGATTACGACATAGTCAGTAAAAGCCAGATTTCTACCATATATTACATAACATTCACAGTAACCGACCAGATGGGAGGCTCAGATTCAGAAACAATACAGGTGAAAGTCAGCGATGTAAACCGTCCCCCCGAATTTATAGACTTACCCACTTCCCAGACTGTAAGCGAAGGACAGGCTCTCGAATTTGAAGTCAAAGCACAGGACCTCGACCTGGACGAGATTGAATATCACACTGAGGGGCTATCAAACCTGGATGGTGCAAGTTTTGATTCAACCTATTCTCACATTTTCTCCTGGATACCATCATATTCAGATAGCGGAAATTATCAGATCGTATTCATACTAACAGATGGGAGGGGCGCAACCACAAGGGATACAGTAAATATAACAGTTGTGGACGCTAACCAGCCACCAGTAATCACAAATATATCTGACACAACACTATATGTTAATGTAAGTGATAGCATTGTATTTTATATCATTGCAGAAGATAATGATGGAGATTCACTATCTTATAATATATCAGGAAAACCACCGGGGGCGACTTATGACAGAATAACAACTCACAAATTCCGATGGGTTCCAACCTATTCTCAATATGGCACATATACTCTCAAATTCAATGTTGAAGATGGAAGAGGTGGAACGGATTTCGTAAATGTTACAATCATTGTAAATCGTCCACCAACTTTTAACCCTGTAAATGATACAACAATATCTGAAAATGATTCTTTATATTTAACTTTATCTGCAACAGACCTTGACAATGACTCGTTGATTTACAGCGCCTCCGGGATTCCATCGGGAGCAAGTATTTCAACAGAAGACAGCATTATCTTCGGGTGGCGTCCGAATTACTATTCCAGCGGGACATATTCTGTAAAATTCACCGTAACAGATGGGAAAACTGGATATGATACCGTAATAGTCCAGATAACTGTTGAAAATGTAAATCAACCACCAGTCATAGATTCAATTACAACAAAAGCAGTTAACATTGAAAACAATCTTCAATTTATAGTTAAAGCGACCGACCCTGATAATGAAAAGTTAACATTCAGTGCGTCAAATTTACCTTCGGGGGCAACATTCGACCCATCTACACAGATATTCTCCTGGACACCAGCATCAACTCAAACAGACACTTACTATGTCAGATTTAAAGTTGAAGACCAATCAGGTGGGGTTGACAGCACAACAACAACAATTATAGTCACAGACTTAAATTTACCACCAGAATTCACTTCTATAG
>QMQV01000217.1 GCA_003649085.1 Thermoproteota archaeon
GCACCTATGTAAATGTACGCGGGAACGTGCTAGCTGTGAATGCTCAGAGTCCTCAGGCCTATGATGAGAATGGCGTAGGTGAGTGGAGCAGTAACTACTGGAGTGACTGGAGCGGTAGCGAATCCTACGTATTTACTGGCAATAGTGATGACTCCCCGCTACCTGAACCTCTTCCAGACCTCTCATGCCGAGCTGTTTACGTACCGGAGTCAGTAGTTGGAGAACGTGTGGTGGAGGTTAATGTAGAAGTAGAAAATAAGGGCTACGCTAATGTAATTGAGCAGCCACTGAGGCTCTACTGGAGCGAGCCAGCTAAATTTACTCAAGCTCCATTCATATGGTTTGACTTAGATGAGTCATCAGCGACATGAGTTGATAGCGGAGATGTGCTGGAGGATTATGGCAACTATATTATTCAGGGAGACGATATGTACTTCATTTACAAGTTGCCGTTCACCTTCGAAATATATGGGCTTAAGTACAACTACATATCGATGTCAACAAACGGCCTTATTGAGTTTCTCAATGACACTGAAAGTAATCTAGAGAATTTAGATAGCGTCCACACTTACGGGTATCACAGGGTCATGTACTACAGGTATTCACCAGCAGGAACCACTACCTTATTCGCTTACTCAGGAGATCTTGAAGCAATAAATTTTGCTGGTGTATTTAATCTAGGCGATAAGGTTGTTATGTGGTTTGATGGGTCGACAGATGCAGACGGCAACCCCAGTTACCCCGTTCAGTATCAGATAATACTCTACAGCAATGGGACAGTATTGGTTAGTTTAGGTAACCTAACATTTACTGAACTTGAAGGTGACGGGTTTACTGGTCTTTACGTAAGTAACTTAGGAGCAGAGATAACTGCAGGTTACATGTTGCCACCCATGACTTCATGGAAAATAACACCTAAGCTGAACCTAGCTGACGAGGTCAGCATAGATCTGAGTCCTGGTGAGGTTAAGAACTTCACGATGGTGTGGGACACCAGCTCCCTACCTCACTACAGCGAGTTTACGTTGTGGGGTGATCCTGATGCTTCAGGTGATACCTCACTATACAATGACTTAGCTTATAGTAGCTTGTACGTGGTCCCACCTCCGGCACCGCCCGCACAATCTGCTCCCCCTGTCGGTGGAGAGGTCGAGGTGCCTGAGTCAGGTGGTAGTGAGCTGGTAAGCTACTACTTACTAACTGCTGTTGTATTGAGTGCCGTGGTAGTTGTGGCATCCCTACATAGGGAATAAACAGGCCATTAGTTCTTAAATAAAGTGTAGCTGTTTTTATTTTGAGTAGCTACAATATATTAACTTTCTTAACTTTGGTTATCTACGGATAGTTTATGAGTGCGGAACTAGTTGTTGAGAGGCTTAAGCTAGTTGGCATGCACTGCGCTACGTGCGCGGTAACTATCGAGAAGAAGTTGAAGTCACTGCCCGGTGTTGCGGACGCTTCTGTGAGCTTCGCTGGTGAGGAAGCTACAGTCAAGTACGACCCTAAGAGGGTTTCCTTAGGCGATATTGTCAGGGCTGTTAGGGATGTTGGGTACGATGTCTATAAGGAGGAGGCTTACTTCGTTACTAAGAACTTAGTGTCCGTTGATGAGGAGCCCATAATTGAGGAGAGACTGAAGTCACTGTCAGGTGTGATCGATGTTAGGGCTTCTCACGTGGCTAAGAGTGTCTCAGTAGTATTCAATCCATTGACAGTCAATGTTGAGGTTGTAAGGGAGTTACTTGAGTCAATGGGGTATGAGGTCGTCAATATTAAGAAAGAGGTTGAGGTCGAAGATGTTGAGGCAGGCATCCTTAAGGAGGAGTCATTAAGGCTGAAGAAGGTCCTTACCCTCAGCCTCGCACTTGCTGTTCCTTTAATGACATACATGATCCTTGGGGTTCTAGGAGTGCCGGTGCCTCTCTGGGAGTACAGGAGCTTTATTGGATTAACCCTTTCGACACCAGTGCTTGCTATCGGCGGACGCAGGTTCTTTACAGGGGCTTACAGAGCCCTTAAGAACAAGACCGCCAGTATGGACACCTTAGTGGCTCTCGGTACGGGATCAGCATACGTGTTTAGCTTACTCGTTATGTTGGGTGTTATTCAAGCTCCTGAGACGTACTTCGAGACTAGTGCTACCGTCATATCGTTCGTTCTAATAGGTAAGTACTTAGAGCTGAAGATGAAGGTCAGGACAGGCGAGGGTCCTCAGGGGTGGGGAGGAGGTTGAGGTACCTATCGAGGAAGTTAAGGTGAAGGATGTAGTTATTGTGAGGGCTGGTGAGAAGGTACCTGTTGATGGTGTGATTATTGATGGGCAGGGATACGTTGATGAGTCAATGCTTACTGGAGAGCCCATGCCAGTACTAAAGAAAGTTAGAGACCCGGTAATAGCTGGTACTATACTGAAGTCTGGGTCACTTAAAGTTGTGACTACCAGGGTCGGTAAGGAGACTGTGCTGTCGCAAATCATTAAGTTGGTGAGGCACGCACAAACCGGTAAGCCACCAATTCAGAAGACTGTTGATAAGGTAGCCAGCTACTTTACATGGATAGTCATAGCTGTTGCTTTAGTTACATTTACTTTCTGGTATCTTGTTGCTCACCTACCTCCTAATCTAGCAGTATTGTTCACAGCATCGGTTCTCCTAGTCGCCTGCCCATGTGCCTTAGGCCTAGCAACTCCTACGGCTGTAGTTGTTGGTGTTGGAAGAGCTGCTGAGCTAGGGATTATAATTAAGAATATAGATGTCTTAGAAAAAATACCTAAACTGACTGCGATAGCCTTCGATAAGACAGGAACTTTGACTAAGGGTAAGCC
>QMQV01000218.1 GCA_003649085.1 Thermoproteota archaeon
CTCTACCACCTAGCTTTCTAAGGTTAAGCGCACCTTCTTTCACAAGTTTATGGAGAAGTGGGACAAAGTGTTGTACTTTGAAGTCTACTTTGCCTAAGAGGCGTGGATAGTAGTTTTTAAAGCATCTATAACAGCCTAGGCATGGCACGATAACTTCCTTAACTCCAGCTTCTCTAAACTTCGCAGCTATTTTCTCGAAAACCTCCTTAGCTAATGAGAGGTCACCAGCTCTGTAAATGTATATTCCACAGCAGCCCTCGTCTTGTAAAAGCTTGAACTTAATACCAGCTTTTCTAAGGATGAGGTAGACTGCAGAAGCTATGCTTCTCTCAACGTAGGAGGCTAAGCAACCCACATAAAGCAGGGTGCTAGAGTTTTCCTCTTGATGCTTCTCAGGAAGCCATTCAAGCCTCTTATACCTCTCACCTCCCATAGCGTTGCCTTTCTTTAAGATATTATCTATCACGCGCCTATGAGCTGGAAAGAGCGCAAACCCCCTTTTCACAAGCTCTGCCCTAGCTTGCTCCACAACCTCGACAATATCTAAGTTAAGAGGGCAAACAAAGTTACAAGCATAGCATAGGGGGCACGTGTATAAGCTTTCAATAACTTCTTCAGAGCACTCTCCTTGAAAGGCTTTCTTAGCTGCTTTTACTCGGCCGAGCGGTGAATACGGCAAATCCCCCTTCAATACGTAAGTTGGGCACATGTCTAGGCATTGACGACACTCAGTACACATGTTCACGTATTCAGCCAAAAGAAGCCCTCCTCGCTTGTAGATGAAGAGGCTCACAAGTGCCTTCTAAAAAGCTCGCGTTAGCGAGAAAGCGCGGATTAAGCTTTTAACGTGTTAGGCTATGAGCTACGTATTCCCTGCAATGCTTGTAGAAAACCCACCTACCTCCTCCAAGCTTAATTACGGCCTTAACCTTCTCCACGTCAACGGGAGCAATGGACGCTACGATGTCAATCCCTCCATTTAATAGCAGCTTTGGGTAAGAGTTCGCCGTTGGGCCGACTATGATCTTCTTAGCTTTTTCGTTTAGCTGGAGTATGTAGTCTATGGTGTCGTTTACCAACGTAGCGCCAGTTATTATGAGCGTCCTAGCTTTGGGGATAATTCTTGGAGCAGCTGTATCTGGGTAGCAGTTTCTCCTAGCTAGCGGGTTTCTCTCCAAGACAGCTATGTCGCTAAAACCTGCTTGTTGAAGCTTAGCTACCAGTGGAGGCATGTTGCCTATCACTACTATAGGCTCTTCAGCAAAGCTCGGCAAAGCCTCTATAAAGCTCTTAACTTCAATTAAGTCGAAGCCTTCGACATACCTTAAATTCCACAACAAGTAGTTGGAGAGTGCGTTGACAAAGGCTATGCCAAGCGCTTTCTCAACAGGGTTTATGGAAGCTACAAGCGAAGAAAGGTTTTCTAAGCTCGGCTTCTCCACGTCAGCTTGAGCTAAGCCAACTATGTCCTCTAAGGGGGTTATCGCGACACCTAAGGACCTACCTTTAACGCCATAGACCTCCACGTAGCTATACTTAACCCCAACTAGGAAATCAGCTACGTCGACATCAACGTCAAGCTTCCTCAACAAGTCGATAATGCCTTTAGCTAAGCCATCTACCAACAACTTAATCACACATCCCATTCTCTAGACGCTTAAGCCAAGTCTTTAAAGCCGTCGTCCACGAAGCGCCGTGTAAAAGCGTTTTTCAGTTAAATTTAACGATTTAGACTATATGATTAGGATCTTAACTTTGATAAACCGGTTTTTAGAAAAAGTTTATTGAGAGAGCTTGAAGTGGTCTGCGCATCGACGCATAGCCAAGTACTTGGCTAAGTATACGCCCCTACTTGAGGATAGGAGGCTTTTAAAGGAGCTGCTTAGAGGAGTTGTGGATCCAGATGTGCACTAGACTACGTGGTGGTAGTTAGAAAACGTAAGGTGTACGAGGTCCCAGCGAGACACCATGGCTCAGAAGCTAAAGAGCTGGCGATAAAGGAGGTTTGGAAGTCTAGAAAAGCTTACTTGAAGAAGCAGCTTGAAGAAGCCTTCTTCCACTTAGGCAGGGCGCTACACTACATTCACGACTCATGCCTAGAAAGAGGACTGTTCTTCGATAGACACGACGAGGTTGAAAAAGCTCTAGACGAGTTGTCTAAGGAGACAATAGAAGACGAGAAGGCGGTAGTGGAGTATTTTGAGAAGCCGATAGAGGATCCAATACAGCTGGAAAAGCTGAGATCAGACACAGAGGCAGAGAGCAAAGCCGACAAAGCGCGCATCAAGGCATCTCAGCTAACAGGGCAAGTAGCAGCTTCAATACTTCTCAACAAGCCATGCCCGCAAAGCTACATCGAGGAACATAAGAAGCTAAGCTTCCAAAACGCTCAGACCTTTAAGTATTGTGGAGACAAGCTCAACAGCTCTCTGAGCTTGTTTCAACGCTCGCTCAGCATCTTCTTTTGAGTAGATTTCCCAAGGCGTAAGACCTCTGCTAGGCTCTCCATAAGCTACCCTTCCATGCTCTGGAACCAGCTCCTAGGCGAGAGAAGCGAGCTCGCACGCTAATTCCTTAAAACCGCCGGGCAAACTACTAGACACCTCTACCAACTCAGACGATGGGTCGTGCGTCCAGCTAGGCACCCTAAAAAGCGCTATTACAGCTTTAGCGGCGTTTTCAACACAAAGCTGAGCTGACGCCACAGCTCCTCTATAATCGCCGCGTTGGAAAGCTTCAATAGATTCTCCTAAAAAGCCTCGCGCCAACTTCACCCTATAGCTAACTTCTACGCGTGGGTTAAGCCTCAAGTTTTCACAGC
>QMQV01000219.1 GCA_003649085.1 Thermoproteota archaeon
TATTTCTGGAATCCGCTAATTGATGAGGTGTAAAATTTGAGCAAGAATATTTTGATATTAATTCTGGGAATACTCGTAATAGTAGGAGGCCTACTAGTATACACGTTCGTAATGGCACCTTCGACAGAGAAGAAGGTATTGAAGGTTGGTACATCAGCCGACTTCCCACCATTCGAATATATTGATAATGAAACAGGGGAAATTGTTGGATTCGACATAGAGTTGATAAAGGAGCTTGCAAAGAGCATTGGTTACGATGAAGTCGAAATAGTTAACATGCAGTTCGATGCACTAATTCCTGCCCTAGATAGGGGAGACGTGGATGTGGTTATAGCTGGCATGACTATTACAGCTGAAAGACAGCAAATCGTCGACTTCACTAATCCATATTGGGAAGCAGACCAGTCGATACTGGTGAAGAAAAATGGCGGGTATAATCCTCAAACTGTAAGTGACCTAAACGGTCACACTATTGGCGTTCAGTCGGGTACAACGGGTGAATGGCTTATAGATGAGCTTATTTCAAACGGCACTCTAACCAACGTTGATGTTAGGAGGTATCCCTCCTTCGTTCACGCAGTAACGGATCTAGTTAATGGGCAAATAGATGCTGTAATAATAGATAAGCCTGCTGCCCAACAGTTCACTAAGCAGTATAATGTGGAAGTTTCTGCGGTGGTAAAAACAGGCGAAAAATATGGTATAGCAGTAAAGAAGGGGAGAACAGAATTATTAAACAAACTAAATAGTGCACTACAAGCATTCATGGGATCAGATAAATGGAACTCGCTTGTCAATAAGTACTTTGGAAGCTAGTGGTTACGAGGGTTAGAGTTGGCCATAATATTCGACATCAATGTTTTTTCTAACCCCAAAATAATAGAATTCATAATTCAAGGACTATGGTTCACGATATTCCTTACAATAGGGGGACTGAGCTTAGGTTTTGCGGTGGGATCAACACTTGCATTCATGGAGGTTTACTCAAGTAAGCCAATATCCGCAATAGCTAGAATCATAGGTGAGGTTTTCAGAGGAATCCCCTTAATAGTATTATTCCTGTTACTATATTTCGGCCTCCCAAACATAGGGGTACGACTTACAGCTATTCAAGCAGCCATACTTGGCTTAGGAATAAGAAGTGCTGCATATCAGAGCCAGATATTTAGGGGGAGCCTTGAGGCTGTTGGAAGAAGCCAGCTTGAGGCAGCATTAAGCATAGGTATGACACCAATACAAGCATACGTCTACATACTCCTACCACAAGCTTTGAGGATAAGTATACCTGCATGGACAAACGAGTTTACAATAGTCTTAAAGGATACTTCAATAGCCTACGTACTTGGAATACTTGAAATAATGACGAGAGCCGATCTAATAGCTAGGTCCATTGGGAGATACTTGGAAGTATACATAATAGTAGCATTAATGTACTTCTTAATGGTTGTATTCGTAAACAAGGTATTTTACTATCTCTATGAAAAATATAGGATTCCAGGTTTAGGCGGAGTTGAAGCACAGTGAGGGAGCCTGTTCTAGTGGTTGAGAACGTTTGGAAAAAATATGGTAAAAAAGAGGTTCTAAGAGGAATATCGTTTACCGTTTCTAGGGGGGAGACAAAAGTCATCATAGGCCCAAGCGGAGGAGGGAAAAGCACTCTTCTAAGGTGTATAAATATGCTTGTAAAACCTGATTCAGGCAGAATAATCGTAGATGGTGTAGAAGTAACAAGGCCTAACATAAATTTGAGTAAAGTAAGGGAGAAGATAGGGTTCGTATTTCAACACTTCAACTTATTCATGCATTTAACAGCACTAGATAACGTTAGAATAGGTCTCTTAAAAGTTAAAAAAATGTCGAGAGAAGAGGCGACGGAGAAGGCTATAAGAGCCTTGAAATCTGTTGGGATAGACGAAAATCTCTGGAATCTTTACCCAGCCCAGTTGAGCGGAGGCCAAAAACAGCGTGTTGCAATAGCTAGAGC
The DNA here is from genome assembly GCA_003649085.1 of Thermoproteota archaeon. The sequence goes on from QMQV01000219.1 coordinate 1,985, forward strand.
TATTGCTATGGATCCTGTGATAATATTATTTGATGAGCCAACAAGCGCTCTTGACCCGGAACTCATAGGTGAAGTATTAAAGGTTATGGAAGATTTGGCTGCAAAGAAAATGACGATGCTCATTGTAACACATGAAATAGGCTTCGCATTCAAGGTAGCGGAAGAAATGATGTTCCTAGATCAAGGAATAATAATTGAGAGGGGTCCACCGAGAGAATTATTGTTTAATCCCAAACATGAGAGAACAAAGAAGTTCCTTTCAAAAATAAAAGACCTGTACGGTATCGAACATACTTGTTGAGGGCTTATGGTATGCCTGTTTCAATAGAGAACTTCTTATACGTATTATTGAAATATGGGCCTCATCTAGTGAATGGATTAGAAAACACGATTATTATAACAATACTCTCCTTCACTATAGGATTCTTGCTCGGCCTTCCCCTTTCAATATTAAGAGTTTACGCTCCCAAACCACTTAGCTTAATCTCCATAGCATACATAGAGTTGATTAGAGGGACGCCAATGGTAGTCCAATTATTCATAATATATTACGGCTTACCTTCGGCAGGCATAGTGAAATTAACCCCCCTACAGGCAGCTATAATAGGTATAGGAATAAATAGTGCTGCGTATCAAGCGGAATACTTTAGAACAGCTTTGAAGGCAATACGTTCCGAGCAGATAGAAGCAGCCCTAAGTCTAGGTATGACAAGACTTCAAACAATAAGATATGTAGTGCTTCCACAGGCATTTAGAATAGTTCTACCTGCATGGACCAACGAGCTAATATATTTACTAAAGTATTCCAGCATTGCTATGCTAGTAACAGTAATGGAA
>QMQV01000220.1 GCA_003649085.1 Thermoproteota archaeon
CACGCCCTTCTCATATCTTACTCTTATGACCCTAGACAATCCTATCCCCACTTATACACTAAGTGCATTAGGGCAATTAGCCTTTTACCCTACTTCAGAAGAATGTTCCCAAGTTATCAGCAACGATATCTTAAGGAATAATCATCTATGAAGAGTGTTTTCAGATGATGGTTCCTTTTGGGATAAGTTTTGCAGGTGTTAAGTTTATGTGGAGCGAGGACTTCGAGCAGTTCCTCATGGAGCTAAGAAGCGTAGGAAGGTGAAAGATCTAGAAACTCTAAAGTACTATAGAAACTTAAGAAGTACCTTGAGGGTAGGGAACTCAGTGAAGAACTAATCGATTATGTAGTTAATCATGAAAACAGGTGGTTAAGGAACGTATTTAGGTACTATACACAGTATTTGTACTTTAGGAGGATTAGTCCTAAAGCTTTTGGATGGATAATGGAGGTGGTGCCGAGTAGGTCGTGGAGTGGAGGTGTTAAGGCAGTCAGGATAGATTTGAGGCTGCTTAAGGATACCATGGACTTTCTAGGGAGAAGCACGAGCTATATTACCTAAGTATTACTTACTGATGTATTACTCAGACATCAGGTTGGAGCACGTAGTTAGGTTAGTAGCTGAGTTCAGACCTGACGTGGTCGTCTATGTTGAGATGCTCGACGACTACAGTCCTAGATTGGTTTGTTTCGAGGGGTTCTGCTGGTACTACATGGGGTATAGGGGAGGTAAAGTGCGAGTGGACCTACTTCCCTAAGGAATTGCTTGTTTTGTTAGAGAAGTATGGAGGTACTAAGAGGGCTAAGAGGGATAGAGCTGTTGTCAGCAAGTATGCTTTATGAAAGGGGCTGTTGAGACCCAAGTATTTTGAGGAAGCTCCACTGGCAGGTAGGTAAGAAGGTAATTAAGGATAAGGATGTCGTGAGGTTCATTCAGTCTAGGCTTGGAGAACTCAAGATAAGTGAGGAGAGGTACGGAGACCTCCTCCGTGAGGCAGATGTAGGGTATCCAAAACTCATGAAAGTACTCAGCAACGGACTTAACGATCCAGTATACCTTAGGACGCTCTTTAGGAAACATCTTTAGGTACTGGAGCACGAGGTATATCTGGGAGGCTGTGGTGCGTTGCCCTAGGTGCGGTAGGAGCGTCCCTACTGACGCTAGGTTCTGTCCGTACTGCGGCTGTAGCATGAATGGGGCGACCTCCAGCTACGCCCCCTTAGAGGACTTAGAGGAGCTAGGGGCAGTAGCTTCGGCTTTGAGGAAGTACCTACCTAAGGAGTGGGTCTGTGAAGTAGATAAGAAGAGGAGAAGACTACTACTTAGACCTAGCTTTAAGGCATCGTTCCTAGTAGGTTTTGCACATACCAGCAGACCAGCTACCACTTCAGCACTAACCTTAGTGCTAGAGGAGGCTTTAAGGCGTGCTGAGGAAGAACTAAAGATAAAATTAGTACCTGAAAGAATATCAGCATTAACATACGTAGCAAAAACACCGATACTGTACTACAAAGCCTATAAGGCCACGTCATCAACCTCAGAATGAAGAGTTATTAGAGGGATACTGATGAGGGGACGTAGTAATTACTAATATTAGGGAAGTTCAGTAAAGATGACTAGGTTCCCTTACCTCGGATCAATAAACACATCAGCAAGTTGCATGAACGCAACATCGTACATGCATATTTACTCACAACACGTCATTGACGCACATAACGTCAAACCATCGTTGACAGGCGCAGTTTGTGCTAATATAGAGACCATAAAGAAGATCGCCGAGCTACGGGATAGAGGCTACGGTTGCAAGAGAATAGCCGATACTCTTTGTGTTGAAGAAGGAGTCGGCATATCTTACAAGGCTGTTGAGAGGCGGCTAAAGAAGTACTCTTATCTATCGTCAGGTAGTGGACTACGTGCCACTAATTCAACAATACGTCATGTAGCAAGCAAAAACATATCGGCATTTGAACCCGTCATCAGCGGTGACCTAGATGTAAACAATACAAATATGTATAGGAGGTTAGACAAGACAGAGAAGGCTATAATTAATGCCATACTCTCTGACCCCATTAATGAGATATGGAGTGTTGCAGAAGTGTGTAGCATACTGAAGGAACTTAGCTATGATTACTCCAGACAGGCAATCTATAAAGCTATGCGCAGATTGGATAAGAGAGGTATCCCAGGCTGGATCAGAGGTAAAGGCAGGTTCAGATTTTGCGGCTATTGAACCATCATTTGCTGTACATAATTTAAGGACTAGCAATGGAGTAATTTATGTAGAGGACGCTTCAAAACCTTAGTGTTGTGATATATTCTGGGTATATGCTATATGGTAAAGCCCTCATTACCCAATATGAGCTTGTTTCAGACATATGCGTTGATAAATCAATGCAGGAGTGTTTAGATTACTCGACTAGTGTTACTGGGTGGCGTACGACTGTTATTTATTATAAGCCAGAGCAGGGAGTAATAAGGTTCGAGCACAGATATTATAATCCTAAAGGTCTATATCTGCACCCGTTAATGTCAAAGGAAATCGAAGAACGGGGTAGGGTAGCCACTGAGTTTATATACAAGATCGCGTTTACCATGCCTCTAGGCTAAGGATCACTAAGTGAGACAGACGAAGGATCTTATATACTATCTCTTTGGTTCGTGAGGTAGCAGTTGGGAAAATCGCGCTCATAACACAGATGTTAAAGTGGTAAGTGCGTTGAGGAATACATCACTTATCATGAAGCCCTCATAAGGAAATCCATTTAAGGATCTTACGATTTCGTACAATTGCTATAATTAACTACTATTATTCTATTATTA
>QMQV01000221.1 GCA_003649085.1 Thermoproteota archaeon
GGTAGAAGCAAGACTAACTCCAGAGATCGTTTATGCAGGCTCAAAATTAGCCATATATGAGATGCTATCAACAGGAACTACTGCTTTTATCGATATGTACTTCTTTCCTGATGAAACTGCTAAGGCTGCCAAAGAATTAGGAATAAGAGCAAAATTAGGACCTCCTATCCTGGGTTTAGATGCTAATTTAGACGCTTTAAAAAAGGAGATTATAACATTTGCAAAGAACTATGAAAGAGACGAGCTCATAAAACCCTTCATAAATGTCCACTCCATATACGCCTGCCCACTCGAGGCATTAGATTTGTCGAAGAATCTTTCAGAAGAGCTGAATCTTGACATTCAGATACATGTGTCTGAGACTAGAAAAGAAGTATTCGATTGTAAAAAGAAGTATGGAGTATTTCCCGTAGAGTTGCTCGGGAAGAGAGGGTTTCTCTCAGAAAGAGTACAAATGGTCCATCTAGGATGGATTACCAGCTGGGAAATCGGACTAATAAGAAAAAGAAACGCAAAAGTTACACACTGTCCAACCTCAAACATGAAACTGGCAACTGCTGGTTTCTTTCCATTTAAGGAAATGCACGATATGGGAATTACAATAGGCATAGGAACTGACGGAGCTGCTAGTAACAACTGCTTAGACATGTTTAGAGAAATGAAGAACGCCGTATTACTTCAGAGAAACAATTACTGGAATACAGATCTAAAAGCTTACCATGTTCTTCAGGCTGCTACAGTAAATGGAGCAAAAATTTTTGGAATCAATTCTGGAAAAATAGCTCCAGGATATCTAGCTGATTTAATAATCATCAATCCTTATTCTCCAAATCTACAACCAATAAGAAATGATAACCTAATATCCAATATAGTTTATTCAGCAATTGGAACAAATGTTGAAATAACCATAGTAAATGGAAAAATTGTTTATGATTCAAGAAATAGAGAACAAATCGAACGAATTAGAGAAGAAATTAAGCAAATAGGAGAGAAAATTAACGAATTCATAATACAGGAACATTAAGGAAAAGTAACCCCAGTAGAGCTGTTGAAAAAGGTATCGAAAGATTGTCATCTATCCAAGGCTGTACCTCTGCTAGTGTAGCTATGACTGAGAGAAGAACTCCTAAAGCTCCTAGAAAAACAAGTCCAATTAATGAACAACTTATGAACATGGCAAAAATTCCTGTCCAATGCTTTCCTCTCTCCCTCATGAATCTTGACCTGACAAGTCCTGTAACAGAATCCCCTATAGCTGTAAAAAGCATTGCAACTCCCGCTAGTATTTTGCTAATATTCCAGAAAAGTATAGACAGAATAGCAAAGCTTAAGCAATAAAAGATCTCTCCAAAATTGTTTTTAATCTGAAACCAAGAATACTCCCTATTTTGAATATGAGGAACTGTTAGTGCTATGGAAAAGAAAATTGCAAAACTAAAAAACACATATGGTTCATGAAAAACATACATGTAAGCTAAAATTGCTGGAACAGATGATAAATGGATAATCTTTCTATTAACCCATACATTCGAGAATCTCCTCGTGATATATACTGTCACAATTATCACTAAGAATAGTAAAATTCCTAAAACTAGATCTTGGACTATCGCGCTTATTCCAGGGATTGTCATTATACGACAAGTTTTCAAGCCCTTAATTGATTTATAACATTTACTAGCTAGCAGCTATTTCTTCGATTAAGCACGATGACGCTTATAATTAAGTAAGGAATAAGAATTTCTCGATGAGAGAAAAAATAAGAATAGAGATAACTGGACCCGAAACTGATTATGCTACTTACACAGGATATCTCTGGTTAATAGAAATAAAGCCCTTATTAGAGGAGGAATTTCAATTAGAAGTTGAAATAGATTGGGTCAAGAAATCTGACATAGAAGATTTCCCCATTTTCTCAATAAATAGGAAAAAGGTCTTTGAAGGTCTCCCAGGAGAAGCTTTCTATCTTTATGAAATCATTAAAAGCTTCTTAGAAAGAAAACTGAGAGAATAATCTATTTAATCAAGTAAAGAATAATTTTTCACAGAAGTGAAAAATTTTGAGAGTTAGTAGTATTGCTTCGAAAGACTTCTTCATTGTAAACGTCAACGATAATGTCTCCAAGGTTATATCCTCAATAGAAAAAACAGGTTTCCTAGGCGGAGTGGTTGTAGATGATAATCAAGACTATATGGGAGTGATACATGCCAAGGAGATTATTAGATTAAAATCAGATCCTAGAAAAACGAAAGTTCAAAATATACTAAAGAGAGCCCCTGTCTTAAGTGAAGAAGATTCTCTATTTAGAGTTGTAAAACTAATTTTAGAAGTGGATACACGAATTCTCCCAGTTGGGATAGAAAATCGGGTGAAAAAGGTTGTATATGATGTAGATGTGATCAAAGCTTTTCTAGGTAACAGTATAATGGAAAAACAAGTAGACAAGATCATGACTAGAGATGTTATAACAATAGACGAGAAAACTTCAATAGCCAAGGCAATAAAAACACTTGCAGAAAATAAAATCTCTCATCTACCAATTATGAAGGATGGAAAACTAGTTGGAATAGTCTCAACTCATGATATTGCCGCGAAACTTCTTTTTGCAAGAGTTAGAGTGACAACAGGTGAGCGAGTTGGAGAGCGGATAAAAAGTCTCAGTATTCCAATCAGTAATATAATGAGTTATCCTTTTCTAACAGACAGAAAGTGAACTTCGATTAGTGATTGTGCACGATTGATGATAGAAAAGGGAGTAGACTCTCTTGTAGTAATCGATAACAGATCAATAATTGGAATAGTAACTAGAAAAGATA
>QMQV01000222.1 GCA_003649085.1 Thermoproteota archaeon
CAGAAAACTCCAAACTCACATTTGTGAAGGCTGTTTGCCCACCTCTAGAAAAATTCATCATATCGAGCTCGAAGATGAAGTATTGGACTGCCTGTTTTATTTCCTCATAACTCAAACCTTTTGCGTATGGAGCTAAGAAAACGTTGAAGGAATCGAAACCTTGACCTCCTGAGAAAACCATTTGAGACATCTGCAAAACTTTAGCTAATTGCATCATAGCTGCGTCTAAATGCTTAGGTGGTTTTGGGACTGCTGTAAATATTCCTCTTCCATCAGTCTTAACCCCGTTTATCAAGAAGTAGTGCATGGAATGCTCGAAGCAGAATGGCCTCGTTATAAAATACTCAAGAGTATGAATGTGAATTTCTCCCCTCATATGAGCATCTGAAGCTTCAAGGGGGATAACGTGGAGTAATGCGTACTCCTTCGAGATTGCACTTCCAAGCTCCTTATGAACGAACTCTGGGTTGTAAAATGTGTTAGCATTCTCCTTGTCCTTCGTGAATATCATCTGAGTCACATCATAAACTGGCCTCCCAAGCCTCGTATACTTCTTCCTCTCCTCTTCTAACCCATGTTCCAAAAGTTTTATACAAACAACCTCTCTAACGAGAGGAGCAGAAACAAATTCCAGATCCATCCTTTTTATCTCCTCTTCTGCTTCTTTAGCTATCTTTTCAGCTACTTCCTCCTTTAAACCAGTCTCCTTCATTAGACTCTCTTTAATTAATTCAGAACTGAGAAACCCTATCCTCTCCCCACTACTCCTTATTAAAATCTTTTCCCCCACAAGTAGAGAGACCAGTGAATTTTATTTAAGAATTTCTCTCCTTTAAAACATAACGACTGAATCAAATTCCTCAAAGAACGAGGCAATTCATGCAATTTACCCCAATAATCCACCCTATGACTAAAATAAGGAGGAATGCTATCCAGTACTTTCTCCTCTTAAATTTCTCACATAGAAAAATTGTGAAGAGGAGCCAACCGGCGAAGTAACTGCAAACAGGAAAATTCAGGGAGCTGATGATAACAAATAAATTGTAGCCTGAGGTCCAGAAAGTCCATTCGATTGAGAGGAAGTGAAGGAATAGGAAGAGAAAGTATGAAAGGAGGAAGAAATTTTCCTTTTTCCTCAGGAAGTTGCTTAACGAGAAGAGGGAAGCGAGGATAGAGGAAAGTGCTAGAATTGCTCCTACTAGTGGGAGTGTCATAGGAGTTAAGAGAAGAAAAGGTTTATAAAATTCTTTCTCTTCCTAACGTTTATGAGAAATCTCATTTCGTTCTTCCTAATCTTGATGCTTTTAATTACTCCTTCCCTCTCCTTTGGTATTCTTGACTTCGATTTGAGAGAAGTTGTTAGGGAGAATCAAGATATAATTTTCCCTGCTATCCTAGCTGCCCTTGTCATGGTAATAATTAACTTCGCTTTGAAGAGAAGTCAACCAAAACTAGCTGCACCAGTTAGCTTCTTTATTGGCTTATTTGTCTTCTTCTATCTCTTAGCAAACCCTCAATTTGGAAGAGTGGAAATCTATGGTGGTTACTCAATTTATAGGGTAATTGGAGATTTCCTCCCTTGGATCATCTTATTGCTAATGTTCGTAATAATCTGGTACATGCGTGGGAGGTTCAATTGGATAACTAAGATAATTGTAGGGGTTATCCTCTTAATCGTCCTCCCTATGTTTAACGATATCTTCATGTTAATCTTTGGTCCTTACACCTCATGGATAACTTTCCTCTTACCAGTAGCTATTATAGTCTGGGGTTTATTTGATCTGCTGTCACAAGTTAGGGAAAGGGAATTGAGATAAAGTCAACAAAATATTTATTAATGGTGGTTTTCTACTCTCCTCTAATGGCAACAGCTAATGCAACTGCTGTAGGCTTCAGGAGTGTTTTCCAGATCTTGGATAAGCTTGGGGTCTTTGATGTTTTCCTACCCTTCCTTCTGATCTTCGCTATCATCTTCGGCATCCTAGAGAGGACTGAAGTATTTGGGAAAGGGAGAAAGGACATAAATGCTGTAGTAGCTCTCTCCATGGCCTTCATAGCTGTGGCTGCAGCTTGGGTAACCCATGCTATTAGAGTATTCTCAGAATTTACTGGAGTTGCCTCAATCGTAATTGTCTGCTTCCTCATGCTGAATACCTTAATCGCTGGTGAACAGGCGAAATTACCGAACTGGTTAAAATACGGTGGTATGGTTGGTGTAATTGTTGTAATCCTATATGTAATTGCGGAACTTTCAGGTTATCCTCTTTTATCTCAGATCTCTTTAGAAAGTGGTGAGATATTTGGAATTCCTGTTGGAGAACTCGTTGCTCTTTGTGTCTTCTTAATCATTTTCATTGCTGCAATTGCTATCATCATAAGGGAAAAAGGTGAAGGATCGTGACAACCTTAGCTGAGCTTATACCGAGTTTAGGAAAAGCACTTGAGTACATTACACCACCAGGAGTAGATCCAGTAGGGTTCTGGCTAATCTTTCTGATCTTGCTAGCAGTATTCTACACTTTCCTAGGAAAGGTCTTCCCAAAGAGGCGCGGCAGCAGAGCAATAGTAGCTATTTGTATGGCATTCTTAGCTTCGCTCTCAGTATGGTCAACAACGGTCATCTCAAAGCTCATTCCATTCACGGCAATAGCTGCTGTAATAGCGATAGTAATTCTAATACTTGCAGGTATATTCGGCCTCAAAGGGCCAACGAAATGGATAGCTGCCTTCTTGGTCGTCTTCGTCTTCGGGATGACAGCTTACTCAGTAGTTCCAATAATTGTTGAGAATGCAGAACAGTACGGTCTTCTA
>QMQV01000223.1 GCA_003649085.1 Thermoproteota archaeon
CTTTAAATACTCTGAAAGCTGTAACGGATTGAAGAGTCCAAAGCTCTATAAAGCCAGGAGCTTTACTCTGGTCAAAACTAGATACTCCGTATGAAGCTATATCTCTGACATAAAGTGATTTTTTAGCCTTTCTTCCGACAACTACAGCACTTCCCTTATATAATTTGATTTTAACCTTTCCGTTTACTCTTTCATTAACTTTATCAATAAAAGCTTCAAGAGCTTCTCTCAAAGGATCTATCCAGAGACCTGAATAAACTAATTTAGCCCACTCATTATCCGCCAATTTCTTAAATTCTAATTCATGCCTAGTCAGAACAGTTTTTTCAAGATCCTTGTGTGCAGCAATCAATATAGTAGCTGCAGGTGCCTCATACACCTCTCTAGACTTAAAACCAACTATCCTATCCTCAATATGATCGATTCTACCAACTCCGTGTTTCCCTCCTATATCATTAAGTGTTTGTATCAATTCAACGGGTTTCATTTCTTCTTGGTTTAGTGAAACTGGAACTCCATTTTCAAACTCTATTTCAACGTATTCTGGAGCGTCTGGAGCTTTCTCTGGGGATACTGTCCACTCGAAGGCATCTTCTGGAGGCTCTACGTCTTCCATTTCAATAACTCCGCACTCAATGGAGCGTCCCCAAAGATTTTCATCTATGCTGTATGGAGAGTCTACATCAACGGGAATAGGAATACCATGCTTTTTTGCAAACTCGATTTCTTCTTCCCTGCTTAATCCCCACTCTATCACGGGCATCAAAACCTTCAGATGAGGAGCTAATGCTTTTATTGTGGATGTGAATCTTATTTGGTCATTGCCCTTTCCTGTGCATCCGTGAGCAATAGCATCTGCTCCTTCTTTAAGCGCTATTTTTACGCCCCATTTGGCAATTAGAGGTCGTGATAAAGCAGAACTCAAAGGATAACTACCCTGATATAAGGCATTTGCTTTAATAGCGGGAAATACATATTCTCTAATGAACTCTTCCTTACAATTAATTGTGTAATGCTTTTTAGCACCTGTATTTAGTGCTTTTTTCTCTATCTCCTTAAAATCCTTTTTTCGTTGACCTATATCAAGTGTTAACGTAATAACATCACATTTATAATTCTCCTGAATCCATTTTAGAATACACGAAGTATCCAATCCTCCTGAATACAATAAAACGCATAGATTAATGTCTGTCTTCCCAGCAACCATAACGTTTATGAGTAAAGTTAAAGAAGCAATTTAATTCTTGCGTTATAATACGAACAAAAGTCTCTGGTGACTGTTACATTTGCAACATAAGCTTAAAGAATGCTTAATGAAGCTACTTTTCTTCCCTTAATGAGCTGATAAGCTTCTTTAAGACATCATATGCTTGCATAGAAAGCTTTTTATCTACCACAAAAACAGTATCTGTGTAACAGGAAATTATTTGCGTTATATTGATCCCAAACCTGGTCAGAATTCCTGTTACATAAGCAATTACTCCTGGCGTATCTATGATTTCCTCGGGACTTACCAATATTATTGCGGATTGATCCTTTAGAACACTAACTATATTATCTCGACCAATTTCCTTAATTACCTCCTCTAAATTTCTCTGATCAAAAGCTATCGTAATTGTTCCGATTCCTTGAGTTAATTGAAAGAACCTAAATCCGTACTTCTTCGTCACTAAAGAAACTCTATCTAATGGATAATGTTTAACGGTAATCACGGCTATGTCTTCCTTTAATTCCAGAGTGCTTTTTGCTATAAGGTTTCTGATTTGTCTTTCAATATATTTTTCTGTTTTTCTAAGCTTCTCTACCGTCCTTATTATGGCCATTTTTATAGAATCTAATTCGACTCTTTCTCCTGTTTCTTCAACTACTTCATCATAGATAGCCCTAGCTAAAGCTGAATAGTTTATAATTCCTCTCTTTAAACACTCAAGAACGAACGGATATCTCTCTAAAACCTTCCTAGTAGCCTCAGAGGTCTTCAAAACTCTTCCCCAAATGTTCTAAATATAACAAGGGTAACCGAGGTTATTAAAAATAAAATCCTTAACTTTTCTTTCTTAGCTTGACTACACTTCCAATTGCTTTAGAGTTCGGAATTAGACATATATTGTCGCTAGACTCAACGATTGTATAAGTCAAAGTTATATCTTTGACTTCTCCCTTACATCCGGCTATATCGACATAGTCCCCTATTTTGAAGGGACGTGCTACTGCTATATACAAGCCTGCTACAGCATTACCAATAATTTCCTTGGAGGCAAATCCAACCAGTAGCCCAGCAAATCCCCCTATAGCAGCTCCTAATGTTACGTCACCTTGGAGTGTTGAAATTAGTAATAGCAATAGTGTCACATACGCTGTAATTCTGAATAGTGAAATTACATTCTTTATAGTTCTCTCCCTAAGTACTCCCTTAAGAGAGTTTGTTAGGGCTTTCCTAACTAACTCAATAACTACCAAACTAACTATAACATACGCAGATACTTCAACGTACGGTAAAAATGTCTCGGTAAGGCCTAATCTTTCCAAAGATTCCACTAGCCAATAACTTATAACTGGTGAGACGATCGCAAGAATAATTGCAACAATTATGTAAGGAAGACTTTTTGCAAAAGCTCGCGACATATGCACTATCTTTGTACTATCTATTTTATCGTCCTTTTTTACCAATCATTCCACCAAATCAATCTAGCTACTTCTATTTCCATTACCCCGTAAATTAATAAAAAGAGATATGGTCCTAAGGTACCTAAGTAACTATCAAGTCGAGTTTGTTTCTCTTCAAAGCTCTTCTAATCTCTAATGCTATTC
>QMQV01000224.1 GCA_003649085.1 Thermoproteota archaeon
GGGTCTTATCTTAAAAATCTTTATCCTCACCTGATCTCCCGGCTCAGTATTAGGTACGAACACTACGTATCCCCCTATCCTAACTATACCATCTCCCCTTTTGCTTTTATCGCTTATCGTGACATCGAGTTCTTCGCCAACCTTTACGGGCTTAGGGTTGAAGTAGGAACGGGGAAGCCTCTTCTCCTTTCTATCCTTATTCATTAACCTCCTCCTTCAGCTACTGGGCGTATAATATAATAGTATATAAAGGTTTTAGTAGTAACGTTATACTGTGGATTTGGAATTCAGCGAATTTGAAGGATGGCATAGAATTTCTTAAACGATAATTTTATTAAAACTGAGCTAAGTCATAACGTGATGACTTTAAAGCTTGGAGATATAGTATTGCTTTTCTATCCCGAAAGGAAAAAAAGTTGGTTAGTTAAAATAGAGGAAAGAGAACTACACACGCATTTAGGCAAGCTCGACCTTAAGGGCCTTATAGGAAGGGAATGGGGAGAAGCGGTAACAACTCAGAAGGGCAAGAGATTATTTATTTTGAGACCTACTCTAGAGGATATGATAATGAAGTTTGAGAGAAGAACTCAAATAGTATATCCTAAGGACGCAGGCTTAATTTTAATTAGATTGGATATAGGTAATGGAAGCAAGGTTCTTGAGATAGGGACGGGAAGCGGCGCTATGACGGCCTTATTAGCAAGGGCAGTAGCTCCTAATGGAAAAGTGGTTACTTACGAGGTAAGGAAGGATTTCTACTTAATGGCTAGGAGAAATTTGGAGAGGACGGGACTTCTCCCCTATATTGAGATGATTAACGACGATGCAAAAAAGGCGATAAAGGGAAGCGGATATGATGCTGCTATGGTAGACATAGGGGATCCATGGGATATTGTAGGAAAGGTAGCTAACGTACTGAAGCCATCTGGAACCTTTGCAGCCGTTACCCCTACAATGAATCAAGCTGAAAGGCTTACGAATAAGCTTGAAGAGGAAGGCTTTACAAATATAGAATGCTTCGAACTTATGTACAGGAGGATAGAAGCGAGACTTGGGAAAACAAGGCCATCAACTCAAATGGTAGGACATACAGCTTACGTAATAACGGCGAGGTTTACCTTTAAACGATCCTAAGGCCAAATCTCTCGAATACCTTATTCCAATCTAAGGTCACAATAATGTATATTATCAGTATCGTTACTACAATTAGTGATATCGTTATGGGAAGCCGGAGAGAGGAAGGGGATGATTCTATAAAGTAGAATACGATAGGTAGAGTCCACTTAGTGCCGAGTATTATCAACGCGTTGATAATTACCTTGCCTAGAAAGGTAGATATGAAGAAGTAATAGGGGTTATACCTTAGAACTCCCAGAGGAATATAAATCATGTCATCTGGAATTGGTGTTGCCGCTGCTAGAAATGCTGCAATCCATCCGTACTTCTTAACGATTTCAAAGAGAGGTTTCATTTTATCTCTTCTCCTTTCTCCTATCTTTTTCCCTCCCCAAAAGCTTATCATGAATATTATGAGCTTTGCAAGGCTAGAGCCTATCGAAGCTGAGGTTATTAGGGAGATAGGCTCGTACGTTAAGGCAAGAACGGATAATAGTGGAAAGTACGGTATTGGAATGAAGACTATTAAGCTTCCAATAAAGCTAACGACAAACACAAATAGAGGAGCATATACTGATAGAGGTTGTAGAAAAGCCTCGATCGCTTCTTCGATCACGCTTTAGATTAAAACGGATGAGAACAATAAAAACTTAACTAATTGCTAAAGAAAGGTTTAACTGCCATTTCCCTTAAGTTTCGAAGTAATGGAGAAAGCGCCTCTTCCAAATAAAGTAAGGGAATTTAGCAAGTGGTACGACGAAGTGCTCTCTAAGGCCGAGCTAATAGATATCAGATATGGCGTAAAGGGTTTCGTAGTATACAGGCCAAACGCTATGATTATAGTTAAGAAGATATACGATCTATTTGAGGAAGAGCTGAAGAAAAAAAGCCATAAACAGATGTTACTTCCCTTAGTGATTCCAATGTCCAATTTGAAAAGGGAAGCTGAACACGTGAAAGGTTTTGAAGACCAGGTCTTCATAATAGAAAGAGCAGGAGGAGACGTGCTAGAGGAAAAACTAGTTTTAAGACCTACATCGGAGACGGCAATTTATCCCATGATGTCTTTATGGATAAAGAGCTACAAGGATTTACCTATGAAGCTTTTCCAATCCGTTGCCGTTTACAGACATGAAACTAAGGCTACTAGGCCTTTATTGAGAGGTAGGGAGTTCTTATGGATTGAGACGCACAATGCTTTTGCAACGTCGGAGGAAGCCGAGGCTCAGATTAAGGAGGATTTAGAGATAGCGAAAAAGGTATACGATGAGTTAGGACTAGCCTTTATAGTGGTAGAGAGAGAGGAGTTTGATAGATTTCCAGGAGCAGAAAGAAGCTTTGCCTACGATGCTTTAATGCCCAATGGCGAGGTTTTGCAAATTGCTACAACCCATTACTTAGGACAGAAATTCTCTAAACCGTTTGAGGTAATGTTTATGGATGAAAGAGGAGTAAATAGATATCCGTACACTACGTGCTTCGGAATAGGAATATCGAGAACGTTGGCGGCGATTATAATAACCCATGGTGATGATTACGGTTTAGTTTTGCCCTTCGGAATGGCGATATACGATATAGTGATAGTGCCCATCCTGTACAAAGGTAAGGAAAAAGAGGTTATTAAGAAGGCTAGGAGAATAGAGGAGATCGTGAGGAACGCGGGATACTCCGTAAAGCTCGATGA
>QMQV01000225.1 GCA_003649085.1 Thermoproteota archaeon
GCATAAAATACGTATAGAATATGAAAAAGGTCGTATAAATGAAGCGTGTCAAGAAAACAATAACGATTCCCAAAGATCTTGTAGAATGGGCAAACAATGTAATCGGGGAAGGCAAATATCCTGGGATACGATCTCTTTCAGGGTTTATCGAATATTTACTTCGTAATGAAAGAAAACGTAAAGAGAGGGAAGACACTACATGAGCGATACCCAAAAATATAATTCTGAAGGACAGCTACTGATCGAAAGCTGGTTTCCAGTTGAAGAGCTAAGCCGAGACGCCGCTATAGAAATGGCATATAAAGCCATACCTGCCTATATCAAGCATTGCAAGGAATTAAAAATTACACGAACAAAAATAGATAGGAATTTTTATGACCCCAAAATACGGAATCTTCATCCATGGTTTGCTAGAAGACCTTGTTCGGTAGCAAGAGCCTTAACACTGGCAGCGATTTTACCATCAAAAATTCATTATGAAGACTTCATGGAAGCAATTGGCTGGACAAAAAAGAAAGACGCATTTCTCACTAGCAAGTATCCCCCACTCTTGTTTTACACTGATCCCAATCTAAGATTGATTAAGAAACTGCTACACAGATACACTGGTAAAAATCCTTCTGACCTAATTATTTGTGACCCCATGGCTGGAGGGGGTACCATACCTCTAGAAAGCTTAAGGCTAGGGTTAAAATCTATAGCTGTCGAATATAATCCAGTTGCATATCTTATTCTAAAGGGTACAATTGAATTTCCCTCATTGTATGGACGTAAACTCTCCGAGTACGTTAAAGAGGAAAGTATAAAGCTAATCTCTTATGCAGTTGATGCATTAGGTAGATTTTACCCGGAGGATTCAGAAGGATACATAGTGGCAAGAGGGATAAAATGTCCTTTTTGCAAAGGAGAAATTCCCCTGTTGCATGACGCAGAAATAGCTAGATCGACTTATGTTGATTTAAAATTTGATTCTTCCAATAAGATGTTTACATCTAGTATTACGAAGTTTCCAGTGACGCTTCCTTATGAGAGCGAAAAAAGAGGAGAAATCAAATGCCCTTATTGTAAAAATAGATTCACCAAAAGAGAAGCGTATAAAGTCTGGACTGAAAATCATACCTCCATACTTGAGGAACTGAAAAGAGGCATATTTAATCGGAATAAAATCTTGTCAACCCATATTCTCCTAGTAAAGCAAACTAAACATGGATATGTTCCTTGTGAGGAAAAAGACATCTTAGCGTTCCTTGATGCATGCAAAACATTAATGGATTCGTACAAACAACTGGAGGAATATTTGCCTAAAGATCAAATTCCTTCTACTAACGAAGTTTTTTCTCCTATACGCGAATATGGCATTAGATATTGGTATGAATTATTCAATCCACGTCAGCTCTTGTCGTTAGCGGTGCTCATTAAGTATGTTCATGACAGATGTGAATTTTTATTGTCAAAAGGGAAAATTGGAGTAGCCGTTAGTCTTTATTTGGCATTAGGCATTAGCAGATTGGTTGACTACAATTCGATAGCTACAACTTGGAAAAAGGGAACAATAAGAGACACGATAGGACGTTATGCACAAGGAAGAAAGATTACCTATGGCGAGGCGTATTGTGAAGCGATAGTGCCTTATCGGAATTTGAATTGGATTTTTGAGCCAAACTTCAGTGTTCAGAAAAGAACGCAGGGGGGGATATGTCCTATTGTAAGCGAATTGTGTAAAAGATTGGAGAATAAGGGAGAAAAGGCAACTATAATTCACGGGGATTCTCGATTCCTTTCTTCTCTAATTAGCTTTCCAATAGATGTGATTAATGTGGATCCTCCTTATTTTGATCAACACATTTACAGTGATATAAGCGAGTATTTTTGGCAAGTGCTCAAGATCATGCTTATGCCTATTATAAAAACTGGTGTTCTTTTTAAAGAAAGTAAACTTGCAGGTTGGAAGCCTGATTATTCTTGTGTTCCTCGCGAAGGAGAGATTATCGCTAGAAAAAGTAGGATAAAGATAACTAAACCTAGAAACGAAAATTTAAGTTTCAATGAGATGTGGTACACTAGGCAGATGGGTAGACTTTTTAGCGAATGCTACAAGGTGTTGAAAGACGACGGAATTCTCTTAACTTGGTTCACGCATCGATCATTTGAAGCATGGAAAGCGGTTATCAGTGCTTTGTATGCTGGAGGATTTTATGTAACAAGAATATGGCCAGTTACCTCCGAGCTAATAACGAGACTTGTTAGCAAAGGAAATAACTCAGTTCTTAATAAAACATTGGTCATATGTGCAAGGAAGAGAAAGAATCAGAAAGTAGATGAAAAAAACATCGAATTACACGTTGTTAATATGATGGAAAATATTCTGAAAGTGCTTACAAAGATTAATGCTTCAAAATCGGAACTGCATACCTTTTTAAGGGCTGCGGCTATGTGTGCAATAACTAAAGCTCCAATGCCAGAAGAAGTACAAGATCCTTTCAATTACTGCGAGGAATACCTTTTTCCGGTGGCAATGAAAATTTATGAGGCCAACTCATCGGCCTTAATCCGTAAATTTAGATGTAATATCAAAGATTACACTCTGGAGGAGTTTTTCTAGGTTTTTCTTTCCGACAGCTTTAAATTTTTAAGCCTCGATCAAAGTAAAAATACTTAGACTCTTTCCAATTTTTGGTTTAGGCTTTGTTATGGTTTTAGTCTTAAAAATTTAAGTAAAGAAATTAAAAATAAAGTCATTTTCTCCATATGTATGTACGATTACGTTTGCTTTTGTTTTTCTTTTAGTTCACGCA
>QMQV01000226.1 GCA_003649085.1 Thermoproteota archaeon
CAACTATCAACTTTCAACTTTCAACCAATTTTAACTCGTTTAAAATAGGCTTAACTTTAATTTTAAGGTCTTTCACGATATTCTCGCTAGTCGATGGCAAGACTCTAATCTCCTTAAGAGGTTTTAACAAGCGCTGAACCTGCTTAGTTGTGACCTCGTCTACCCTCCTAAGCTGCGAAGACAATCTAACAGTTGTCAAGTACTTATCAGGGTCATATAGCTTGATGCTCCAAGGCTCAATCCCAAACACTGCTTTAAGGTTTTCTAAGCCATCCCATGGCAAGGCGACATCGCTGTAGCTTTCCACCACCATAACTTCACAAGAGCGCTTAACCTTATTATAAGCTATGGAGATGAGCTTATCATAAGTCTCAGCTAAGCTATTTAGCTCAACGAGCTCTCTAACTTCAATGACCTCCTTTGCCCTCCCACACAGCTTCAACAGAAGCTCTTCACAATCCCTAAACTCGCTTAGAGCCCGCTTATTCACGACAACTAAGAAGTCTGAGCCATCTTCAGACAATGTAGCTCTATCAACTAGAAAATACGGTAGCGTATGGGCGTATTGCCAGGTAGGCTCCTTAACCCAAAGTCTATGAACAGGGTTTACAACTTCTTCAGCTAAATCAACGCTAGAATACCTTCTCAGCAGCTTAGCATCCTTTCCATAAAGCCTTCCTTGGGACAAGGCTTCATAAACTACGTCATAGTCAAACCATAAGTTATTGCCAGCTTTAGGCTTGAAACCGCATGCTACAACCCCTTGATCAGATAAACACTGCAATACCGCTAAAGCCACCATGGTCTTACCAGAGTCCTCGCCCCTAAGACCCACAACGAGTATGGATGCTGCCATACTCTTCTTCACACAACAGACTTTCAAGCGAAAATTTTAGCCTTTATTCCGCCATTAGCTAAGTGAGTTAAGGGCTTTGAAGACGATATAACAAGCTATATATCGTAGACTGGAGGACACCTTCATAGTGGTGTGTATGAGCGTTGAAAAAGCTGTGTTAAGCTCAAGCCACTTAGCTGAACTTTTCAATAAGTGTATTGAAACACTCGAAAAGGAAGGAGACCCCATATACCTATACGACTTAACTATACTATTAGGCGTCATCGCCAAAGCTAAGGACGACGCGTTAAGCTACGCTATACAGCCATTTATAGGGATGTTGGGACCGGAGCTTGACGACTTCTTCGTGATGATAAGATACCTGCCTCAAAACGTACAGGGAGAGTTTAGAGAGGCTTTTAACAAGGTGGTATCCGAGGTAGCTTCTTCACTTAAGAAAATTAGGGAAGAGTTATATGAGAAAAGCGAGCCTGACCACAAAAGTTTACTTGAGGCCTTAGGAAGCCTCGGTAAAACGCTATCAGCTTTATACGAGTATAAGGACAAAGCTGAAAGGCATATGCCATCATATCCGCCGTATTAGCTTACAACGGAAGCCTTAGCTACCTGAATGACATCTTCAAGCGAAAGCTTAGGAATGCCGCGAGGAGCACCCCTCCAGATGGAAGAATAAAGCTCATGTATCTTAGCAGCTTCAACAACCTCGCCTTCAACCTCCTTAAGCTTCTCCTTAGCTCTACAAAACATCTTAGCTACAGTGGGAGTATACCTCCAAAGCTCTTGCTCTAAAAACTTGTCGTAATCCACTTTTCCCTCATACCACTTAGCATAAGACCTACGCAGTACCTCCTCTATGAAGCCGGGGTCTTCAACGCCAGGAGTTATTGAGAACTCGTGAAGAGCCTTATATGGGCATAAGCTACACGAAACCCTAGGCAGCCCTTTCAAATAGTCTGGGTGAACAAGCCCATACTGTTTACAAAGTTCAACGACATCCAATAACGTTAACATAAACGTAGGCCTAAACTTCTTGCCAGATAAAAACGCCTTAGATAAAGCAGGCTTAATAAGCCTCCTAAGCCTCTTCTTCGCCTCAATAAGCCTATCTCCATACGCCTCAAAATCAGCTCGAAGGCTCTTCTTAGCTTCTCTAACCTTCCTAACCTTAAGATATGTGCACCACCTAGCCCTCCTATACGGCAACCCCTCTTCCAAGAGCTTTTCAGCTACAAGCTTCTTAGGAGGCGACAAAACCTCAATATCTAAGCCGAGTTTCCTCGACACGCTCTCGACGAACTTGACGTTATCGAGAGGCTCCAAAAAAGGCATGTGGACGTAGACCACGTGTAGCTTAAAGGACAAGTACTCCATCAGCTTATCGAGGATAACTAACGCGGCAGAGCTATCCTTGCCTCCACTATACGATAAGACAACGCGCTTACCACCAAGCTTATCTCTAACAGCTTCAGCAAGCAACTTAACATAACTTTCCAAACCCTCTAAGGTATAGCCCAAGACAACAGGCATCTTTTCAAGCCACTTCTTTAAGTCAACTTGAGCATCTCGAACCCTTAACACGTCTCCAAAAACATAGCTTGTCACGTCGACGCCTGCGTGCTTATCCAACCACATGTAAACTCTACGTCCACCGCTAACCCAAGACACCTCAGTGAACTCCGTCGAAGACGAGAGCAAACCAGTTAAACAGCCGTTAAGCGAAATAATGGGGTAGGGCTCCATGTCCGCTCAAAACTACGCTCAACGTAACCTCCTTTTTCTCTTTAACTCCTCCATCAACTTCATCTCTCAATAAGTTAGCGAAATGCTATCTCGAAAAGCATTAAGAAGCTCAGCTAACAGCTCACAGCTCATCGATCGCACTGACGTGCACTCATCATCGCTATATTAAAAAAAGTAAAATGCAATCTC
>QMQV01000227.1 GCA_003649085.1 Thermoproteota archaeon
CTTCGTAGTTTCCTGGACTTCCTAAGTTATTACAATGCACATGAATTGTATGAGGAAGTCCCAATTCCTCATTAACTTTTGCAAGACTTGTTACAATCTCTCTCGGAGTTACATCATATCCTCCTAGAACCTTGTCATCGATACTATTAACATTTTTGCCCCATTTCCAGTTCTCTACTCCTCCTGGGTTAACTATCTTAACAGCATAGCTCTTAGTAGCCTTTAGAATCCAAGCTACAAATAATTTCAACTTATCTAACTCTTTATTCTTTACAAACGTCAAAGTGAAATAGTTATTGTCTAAAAGCAAGAATACTGCCTTATCTATCATCGGAATATCCGTTAACTCTTCATGTGTATGTTTGTTCTTTAGTGGAGCAGAAGCAGGTTCGATCACTGTTGTATATCCCATGATTGCATATCTATATCCCGTCGTAAACACAGACGGAATAGAATATCCAACTCCTGCCCTAGTAATCCTTGTCTTTCTAACAGGATCCTTTCTATGATCCTCGGGCCTTAGTATTCTTCCAACATTAACCTTAGGACCTGCAATGTGAGAATGAATATCGACTCCGCCAGGCATGACGACCTTATTTGTGGCATCTATTATCTTAGTATCCTTTTCTTCGATTTTCTCAACAATCCTTCCATCTTCTACGAATATTTCCATTTTCTCTCCGTTGATGCCATTTATAGGATCATACACATACCCATTCTTGATTATGAGCTTCATCTCATCACCTCTCTCCTAATCTCTCATAAATCTTCCTCAAAATTTCTTCGTCAGGGAGAATTTCAGGGTTTGGCGGGTCTATTAGCTTTTTCAATCTCATTGGAACACCATCCATCCTATACATGGTTCCTTCACACTCAACTCCACAAACTGCTGCTGGAATTACTACTTCTGCTATCATAGTTGTTAACGTTGGTTTAATGTCAATGGCTATTGTTGGTATTTTTGCTAACGTTTTAGCAGCCTTTAATGGAAAGTTGGAGGCTGGATCTGACGCCACAATTAATGCAGCATCGACCTCTTCTCTGGATAATAAGTCAACTGACGTAGTCTCTCCTGGAAAGTATCTTGGATAACCTCTACTAAAATCTACAGCATAGGGATATCCTGTTCTCCAAGCTAAGCAAGAACCAGCTCCTTTAACATTTCCATGTCCCCTCATCGGAATTATTACAAGTCTAGTATAGTCGTGAACTTCTTGACTTAACTTCAATAGATTTATCACGGTTAATTCTCTTCCTCCGGTCATAGTAAGCCCAACTCCTACAAATACAACTCCATACTGACAACTTTTGATTTTATCAGCCAGATCCTCTATAGTCTCGATAGGGACTCCCCCTATGACTTTCTTATCTGGTTTTCTTCCTTTCAAAATCATTCTGAGCGCTAATAATATTTCATGATCTCTCCCTGGTTCTATTTGAATGAATTTGTCGGACATTTCCGCAGTTCTCGTTTTTCTAATGTCAAGTGTAATGATAGTCCTCTCTTTCCTTCCTTTCCTGAATAACCCTGCAGGCATCACAGAGTATCTGAACGGATGATTGAAATGCGCTTCCATAGGATTGCAGCCCCAGAATATCACGAGATCTGCTCTGTTCTTAATCTCGCCTAAGGTAGCTGTTATCTCTCCGACCTCCTGTAAAGCCTGTATTGTTGGGCCATGACATACACATGCTGTTTGATCCAGTATCCCTCCTACTAATTCTGCAATATCTACACAAACTTTTTGAGCCTCTATTGAGGTACTACTAAGTCCATAAATTAGTGGAAGATTAGAATTGCTCAGGATCTCGGCTGCTTTATTTATTGCCTCATCCAGACTCACTTCTATAAGTTTTCCGTCTTTTCTAATTAGCGGTTTTAAAATTCTATTTTCTCTTACATGGAGAAATCTTTTACTTCCGATAGGACAAGCTCCCTTTACTTCCTTTATCTCTCTATTTTCAATCTTTACCTCGATATGATCACACAGCGACCCGCAGAAGCCACAAACAACGTCTGCGACTATCATTTTGTCACCCCTTAAGAATCTTAGCTAAATCTTCTAAACTGGGGATTTTCTCACCCCCCTTACGGACCTCTGCCTCTATTGACTTAAAACGGGCTATACCAGTTCCTTCGGTATTTTCCCTGACAAGCATATTTATCCAGGGACCATAGGGCATAAATGCCATTCCTTTCGGAAGCTTATCATCTATTTTACAGCTAACAGTTATCTCTCCAACATCCGTCTTTACAGTTACTAAATCTCCGTCTTTAACTCCTAGTGATGTAGCATCTTCCTTGTTTAACATTATAACGGCGGTTTCCTTGAGATACTCCAAAGAGTTCTTTCCTGTTTCCACACCAATTCCTTGTTTTAAAGTTCGTCCACTACTCAGCAATACCTTTAATGACATTTCCAATCAAAATGATAGCGCATTGAGAACTAATCAATCTAATCTGAAGTTTCGTTCATTTCGTAAATCTCTTTTGAAGTGTACTTTGACTCAGTACGATACCTTAAACTATCTGAAAAAGAAACTTTTACAACCATGAAGTTTACCTCATTTCCCAGACTCGACAATTTTTCTATGTTTTTACCCGAGAGAGTGTAGTGATTAACATGATAATCTCTATATTTTGGTGATGACTTTCTTCAATTCTCACCATATTGCATTTTCACAGCGTATAACCCGTGATTAAATCATTTTAAATCCTTATAGGCCGGGCTTTAGGAACTTTAGTTCGATTTACGTCACAAGAGAATTTCTCCATCTGCTC
>QMQV01000228.1 GCA_003649085.1 Thermoproteota archaeon
ATCAAAGGAGCTGTGAACGCAATGGATTACATAGGCTCCCCTGGCTTTAACGCATTTATAACCCGCCTGCCAGGCTCTTCTGGAATAATCCATATCGTCATATCCGCCGATGCCGAATATCTCGTCCAGAATACCGATTCTGTCAATCACCTCCCTCTTTATTAACATACAAAACCCCATTGCGCCCATAATCTCAATGTAATCTCCCTGGTATGGTTTCCGGCTTTGCGCTCTATAACCTAACAGATTATCCGCCAAATCAGTATCCGCCTCTTCGCTGCTGTCCGGATTCACAATCCCTATCCCTGCCTGGCGATTGGCAACACCAATCATCTCATCCAGCCATCCCTTGCTAACCAGGACATCGTTGTTGAGCAGGCATACGTAATCGGCGTTAGACGCCTTCAACCCCTGATTTACTGCCTTAACAAAACCCAGGTTTGTCTGGTTCCTTATCAACGTAACCGGCGGATTATTACTCCTGCTTAATTCTTCTAAATATTCCCGCGTCTCCTGCTGGCTGCCGTTGTCAATGATAACCAGCCGGTAGGGATAATGCGTATTCCTTACTATATGTTCTATGCAGTCCTTAGTAAGCTCAAGCTGATTCCATACCGGTATGATAATATCGCAGCTCATCTTTTCAAAAAGTTCCTCCACGCCTTTTTAATCTTTCTATCAAGGCCGTATAAAACAGGCGGTAATAATAATTGCGACCAGCTCGGCCTTTCTATTCTGCTGCAATATCTCTTTCGGGAATGAATCCTCTCCCGGTATAATTCTATTATCTTATCTTCTTTTTGCGTTCCTCCCACAGTTTCTTTTGTTTCTTGACTAAAATTCCCGGAATAAGACCATACAGCTTTTTGTAGCTTATCCTCTTCTGGTCTCCCAGATACTCCCAGGGACGCCAATCTTTAGCGAATTCTTCAACTTGCGCCTTGCTATATTTTTCGTCAACCAGTTCAACGCAATTTTTTAAAAATCTCGGCGTTTTTAATTCCTCTAATCTTCTGTAATTGCTGATAGAAACATAATCCTTGCCTTCCCTGTTTAAACGCGCTGGCATAGGCAGGGCTATGCCGCATTTATAGCAATACCTTTGAACCTGGTCTTGAAATTGCTCGGGAGTCTTATTCCACCAGCCTTTTTCTAAAGGATACCCTCCCGGCCCCTCAAACAATAAATCCATAGCAGCAGCGACTTCGCAAAAAAATCCGCCCTTTGGATTAATCGATGCTGACCATTTCTCCTGGATCCAACATTTATCAATCAACTGTTTCATATATTCTCTATCTTCAACTATATCTTCAATCGCCATAAGTACGGGCTGATGCTTTTGAGTGGCCCCTTCGTGTTCATTATAACAAACGTTCGCCCCAAATGTTTTTCTGACAATAGCTCTATACTCCTTCCACTTATACCCCGAAGTCCAAAGATATCTTCTTTCCTTAGGAATCTTACTTTGAAGGAATTTACAAATCTCAAAGAACCGTGGATGAAGCAATGGCTCTCCGCCCATTATTCCTATCCCGCCAGGAAAACCCTCAAGAGAATCAATAGCCCGTTCGACCGTCTCTAAGTCCATAAAAAACGGCTTTTTATTATGGCCGATGAATCTTGTGCAATTAGGGCATTCTAAGAAACAAGCATTTGTAATTTCAATCTGAATCAGCCACATATCTTTAATTGCCTTCATATACAACCTCCGTCGCTATTCAATCTTATTAGCCCTGTCCTGATTTTTTAGACTAAGACAAATACACTTAAAAAGGTATTCGATTTTAATTGGGTTGGATATAAACGCTCGCCAGAAATATTTCTTGCCCTTTTTGAAATCGCCCAGTCTGAATAGGTCTTTACCTAAATTATAATAAAGCTTAGAAATAAATCTCTTATACTTTTTTATCTCGGAAAAATGTTTTCTCAAGAAATTTTCTTTTGAAACCACAGTTCTGAAAGAAATATCAGAAATACCTGCTGCGCTATGTTTAATACTTAATGGCCTATTGAAGAAATATATCCTGCCCCCAGATAAAATGACCCTTATTAATAAATCTATATCGTCGTAACTGTAAATATTCTTATCAAAACCGCCGAGTTTTTTTATAATACCGCTCCTGCAGAACCATGCTGTAGGGTTCAAAAAATGATATTTACAGTTAAATATATCTTCGGGGGTTAATAACTTGTCTTTTATATTCGAGGATAAGACTGTCTCGGCGTCTTTCTGCTCTCTCCACATATTACTGTAGATAACATCCGGCGAAGGCTCTAATGCATACATGAGCGCAATCGCTTTCTCTATTTTCTCGGGTAAATATTCGCAATCACTATCTAAAAACATCAAAAATATACCCCGACTATATTCAATGCCAACATTCCGAGAATAAGCTGCTCCTGCATTTCTCTCATTTCTGATATAGAAAAGCCGCTTATCTTTATTGAGGTAACTGTTGACTATTTCATTTGTATTGTCATTTGAGCAATCATCAATAATAATCAGCTCTATATTCTGATAGGATTGTCTGAGTACAGACTCAATAGCCCGGGATAATATATGAGCGCGATTATAAGTCGGCAGAATTACGGAAACCAGTTCCTGCGTATTCATACATCTGAATTGTTTCATAGCCCAATGTCCTGTTGATAGTTACGCAAAGCGTCTTGTCCCCGGCCTGTTTTTAGGTCGATGCGTATTGCGTGGTATACCTATCAACCAATTCGCGGATCATCTTCTGATATTTCGTGTGGTACAGTTCTGCCTGGCGCTTAAAAAAA
>QMQV01000229.1 GCA_003649085.1 Thermoproteota archaeon
CTCCTCCAGATGGTAAAATCTGGACAGCATCACATGTTAGGCATGATGAAGAAGTAGCGGAACCCGTTGTACTCTCTCCAACATATTTAGTGATCCAAACATAAGCGGAAACTCCAGATGCGATAGCTACAAGAATTAATAATAGTATCGAGATTACTGGAGAAATCCCCTTCTTCATCCAAAGATTTACGGATCTCAACTATTATCTAAAAACTCTTCTAAACGAGGAATTCATCTATAACTGGTACTAGCTTACCTTAAATAAGTCCACTTTACATTGATCTTCTTCTTAGACCAATCCATTAATACTGGAGATGATGAAAGGTCAGTGCAGGCTATCATGGCCGAACTAGGATGTGCTGATCCATTTTAGCCTTTCTTTATTATTATCCTCTGTGTCTTAGTATGAAATCGTGAATCTGGCTCCAATCTATCCTATAGACCTTCTTTGGAACTCCCACCGGAATTACGTAAATTGGATCACAATTCTCAGGCATACATGATATTTCTGCAACTTTTTCGTCAAAGAACGCTCCTATGACAACACATCCTAGATCTAATGCAGCACATTCGAGGTAAACATTCTGAGCAGCATGACCTGCCTCCAGATACACGTATCTAATTCCTCTATCCCCGTATTTCTTCGTTGTTCTCTCAAAAACTGCCCCTATGACTAGATTAATGGATGCTTTTTTAACCCATTCTTGCCCTAAACAAGCCTCACATAAATCTTCCATAAAGTCTCCTTTCTTCAGCAATGTAAGAGAGTGAGAGAATGGATCATAATGATAAATACCTGCTTTCAGACTTTCAACATTATTCTCTCCTACTAAGACAAAAACTTCCAATGGATAGAGAGCACCAGCTGATGGTGCTGTTCTAAAACCGTATCTAACGTCATTAACTCCTTGGCAAGCCCACAAAATCATTGAAAGCTGTTCCATCGTTAATGGTTTCTCTAGATAGTCTCTAATGCTTCGTCTATACAGTAATGCCTCCTCAAGTTTCATAGAACTAGTTAGCTTTGGGAGAGGAAGGTATATGGTTTCATTACCCACTACTTCGAAGACTTCTTCAGCTTTCTGAGGAGGAGACCATATAATCACTGGAAACTTTGTTACTGTTATTGTTACTGCTAAAATTACTAAGATCAACATTACTACTGCAGTAATTAAGCTTTTTCTCAAACATTCATCACCAGAGAACTAACTGATGCTTTACATATTTTATTACTACTTTCCCCTATTTCGGAATTCACTATAGGTAAAGATGTCCATGAAGCGTGGTAGTGGTTGGGCTAAATGTATGCTAGTAGGGTTATCGTTAGAGATACCTTGAGATATGTAAAACATAGAGGAGAGCTACTATGATAACTGAGATAGTCATAGCGAGCTTTATTGCGACCGTTACTTGTTCTCCCATAGAAGCATGTATTAGTCGGTTTTAATAAAACTATGCTACTTTGTATTTGATTGTGACCGTCACGATAATGATTACTGCTATGATTATTAGCGTAATTAGCATTAACTGGTGAGGTAATGTGTATTCTTCTTCGTAGTAAGTTGCTGTGATCATTGTGTTTTGAGACTGCTTTTCTGTCTGCGTGGTTTCTACTTGTACTTCGGGTGATGGCTTGCTTGTATTAATCAATGTCATACCTGTGGGTATTATTAGTTTTGGTGTTTTAGCTATTACTATGAGTATTTCCTGCCATGGAAGGTACTTCCTTATAAGTGGATTGAGTTTCTTTACCTTCCCAACAATATGCTCTACAGCATCATCACATGCTATGTTCTTCTTCCTAGCCATTTCCTTTACACACGACGCGTTGAATATCATTGATGTGCCATATACTGCCTCTCCAAAGGAGAAGAAGCAGGGTACCTTCCTTAGGGCGTCTAGCATCTCCATACGCTGGTAAGGACCTCCCGGCGGTAACCAACCAAACTTCTCCACAACAATAACCCTCTTACTAAAATCCTTAAAGTACTGGTGGGCTAGCCTAGCAAACTCATCAACATCTAATTTACCAGCACCTCCAACTACTATGTAGGTATCATTGTCTTCGATGAACATCTTCATCTCTGCTGGTGCTAGACCCCTACGACCGACATCCCTCAAGAACTTCTCGACACGTTCATATATCTCCCAGATATTCCCGCTTAAGCACCTGGTTTCATTAATCTTGGTAATAAATGTTTTCCCTGACCATGCTACGTGAAGTAGTATTTCTGGTTCTCCTATGTGGAGGTAGGGTGCTATCTGGTTAAGCGCTTTATCGGCAAATTCACTATACTTTGTATCAGGTAGTACTATTAACCAGTAGCCGTCACCTAGATACGTAAGTATAGATTTATTTATGGCGGCTATCACGAGGCCGCCATAATTGTATATAGTGTAGATCTTTATACCGTTATTAGCCAATGTTGTAGGAGTTACCGGTGTCATGGCAAGCCAGACGCTAGCCACCCCTATTCCACCTCTTATGCCATGCTTCACGAAGAATAGGCGTATGATGTGCACGGTTACATTATTAATACTCATTATGCTGTGTGAGCATACTAGCTTCTCATCCTCATACACTACACCCGGGTACATCGTGTTCCAATAGATCTTTTCCTCACCATCAACGCTCACCTTGAACCATAGTGTAGGGCCAAAGCCTCCTGTAACTGTTATGTTCTTCTGGGCTGGTATGTGGACTAACCGTAACCCTTCACCTAAGTCGAGCTGTCTGGAAACCACATAATCTCTGCCCATAGGCTTATACGCTAGGAC
>QMQV01000230.1 GCA_003649085.1 Thermoproteota archaeon
AGCTGTTCTAAAAAATCCAGACTTTTTTGAAGAAATGCTAAAAAGCGATTTACTCTCCCAGCCAGTAGAACTAAACGTGAGCTAAGCCAATTAGGTCCTGTATCTTTTCTCCGCTAGACCTCAAGTACGCTAAAAGACCCTCTTTAATACTGTAAAATATTCTTCTACTATAAAATACGGCTGATCCAATTTCTACAGCTCTTGCGCCTGCGAGCATAAACTCTAGAACATCTTCAAAGGTTGTTATGCCCCCGCAGCCTATTATTGGTATCTCTATTTCTTTATAAAGATCGTACACACACTTGATTGCAATAGGTTTAATGGCCTTACCACTTACACCGCCGCTTACATTACTAAGAACAGGCTTTTTTGAAATTATATCAATCTTCATGCCTCTTAATGTGTTTGTTATTGCTATAGCATCAGCTCCAGCATCCTCAAGTGCTTTTGCAAGTTTGACATAATCGTGCATAGCAGAAATTTTTACAATTATGGGCTTGTCAGTAGAATCTTTCATAGTGTTTACAATTGTAGAGGATAGATCCAGATCGGATCCCACATCAAATCCTAATCTGGCTGCGTGAGGGCAGCTTAAGTTTATTTCATAAGCGTCAGCCATTGGAAACGTTTCGACTAAATTCTTAAACTCGTCTTTTGATGATCCGTAGAAACTAACTATGAGGGGTGCGGCTTTTGCATAATTTTCTAACTCCTCGGCGAACTCTTTGGCTGGGGGAGCTGCCAAACCGATGGCATTTATTAGTCCGCAACTCCAGTTTATGACTGTGGGATTCTTGTACCCTTCTCTACCTTCTACTCCAACTGACTTTGTTATGACAGCACCAGCATCTTCGGCCATCTTATTTAGAGAGTCTGCGCTGCTACCGAGGATACCACTTGCAAGAATTAATGGATTCTTCAACTTAAGGCCGCACAATTCAATCTCAAGATTCATTGAGTGTATGTTTAATTACCGCTATAAAGCTGTTCCGAAAGTAATAAATCCTTGAGAGAAAAGGTATTTCTGTGGAAAAAGTACTTCAACTCGTAAGGAAGGGTGAAGGTGAAAATGTAGAATTTAAGGAGTTTCTAACTTCGTATCACTTAAAAGAAAGTAGATTTCAGCAACTTGCATGTCAGATGAACCACAGGATAATAATGGGTAGAGGAAGAGCGATATATGTTATCGGTGTTTCAGATTCTGGTAATATTAGGGGAATTAGCGAGAAAGCTTTTGATGAAACCATAAGAATTCTCGAAAAAATAGCTAGTGAAATTGATGCAACGATTACATCGATTGAAAAATATAAAATAAATAATGGTTGTGTAGGCATCGTTGAAGTTAGAAAGGAGAGAGCTAAGGAGCACATAATGGTTGGTACAGCAGGCCATGTAGATCACGGAAAATCAACACTTGTTGGATGCTTAGTTACAGGAAAGCCTGATGATGGTGACGGTGCTACGCGCATATATTTAGATGTGCTGAAGCATGAAATAGAGAGGGGCCTTAGTGCCGATATCAGTTTTGCTGTGTTTGGGTTTAAAGATGGAAAAGTTGTTAGATTGAAAAACCCGATGAATAAAAATGAGAAGGCCTGGGTTGTCGAGAACGCAGATAAAATTGTGAGTTTTGTTGATACCGTTGGACACGAACCTTGGTTAAGAACAACGATTAGAGGTTTGCTTGGTCAGAAAATTGACTACGGCCTCCTTGTAGTAGCAGCCAATGATGGTGTTATGAGAACGACAAAGGAACACCTAGGAATTCTTCTCGCAATGGATTTACCCGTAATAATTGCTATTACAAAAGCGGACATGGTTGAAAACGAGAGAGTTAAAGAAGTTTTAAACCAAATAAACAAGACCCTAAAAACCGTTGGTAGAATACCGTTTGTTGTTAGAGATAGTATTAATGCTAGAAAGGCTGCAAAAATGATAACCGAGAACAAGTTGGTAGTACCGGTACTGATTACCTCAGCTGTGACCCTTGAGGGGTATCAAGAACTCGAAGAGCTGTTATTTAGATTGCCAAAAAGATACTCTGGTGAGAGAGAGTTCTTGATGTACATTGATAGGATATACAAAGTGAGTGGTGTTGGTACAGTTGTTAGCGGTAGCATAAAATCTGGCGAGATAAGAGAAGGAGAAGAAATTTACATTGGTCCATTTCAAAGCGGAGAATTTAGGAAAGTCAAAGTTCAAAGCATGGAGATGCATTACTATAGAGTGGATAAAGCAAAGAGCGGAGACATAGTTGGTATTGCTTTAAAAGGAGTTAGATATGACGAGTTGAGGAGGGGCATGGTCTTAAGTAAGAATAAACCCACAGCTGTCTGGGAGTTCGAAGCTGAAGTTTATGTTTTTACACATCCAACTTTAATAAAAAAAGGGTACGAGCCAGTCATACACATAGAAACAATTTCTGAAACGGTTATATTTGAGAAAATTGACAAAGAATACCTTAGGGCTGGAGATCGGGGAACGGTGAGAATGAGATTCAAGTACAATCCGCAGTATGTGTATGAGGGGCAGAAGTTCATATTTAGGGAGGGCAGGAGCAAGGGTATGGGAGAAATTAAAAGAATAGTGACATAGAAATTTATTTTTATCAACCAAAGTACTAGCTTTATGTACTTCGACTCACACATACATTCTGAGGGTCTTGGATTCAGCGAACTTAAAACAATGAGCAGTGCTGGAATAAAAAAAGCCATAACACTAGCGTTTTACCCTGTAAAACCACTTTATCCACAAACGTTTGTAGATA
>QMQV01000231.1 GCA_003649085.1 Thermoproteota archaeon
CTCGTCTGAAACATTCTTCTCTCCCTTCTTTCGAACTGCTTCTAGTATTGAAACAGCTGGCAACACTCCCTTTTCAGGATGCGTAATCTGAGGATCGACTGGGCCAAGAACTGCATGTTCATCCATTATTATTTCATCAGCAGCTAATGCTATCAGAGTACCACCACTCATAGCAAAATGAGGGATGATCACAGTAGTCTTTGCCTTATGATCTCTAAGCGCCGTAGCGATCTGTTCAGCAGCAAGAACCATCCCACCTGGAGTATGTATTATTAAATCGATGGGAATATTTGGATCAGTCATTCTTATGGCTCTTAAAACCTGTTCCGAGTCGTCTATGTCAATATATTTGAAGAAGGGAATTCCGAAGAGCCCTATCCTTTCTTGCCTATGTATAAGCGTTATAACTCTTGTTCCTCTCCTCCTCTCAATTCGCTTTATTATCCTTGTACGTGCATCTCTTAGCATCTTGTACTGAAGTTGTGGCCACAAGAATGTCATGAAGATTAACAGGGAGAATATCATCCAGAATATGTCAACACCGTCCATTTTGGGCACCTCACTAACAAAAATCTTCTATAATGCTTATACTAATCCTTTAAGATAATTTTCTCTTCAAAGCTAGGATTTTGAGAGATTAATGGTAGATCCCAATACCTTTTCTCCTATGAGAGCTTTATAAATTGTCCCCTTTTTTTCAGCATTAATTACTAAGCACTTAATCCCTCTCTTAGCTACATCAACAAGTCTGACGATCTTCGAATACATGCCTCCAGTAACATCTGCAAATTTGGACTTGCTTAAACTTTGTAATACTGATTGAAGGTTTTCATTAGTTATCTCTCTGATCAACTTTGCATCTGGATGTCTTTTCGGATCTTTTGTAAATACTCCGTCTACGTCTGTCCCATGAATCACCATAGTTGCCATAAGTTTCTTAGCGAGATAAGCTACAAGCTCATCACCTGATAAAATGCTACACTTCTGCTCCACATCTAGCGCTGGAACACCGTATAGCACGGGAACCATTCCAATGTTTAGAAGCTGAGAAATAGTATTGATGAACATTTCTATGATTCTTCCTTTCTTTACAATCGCTATTGCTGAAGGCTGAATAGGAATGGCCGGAATTCCTCTTTTTTGCATTTCCCTAGTTATTATAAAATTGAGCAAATTCTGCCAACTTTGGACTTCTGCAAATGATACAAGTTGCTTCTCCTCATAAATCCCTAGGTGAATTTTAGAAGCCAGTACCTGTGGATGTCCAAAGGAACCAGCTCCGTGAACCACTATTAACCTAAAATCTCCAATTGTATACGCCTCTGCGATTTCATCAGCGATTCGCTTTATATTTTCTATCTTTAGCTTAAACGGTCTATTTCGATCAGTTATTACAGAGCCACCTATTTTGAGAATTATTAACTCTTTGATTTTTCTACCACCTCTATATACTCCTCATCTGCATTAATCCTCACATACTGTCCCGTTTTAAAATCGAATTTTTCTGGCTTATCCACCATTGGAATTCCCGCTATAATCGCTCCAACGGCGACTACTGGATCTGCCTCTTTACAAATAATTCCCTTTGGTGCTACTTTGTTGAGTTTCAATTGATAAATAACATATGATCCTACAGTCGAGCCTTTTCCAGTTGGAAATATCAGAATTTTATCCTTAATACAAACTCCCTTAAGAGGATGTTTCTTATCAATCACCACACTTGTTTTCGGATCTATACCACCAAAAAAGCTAATAGGCTCAGGAGAAACAAGTGCTTCCCCCTCAGCGAAACCTTTTGAGATCATCCTGCATTTTATCCTCATTTAATCACCAACAGCAATTCTTATGCAGTCCTCGATTTTACAAAAAACAACATCCACTTTAGACATTGATGGAAGATAGACTGCTGCTTTTGCAGAGTTGGTGGCTACAGTTCTAAAATTCATCTTCTCTATTGGAGCAACAACCATACAACAATCAGTTAATACTTTCCCTCCTGCCTTTTCTATTTTGGCAGTATATCCCCTTCTATCCGCAATCTCTTTCATGGTAATCGACGTGAATTCCCATAATTTTATACCTCTTCTCACTCTTTTTCCATTGATCATCTCTGCTACTCTCCTTATTTCAGAGAGGGATGCGTGTGGACAACCAATAGCGATTAAATCTACATCTTCAGAAGATCCTGTTGTAAGATCTTCGTATGCTCTCTTTATATCATCAACATCTACTTCTATTTTCTCTATTTTGTCTACTATTGCTTTCCTAGCTTCTGGAGTAACTTCCTCTATGTGGTACATGCTTATATTCCCTGCTGCAGCTAAAGCTGCTCCTAAAGCTTTTAAATTATCAAGAGAGCAATTCTTAATCCCTCTAAAAAAGGGTATACATGATTTTAACTCCTTCCCAATTAAGTATCCAAGAGCACCATAGTCAGACTCCTGTTCTAGACTTGTTAATACTTCTACAAGCTGGTTAGCTTTCCTGTTTTCGTCTATGTGTAAACCATAAAGTGGAGTCTTCCCTATAATTGCTGCTGCCAATGCAGATGGACCTCCCTCTCTATTTGTTCTCGCACCTATAACCGAATTAGCATAACATACTGCCGAAGATTCTGACCATGCTATATGAGAACCAAAACGCGGTAAATTCCCAGAAAGATAGGGAATACACGTACAGGATACGTATATGCCCATCTCTCTAAATATCTCTATAATCTCATTCTGTTTCCTAGCAAACTCCTCATC
>QMQV01000232.1 GCA_003649085.1 Thermoproteota archaeon
AGGGGCATCATCTCTTTAACTAGCAATGTCAACGAATTTAAGCTATTAATACGGTGGTTTTCAAAGAGCCACTTAGTAGAAGAAGATGAAGCAAAGTTTAGGAATTATGTGGTATACGATAGCCATATATCGTTTGTCACGAATGTCATAAAAGCGCTAGATGCGGACTACTGCTTATTAGTAGCGAAAACTGACTTGGGCGAGGCTAAGATATTGAAGTTGTTAGTAGATAGGGTTAAGCCTAAGATCATGTTTATCCAAGTGAACGAAAACTTATCAGCAACGATAATTGTCCAAGCGGTATGGGTGAGTGATGAAAAGCCTCTATTGAACAGGAGAGGGCTAACAGTATACATCCCTAAAATCGACAAATCATTCACCATAGATGACAAGGGCGTCGCCATAGCGACCGTAGCTTTATCAAGTTTAAGAAAAGCATCAGGTAACGCGTTAACGAAGCACTTTATCTTAGAATTGAGAACGGAAGACCTTTTACCGTCAAGTGCCTTAATGTCTACGGAAGTTATCTATAGGAAAGCTGCGCTATCGATCATCTTACAAAATGAGTCATGTTGTATTTTACAGCCGCTAGATTGGTATAGCTTAAAGCCCTTGCCTAAAGCTATGGTAGCGGTCTATGTTGATGGAAAACGACATGATATTATCGCGTTAAAGGACGCCTTCTTAACTATCAACCTTAAAGACTACTTAAGTGAAGGCGACGAAATTAGTGCATTATTATTGCCGCAGAGTAGAGAGATCCTATATGATCCGATACCGTTTGGTAACATAACCATCTTAACTGACGTAACACAGACTTAAGTGAAATTGACTTGTGGATTTATATATGCTTGCCACGTTTAAGGGGCTACCTTGAGGATCTCTAAAACACGAAAAGGCATATCCCCTATAGTCGCTACATTAGCCCTAATCGCTTTAGCTATAGCGGGTTCATCTATAGTATGGCAGATGATGCAGAAAAGCGTAACAGCGTATAGCACCAATGTTAACCTAATGGCCACACAAAGCGAGCTAAAGACTTCAGGAAACTACGCCTATCTAATACTTACATTGAAGAATGCTGGAGATTATACGGCATCAATAGTATCAGCTAAAGTTATTGACCCTGCAACTGGTTTGCCATTAAATATCACGTTAGCAACTGGCAATGAGACGACGCTTGTATCCTATGAGCCTCCTATAGAGATCAATCCAGGGGACTCCACAACGCTTACAATCACGGGCATTGAGGGGGTAACGGTGGGAGAAGATTACATAGTAGAACTTAACGTCTCCTCGATGGGAACTTACCGATCATGGGCTTTAAGCGTAAAAGCTAGGTGAGGCACATACCGTTATGAAGTCCTATACTTTCTTTTTCTTTCATAATCGTGGAGATTCGCAAGTTTTTTCAGCCATTGTCCTATTAGGGATTATCTTAGCTGGTTCATATGCTTTACTTCCTAAGGTTTATTTGACATCCTCATCAAGCTTCAAAGGTTTACTGGATATTCTTACTAAACAAGAGGAGCAGCTCAAGATCCACATAGCTTATGTAACTTCCCTCGAAATTAATAACACAACTGAAGTAGTTATGTATAACTACGGTGAACATGAGCTAAAGATAGCGAGTGTCTTAATTGACGGTTTAGAGGCGCAACATAACATCAGCGTTTACGATGACAGCCAACAAGTTTTCATTTGTGGTCGAGCAGTCCCCCCTAAAAGCCTATTCAAGATAACATTTCCCAAACAAAACATCAGTGAGCTATGTCTAATCCTTGAAAATGGCCTTACGAAGTGTTTTACGATAAGGTGAGGGGACGTTATGGTAAGTCAGTGAGGCTTAACTAGTTTTTAGTAGCTCTGATGGCGTTAATGTCGCTTTCAACGATAGCCTTCATGTATTTTAGCGTATTGCTTAATAGCCAACTACCATATCAAGCCCTTTAAGATTACTTGCAACTAGAACTTAAAAGGCGCTCTGAGAAGATAACTTTAACGCGAGCTATTGGAGACGATCAAGAAGCCCAGCTAATGATTGAAAACTTAGGTTCTATTGTCAGCGAAATATCGTACATTGTTTATCCATAGTAAAGCCAGAAGACATTGGCATGTCTAGTAATGCCTACAGACGAAAGCTTCCACAGCAACTTCGGAACCTAATGCTTCAAGGGAGTAAAATACCCTTAGCGATCTAGGAGAGGTTACGGAAACATACCTCAATATATAGTGCCGACCTGATACCATACATGAACTTCACGTAGAACCTCTGAGTACTTAACAAGCC
Source organism: Thermoproteota archaeon (assembly GCA_003649085.1). The sequence continues at coordinate 2,291 of QMQV01000232.1, forward strand.
TAGAGGATATATACCCACAGCTTCGCTATAGGTGAAGTCCTTCTTGCAATATAAGCTAGGCGACGTGACAATAGTCATTGAGAATAACGAATACATGGTTATAGAGCCGACATTCCCCAGCAACTTAAAGAACGTTTTCAACATGATAATGGAGAAAATATACGATAACTTACCCGTAGGGCAGCAAACGGAAAGTTCGCATGATGTGATAAACAGAGTGTTAATTGAAGTGTTAGAGGAGCTTGGTTTAAAAAATGATGATCCTAGCCTATTACCTAAACTCCTATACTACATACTACGTGAAGTTGAAGGGTACGGAAAGATTGACCCGCTGATGCGAGACCCAAATGTAGAGGAAATAAGCGTCCTAGGAGCTAATGAGCCGGTGATCGTTGTACATAAACTCAACACCCAGACCAGGTGGTTAAAGACAAATATAGTTTTTGAAAGAGACGAA
>QMQV01000233.1 GCA_003649085.1 Thermoproteota archaeon
ATATCTCTAAACTGAGGATAATTCGGGCATTCTACATATTTACTTTTCATAAGAAACGCTCTCTGAACCATTTCTTCATATTCTTTTGTCTTTAGATTTTTATTTACCCATTCTCTATTTATTCCCACAGGAAGAGGAAAACTTCCGATATCATCAAAAATCATTGTTTTAGATTAGTTTAGGTATGCGATAAAATCTTTACGCAAACCAAATAGAAAGTATTTTAATTTCTTCATACTCGTACGTATAGTTATGGAAATAAGAAAGTTACAATTAATCGGTGGATCAAGCTACATGGTAAGCTTACCGAAAGACTGGGTGAGGTCTAACAGTCTAAAGCAAGGTGATGAGATAATTCTACAGGTAGAAAATAGCGTAATTACACTGTATCCAAAAAGATTTGTTGACGAGATAAAAATAGCCAAGGTCGAGATCGACAAAATTCCCAGACTCGACGAGAAGTTTGTTAGAAGGTACATCTACGCGCTTTACATTCAAGGAATAGACGAAATAGTCATAAAAGATAAAAATATCAACACTAGATTGATAAGCAGGATTAGTGAAATAGTAAAGCAGCTTATAGGTATGGAAATAATTGATGCCAGTGAAGGAAAAGTCGTGCTTAAATGTCTTGCAACAACAGACTTCGACGTATATGGTGTCATAAAGAGGATGTCCCAAATCGTGCAAGTTATGCTCTCAACGATTGAAGAATGCATATCTATGAACGATTATGAAGGCTTGAGGGAAATTTCAGGTCTTGAGGAAGATTCCGATAGGCTCTATCTTCTAGCAATACGACAAGAACATAGATTGGTCAGGGAATACTCAAGCCCAAGTAGGTGGAATGAACTTCGACTTATTCTTGGTATACGAATGGTTGCAAAATTGATTGAGGAAATAGCAGACGCTCTCAACGACTTTTCGTGCTATATTTTAAAAATGGAGGACAAATCGAGGGTTTCGTCCTTATTAAAACTTGTATCGGATTTAAAAAGAACTTTCAACATGGTTTCCCGCGCGTACATAGTATCTGACGTGGAACTCTCTGAAGATTCAATTGAGTTACTGGAACAAATTGAAGAGAAAATCCTGAAAAGAATGGAAGAGGACGTATACTACAGACTAGCTCTCGAAACCATCTTGAGTGCTTGCAGACATATGAAGTCCATTGGCGAAGTTGCCCTGAATAAATCAGTTAGAGAGTCGCTAAAGAGCGGTACAAAGAGAGCAAAGAGATAGCTAACATAACTACTAGTGGGATTGCAGCACAGATTGCAGCTTTTTTTAGTGGTAAATCCTCTGCATTTTTCACCGCAAATGTCCAGTACATATACTGCCATAACAAAACGGCAACACCTATCAACCCTGTACTTGCGGCTACTGTTTCTCCAGCCTTAATACCTTCGAGGACGCCATATTTTTCTATAATCTGACCAAATTCGTATGAGAAATACATATTTACAGGCGATAAGATTATTGAGGGTATATAACTGAATGCTACTAGCTTTAGCAGGGTTTTAAAGCTACCCACTCCACCAAATAAACCCGATATCCCATGAAGCATCAGTGAAACCACTGCCCAAACAACGAATGTCATAACAAAAGCAGAAATTATACCTACGTATAACGTTACCTGAGCTAAAGTTTTACTCTCTTCCTCACTAAATCCTTGTTGAAGTAGTAAATCCTTCATAGCTTCGGACATTGCTGCGGATGAAAAATAAGCTGTTATCGCAGAGAGAATAGCAGCCACCAGAACTACAGCAAGTGATATAGCAAATTTAATGTCTTTCTGCCTTTCCAGAAAAGCGTCTGGATTCGTTATCAATTCCATGAATTAATGTAGATCTATATGTGTTAATAATTTTTGCTTAATTTATGCTTTCAAAGTCAAGCTTAGTAAATTATATCTGACCTTCGGGATTTTGAACAATATGGACGAGAAAGATGCTCTAAAGATTTCCAGAGAAGTTGCTAAAAACGTTAGAAAGGCTATATCGTCAATTAGCATTGAGGAAAGAAACAAAACTGTAGGCATGGGTAAGGACGGGACTCCTACAAAACTCATTGACAAAATTGCTGAGAGGGCGGCGTTTGAGGTTCTTAACAAAGAGGATGTCACAATTATTAGCGAGGAAGCGGGAGTTGTTGGAGAAGGAGATGTACACGTAGCTTTAGATCCTCTTGATGGCACTTTTAATGCTACTAGAGATGTACCAATATACTCTATAAGCTTGTGTTTTTCGATGTCAAAATACCTCAAAGATGTCTTCTTTGGCTATGTATACAATCTCGCAACGTCTACTGAGTATTACGCTGACAGCTTCGCATACAGAAATGGAAAAAGGGTTAAAGTAAGTGATGAATCGTCACTGTTCTGCAATGCTATTGTATATTACCCTTGGAGTAAATTTCCCTTTAAAAGGATGAGGGTCTTCGGTAGTGCCGCTCTTGAACTTTGCTTCGTTTCTGATAGTTCTTTTGATTGCTTCATAGACATAAGAGGTGATAAGAAGGGAATGTTAAGAGTTTACGATGTTGCTGCGGGGATATATATTGCAAAAAAAGCTGGTGCTGTTGTGAGTGATGAAGAAGGTAGAACTCTTAACAGTAAAAAATTTGATATGGATGAAAGGTTTAAAATTGTAGCCGCAAACAAAGAGTTACATCCAAAGCTGCTGGAGCTGATCCCATGAAGGCTGCAATAGTCTATAAGGACTCTAAACTTATAAAT
>QMQV01000234.1 GCA_003649085.1 Thermoproteota archaeon
TCAAAATATCAAAATATTTAAATTAAAATTTATCTCAGAAAGCGTCACGATCGCGGTTCTTTCCAATGTGAGCATAACGGTATCAAACTCACTTTTGTACGCTACTTTCTTCGTAATAGTTATGGGGAATGCGCCGGGTTCCCGATAATTCCTCCCCATGTCGGTGTTGGAAACAACGAGAAAACGATAATATTTAAATATTGTTCCCGCAAAAAACAATTTATGAGAGAAAGGGACTTCGAGTTCGTAATAGCAGAGTGGAAGGCTTTCGAGCTACCGTCTTTAGTAAAAAGAGAGGTCGAAATTCCTTTAGAGCCCTCGTCGATACCCTGCATCGGCGGGGGCAGGCAGGTTGGAAAAACCTACAGAGTTTACCAGCTCATAGAGGAATTGCTCAGAAAGGGTTTCCCCAAGGATAACATTCTCTACATAGACTTCGAGCACGAGAGATTGAGAAATTTGGACGCGCTTAACTTGGAGGAAATGCTTAAAGTGTTTTACAAGCTCGGCGATGTGGATGAAACCAAACCGATTTATCTATTTCTGGACGAAGTCCAAACGGTAAGGGATTGGGATAAGTGGGTTAGAAGGGTTTTTGACTCGCGCAAGTTTCGAATCTACATCACGGGGTCTTCCTCAAAAATTTTAGGAAGGGAGATACCGCAAAGCTTAAGGGGCAGGAGCGTAGATTTCTTCGTCTTTCCTTTCAACTTTCGGGAATTTTTGAGGGCAAAGAAGTTCGAAATTAACGAGTTGGAGGTGCTGCTCGAAAAGCGAGGTAGGTTGCTCAAACTCCTGGAGGAATTTTTAATCTCCGGAAGCTATCCGAAAATCTCTTTGATAGCCGACGAGAAGGAAAAAATCAGGCTGCTTCTCTCCTATTACCGAACTATATTTTACAGGGATTTGGTCGAAAAATACGAGATAAAAAATATCTCTGCTTTGGATGTTTTTCTGAAGTACTGTATAAACAATTTCTCAAAATACTTAAGCGTGTCGAAAGCGCACAACTACGTTAAAACCCTCGGAATAAGGTGCGGGAAGCAAACGCTCGTCGAGTTTCTCGATTTTTCCAGCGAGGTTTTCCTTTTCTTTCCGATAGAGATTCTTTCAGGTTCCGTAAAGGCGAGAAAGCAGTATCCGAAGAAGCTCTACATCATAGACAACGGCATAGCCACATCTTTGTTTCCAGAAACGAAAGGAAGTATTAGCAGATTGATGGAGAACGCGGTTGCAAGGGAGCTTATAAAAAAATCTTTCGAAACGCCAACTTTTCAGGTGTTTTACTGGAGGGAATACGGCAGACAAGAAGGCAGGGAGGTCGATTTCGTCGTGAAAGAAGGGTTTCGCGTCACCCAGCTAATCCAGGTAACTTATGCTTCTAGCTTCGACGAGATAAAGAAAAGGGAGGTCGATGCCTTGTTAAAAGCAAGCGAAATCTTCGCTAAGGACAAGCCCTCTCTGCTTGTAATTACATGGGATTATGAAGATGAAAGGGAAGTTAAGGGCAGGAAAATAGAATTCGTGCCTTTATGGAAGTGGTTGCTCGGGAACGGAGCTCGCTCCGCTCCCCTTTCGCACGGGCGTTCACGCTGAAGCAGATTTTTTGTTTACAGTTTTTCTCTCTTCGAATTCCTCGGAAACCCGGCTACATCGATATCGCTCAACCCCGACGAATAATCCGCCGAAAATTTACTTTCACCCACCGTGTTCTCCTTCGTAATAATTGTGGAAGAGAAAAGATTAATTAAAGGGAAATAAGGAAAATGACGTTTCGCTATGTTCGCGATGATTTTCCTGCGTATCGTGCTAATTTTGGAAATAATTCGCGCATCTTTTAGAGGGCTGTTTCCGAAATCACCATGATGAGATCAAAAATCAACTCACAGCCCCTTCGTAACGATCGGTGAACGATTAAATTAGGGGAATCGCGCTTCGCCCGCTTCCGATAATTCCTCCTATCAATTGAGTTACTACCCCCAAGGGATACATTTTTATCCTTTACCGTTAACTCTTTCTATGCCGCGAAAATTCGCCGCCATCGCGGTTGATTTAGCCGGTGTTTTAACCGCCGACGGATTGAGGGAGGTGCAGAACAGATTGGAAGGGAGATACGCGAATTTCAGCGAAACCTTCAGGAAGCACTGGTATAAATGCGCGAAGGGAAGCATCACCACCGCGGAGATGTGGAGTTCGGTATTCAGGAATTACGGCACGGAGATAGATAGCGATGCGGCAAGAATGCTTGATGAAGAAGCGGTGCTCAACCACCGTGTTAATCAACGCGTGCTTCGCATGCTCGAGCGCTCGAGGAAAAAGGGTCGGAAAACCTTTCTCGTTACGAACACCGCTTACGAATATCTCAACGAAATAGAGAGGCGTCATCACCTGAGGTTCGGCGAGCTTTTCACAGGAATAATAGCACCGTACCTAACTGGAAGGATGAAACCGGATGAGCGCGTGTTCTCCATGCTGATAGATGAATGCGGTGTCGAACCGGAAGAAATACTCTATCTCGATGACAGCCAGAAAAATGTCGAAACCGCAAGGAATTTGGGAATCGATGCCCGTGTGTACAGATACTTGGGGTGATACGCATGGAGCAGGTGTTAAGAGAGATGGGGTTATCCAAAAACGAGATAAAGGTTTACCTCACGCTGCTCAAACTCGGTTCGGCGAACGTGGGCGATATCACGAAAAAATCCGGAGTGCACAGA
>QMQV01000235.1 GCA_003649085.1 Thermoproteota archaeon
AAGGTGTAAAGGCTTGCATTATGGTTGATGGTTATTGCAGCTATCATCGCATCTGTTCTTCGAATTGTAATTCCCTTTCTTTCCAGCTCTAACTCAAGTTTGGCGGCTAAGACAGCGTCCTTCTTTGTATAGCTTAATACGGGTAGTTGAAGAACCTCTTTTACTGGTTTAGCATATTTATGAAGACCATATAGGATTTCATGAAGGTTTATGGCTGTTATACCTATTTTTTCTCCACTTTTAAGGATTCTATCTAGAGCTTTGTCACCCTTCAAGGATTTTCTATCAAAAATTTCGATTAACACATCTGTATCTATCACTATCATAGCCTACGCTCAACCCTAGAAGCATAAATCTTTGATAAAATCTCATTCTTATCTTTAATTTCAACACATCCTCTAAGCCTCTTCAAGATTCCAGTAGGATTTGCATTTTCCACAAGCCTTTCAAAAAGCTCACTAAAACTTTCATCTTCACCTTTAACAGCTAAAAGCTTTCTATATACCTCATCCCTTACAGTTATAGTTTTTACCATAACTAATCCCGCCTTGATAGCATGCGTTATAGTTGTGTTTAAACATATATTTAAACATATCTAAAAGTATAGCAAGCTTTGCCGAATTTACAGGTATAGAAAAGCTAGCTCCACCACCCACCTCAAACATTCTCCCAAAACTAGTTTTAACAGGTAAAACCTGCCTTACCTGATACCTTTTTAACGCAAAATTTGATGTAAAATGTTCTAATGCTCTCTTATCAAGCAATAGAAAAAACCTCCAACCACAAAACTATATCCTAAAAGAAAAGATACTGAGCACATCTAAATCATAATTTAACTTACGCTCTTAACTAAGAATGTTGTGGTTGGCTTTCTCAGGGGTTTTGGGTGTAGAGGAAAGGCTGGCAAAGCTTGAGGGTATTGTTGGGCAGATGGATAAAAGGTTAGCCTCCATTGAAAACAGGTTAAACCATATAGAAACAAGATTAGAAAGCATGGAAAAAGAACTTAGAGAAGAGATTAAAGGGCTGGGAATGAATTTAAGGGAGAAATCAAGGGGTTTAGAGGAGAGATTGGAGGGCTGGAGAGTAGACTTAGAGAAGAAATGATGAAGCTTAGAGGAGAGATGGTCAAAAATTTTAGGTGGACTATAGGTATAATGCTTTCAATACTCATACCGATGTGGGTAACAATAATCTTGGCAATAATCCTAAAGTAGCACGTTAAGGTTGTCACATTAAATTGTTAATTATTTCTGCGTTCGGTTTTGCCTAGTTTTGTGTTGTAAACTATGTGTTGATTATGGCTTTATGGTGGCTCTTAACTTTTCTATTAGGGTTTTGATGTCTCTTACTGAGAGCTCAACTTCTCTGGGTGGCATCCAGTTTTCGTAGAAGTTTTGGTGGAGGGTGTTAGCGGTTCTCCATAGATGTCTTAGCTCAGTATCCTTAAGTTTTTCGGCTAACCTATCCACGTATTCCCATAGGCTAGCATGGCTTTTAAGCATTACTAAAATAAAGCCTACCGAATTTGTTTGGCTTTTGTACATCTTTATATATCGGCTGGAATAGACTGTGAATACACCTATGAGGAGGTTATGTCTGCAATTAAGAAGCTAAATGTTCCCGTTGTGGTGTGTGATATAAATGTTGAGGAGGGATGCGTAGCTACCCTAGCAAAATTCTATTTGTAAACTCTTTTTCTGTGGCCTATGGTTATTATGTGGACTTCTCCCTCCTCCTGAACTACACGGTAGATTACTCTGTATTCGCCAGCTCTTAGTGACCTTAAGCCTTCAAGCCTACCACGTAAAGGCTTACCTAAATAGGGATTGAAAGTTAAATCTTCCACTTTCTCCAAGACTAATTTTGCAACCTCTTTAGAAAGCCTCTCAAACTGTTTTGAGTGTTTCCCTAGAAGCTTTAATTTTGAAGGGTTTGTAAAAAGGTAGCATAGGATTCCTAAAGTTTTGTATTAAGTTATAAAAATCTTCCAAACTTTTACAAGTTACCTCCAATTCACGTAGATGTTTCCTCATTAATCCTATTGAAATTAAACATATCACGTCACATGGAATATGGAGTAATTTAGGTGGAAGTTTATTAGTTTCTATCAGCCTAAATCACACACTTAGTTTATGCTTTAACCTTTTAATTTTTCTAGATAACCTGCTTCTTATGAGTTGTTTATGAAATAAAGAAAGCTCTTTTTCAAGTTCTTTAGCAATATCATACTCCTCATAAATAATGTTATTTTGTTCTTCAGGGTCTCTCCTCAAGTCATAAAGCTCCTTAATATCACCGTGAACTATGCTGCAATATCTACACAAGGCATCCTCACGTTTAGGCGCCATTATTAATTTATAACCGTCCTTTACGATAGCATATTTTCGCTCAGTATAACTTTCCTCAAGATATGAAAATTCACGCACGGTGTTACCTGTTTCGAGTGATTTAAGTAAACTTACTCCATCAAGGCAAACTTTTTCTACATTAATTTTTAATAACTCAAAGAGCATGGGTACTAAGTCTACATGCTGAACATAACCTCTCACATAGCCTCTACTTCTATCAGGAATGTATATTATTAAAGGAACACGAACGGAAGATTCATAAAGCCCGTGATGGTCAAACCAGATATTAAAGCTTCACATGCAAGCTTAGAAGCCCCATAAACAGAAATAGGTTTAAGTAGAGAATAATTTTCAGGTGTTGG
>QMQV01000236.1 GCA_003649085.1 Thermoproteota archaeon
CGGTTTTTCCTATGCCGCTCGGAGCGCACGCGAGTAAATTCCTGCCGTTGGCGACGCATTCCGCGACATCTCTTATTAACTCGTCCTGCCCCCTTCTCGCGGTGTCGAAAGGAAACAAACGCATTAATGAAATTTTTTGCAAAAATTTAAAGGGGTTGAATCGAAACTCGCGGCGAAACGCGATTCCCTTAAGTCGAGAAAATTTTCCTAGTTACTGGTAAATTTTTTAAAGTTTTTTTCCTAATAGGAAATATGGTTTACGATAAGAGACTCGTGAGCGACTATTTGATCAGAAAAAACAAAGAAATCGAACAGCTGAAATTCGTTGAAAGGGAGCTGAAGATAGACGTGATTCCTAACAAGGCGATAAGCATAATAGGCCCGAGAAGGGCGGGGAAATCGTATTTTCTCAAAATTATAGGCAGGGAATTCGCGAACCCGTTCTACGTCGATTTCGAAAATACAGAAGTAAAATACGTAGAGCCGAACGAGGGGTTCGAAATCATAGCCCTGCATTCGGAAATTTTTGGAAGCGAAGCGGAGATTTTGCTGCTCGATGAAATTCAAAATCTAAAAGATTGGAGCAGCGTTGTAAGGTCTTTGCTCGACCGCGGATTTAAGGTGGTGATAAGCGGTTCCTCTTCCAAACTGCTGAGCAAAGAAATAGCGACTCAGCTTAGAGGAAGAACGATTTCTTATCTTCTGCTTCCCTTCTCCTTCAGGGAGTTTTTAAAACTTAAGAAGATTTTCCCTGAAAAATACATCACGCTGACCAAAGAAGCAAAAATAAGAAGAGCGTTGAGAGAGTATTTGACTCAAGGGGGGTATCCGGAAATTGTTCTAAGCGAGAGCGACGAAAGAAAAGCGAGAATACTGAAGGAATACTATCACACCATTCTTTATTTGGATTTCGTAGAAAGATTCGAGCTTAAAAGTATAGAGGTTGCGCGGCTGATTTTCGATTTTTTCTTGCAGAATTACTCTAACTTTTTCAGCGTAAACAAAATAGCGAACTTTCTCTCATCTCAAGGCGTTAAGCACGGAAAGTCGACCGTTTACGAATACGTGGAAAAGCTTCCCGAAACTTTCGCTGTGTTTTTCGTGGAAAGAATAAGCAAAAGCGTTTATGAAAGGAAATCCTGGCCGAAAAAAGCGTACATTTGCGATTTAGGATTGGGTAACGTCGTTAATCCTTCTGAAAATTTCGGGGCGAGAATGGAAAATAGCGTTTTTCTAGAACTTTTGAGAGAAAGCAACAAAACAGCGGTTAGGGAGATATTCCTCTTCAAAAACAAGGAAGGCAACGAGGTTGATTTCGTTATAAGAGAAGCTTCTCGCATCAAAAAGCTCGTGCAAGTTACTTACGCTAACTCAAGAGACGAAATCGAACACCGTGAAGTAAAGAGTTTGATAAAGGCAAGCGATGTTTTGCGCTGCAAGGATTTGCTTTGCATCACGTGGGATTACGAGGGCGAAGAAAAGATTAAGAGAAAGCGAGTTAAATTCGTTCCTTTGTGGAAGTGGTTGCTTCAGGAATGAGCCGAAGCGATGAGAAAATCTTAAGCTCGTGCTTTGCTCCCACCCCTTCACAACCACCGCTTCAGCCATTTTTTCGTGACGTACTTGAAATCCTGCACGTAGCTGTGCAGGTTTCTCTTCCTTTTCCTTATCATGTACATGAAATTTCGTATCCCATCCATGACCGTAACTCCCTTCACGTAGATCGGCGACCTTATGCGCACGTTCGCGTATTTTAAATTGTAATATCCCACGGCGAACACCATTTCGCACGCTATTTCGTATCCCTCGGCGCGAAGATAGGGGTATATTTTTTTCAGCGCTTCCCTGCGCATAGCCCTGAAGCCGCATTCCGTATCGAGGAGCACAGTTCCGGAAATTAGATTCGTCAGGAGATTCAGTATGAAATTACCTATTTTTTTCAGGAGGGGGTAGCGCTTCAGGTCGCGCTCTCCGAGAACGAAATCGTATCCTTCCTCTATTTTTTTCAAGAATTTGGGAATATCGCCCGGAACGTGCTGACCGTCGGCATCGAGCGTTATTATTACATCCGCATCCCCTTCCATCGCCGCCTTGAGACCGTTGCGCAGCGCTGCTCCGAGACCCAGATTGCGGGGATGGGAAATCACCTTCGCCCCTTCTTTCAGCGCGATTTCTCGCGTGTGGTCGCGGGAGCCGTCGTCGACAACTATAACCTCGTCGACGTATCTTTTGGTTTCCCTGACTATTTTTCCGATGGTGCGCTCCTCGTTGTAAGCCGGTATAACGGCAACCGCTTTTATTTTTTTCTCTGCGCTAATTCTCAACCACCTTCAGTACGCTTTCGCGACGTAAACGACCTGCTTCGACTCCCTTCCGCACCACGCGCATTCGCCCTGCGCGTTTTCATTTTCGACGCTCACTCCGCAGCACTCCACTATGCTGCCCCTTACCTTACCTCCGTGCGTTACTTCCTTCATCTCGTTTGCACAGCACTCGCGACCGCAGAAATCCATTATCACAACCTTGCCGTTGTTGAGGGATTCTATCACCTCCTCGCGGGAGCGCGCCCTAACTATTCGCTGACTAAAGAAATTCTCGGCGCGTCGTTTGAGGTGTTCGAGTATTTCTCCGGAAAGTTTTTCTACGCAGCTCACCACCTCGTTGGTCTTAACCTTTATTCTTTCGCCCGTGTCGCGTCTCGCTATCGTA
>QMQV01000237.1 GCA_003649085.1 Thermoproteota archaeon
CATCCCCTTGAGGGAAAAGAGTTGAGTGGTGTGTAGCCCATCGGACAACGGGTCCGATGGGATGGGGGAGCTGTAAACCCAAACTCCCAGATGAAGTGCTGGCGAGAAGTCAGGATGGAACGGGAGAAGCCCTTGCGTAAGAGTCTGTCCAGCAATTCAAATTTGTGCGAAAATGAAAGCGTCAGGTCTGCAATTTAAAAATATAAGCAAGGGTAATTCACCGGAGGAATCACTGTTTTATGAACTCAATGAGAGACAGTATTAACATCTTCGAGAATTGAATAACTCCATCATTCTCGCTTAGAACACCAATTTTAAGCTTGTTTAGGAATATCACTAGGGTTTTTTCCTCATCGAAAACAAAAAGTCCGTGGCAAAAATCTTTGAACTTACTCAAAATTTCCTCTTTTCTCTTAAACTCGTAAGCTTCCGCACCCTCAACCTCAGTAGCATTTGACGAGACGAGAATCAACTTGCAACCTTTGCTCTTGTTTTCAAGTATCTTTCTTACTTCTGTTGGTATATACGAAGCGATACCCATAATGACTTTCCTGCTTTCCAAAACCAATTGTCTTAGTTTTTCGAGAACGAGGTCTTCTCGATATATTATTATCTCATCGACTTCCTTTGTTTCCAATTTTGGGAGTTCTTGTTTTAGATAATCTAGATTATTGTTGACCCTTCTTTTAAGAATTGAGATTATTTCTTCGGCTTTTAAAGCCTTGAATTTTAGAGGCTTACCGTAAGTTTCAACGAACCCTTTGGAAAGTAAAGACTTCATCACGTCATAAACCGAAGTTCTTGGTATACCGCTAATTTCGGCAACTTCTTTCGCTGTTAAAGCCCCCCTTGAGATTAGAGCAACTAGTGCTCTAGCCTCGTAGCCACTAAGTCCAAATAATTTGAGCACTTGTATTAGTTTCATCATATGAGAGTTATCGTAAAGCATAAATAAACTTTCGTTTTTACAACTACGACAGGTGGTATATATGAGGCAGTGGGTTGGTGCATTGTTACTCTTATTGTTTTTCACAAGTGTGGTGTCTGCACTAGAGTATGAAGATAAACCAGACATTGCTGTATCGTTTGTAGGATCTAATTATCTTGATAAAGGAGACGAGAAAACAATAATTCTTGCAGTCTATAACAATGCAGAAAGAGAAAAAGTGAAGTACGATGATATGGGCGAAGCAGCGTTCTTTTCTGGCAGGGAAGATATGCTGTTTACAGCTTACAACGTTGTTTTTGAGTTAGAGGGAAACGAGTATGTAGAAATTAAAACACCACCACAAAGAGTACCAGCTTTAATACCGTTTAAACCTATAACCTTGCAGTTTATCGTTAAGGTAAGTGAAAACGCCAAAGCAGGCGACTACGAACTATATTTAAAGGTGACTTTTGATAGAATCATAGATTTAAAGAAAGTTGAGCCATATACAAACCCTCTAAATCCACTTGAGCCAATATCTATACCGGAGCAGGTTCAGTATACCATTGTTAATGGTCAGGAAACGGGAAATGGTACTAAAATATACAGGTATAAGCAATTGTTGAAGGAATATGAGCTGGATTATGTGGAAGTAACAAAGACAATTCCAATAACGGTTAGTATTGAAAAAGAGGACGTAAAATTGGAAGTCGTTAGCATAAAATCAGAAAACCTAATTGCAAAGGGTAAAGGGAAAATTGAAGTTGAGGTTAAGAATGTAGGCGAAAAGACTGGAAAAAGCGCGTACTTACTTCTTACAACACCATCTGGAATAGAAGCTTCAGCACTTAGCATTTCTCAGAAGTCTTCATTACCAACGATGTCGAGTATGAGTGGCATGCCAACTATGTTTATGATTCCAAGTTTAATGCAACAAACAACATCAGCAACTCCAACGACAGGACTTAAGCAAGCCCAGGCAGCATACTATGTCGGAGATTTAAAACCAGGAGAAACCGTGAATGCGACGTTTTATCTCAAACTGGATGTTAAAGATGAGGGCAATTATCCGCTACAGCTCAAGGCCGTATATCTCAACGAGTACGGTGTAATGACTGAAAGTGAAAGCGTTTCGATAGGGATTTTCGTAGGGCCTGCGCCAAAGTTCGAAGTTTTAAATGTAGAAAGCAAAGTACTGGTGAATGCGAAAGGGGACCTCATAGTAGAACTAGTTTCTGATACGGATCTTGAGGATGTAAGCATTTGCCTGAATACTCAACCCCCAATAAGTGTTTTGAGTTCAGAATACTTTGCTGGAAACGTAAAGTCCGGTGAAAAGTTCAGTGCTATTTTCAAGATTAAAGCATCATCTGAAGCTGAGCCACTAACTTATCCTGCAGAGATAACTGTGAAGTATAAGTCCATGGACGAGTATGTTTCGAGCGATCCAATAAAAATTGGAATAGAGGTGAAGCCAAAAATAAAGTTTGAAGTTTACGATACGCCAAAAATAGCTGCTGGAGAAGAGAAGATAGTAACGTTCACATTAAAGAATACAGGAGAATTTGAAATTAGAGAAGCTACGGCGAGGTTGACAATCGTTGACCCCTTCTCATCGTCGGATGACACTGCTTATATTGGAGATCTAAAACCAGGGGAGACAGCTGATATAAGCTTCAAAATAAGTGTTGATAGAGATGCTACTCCGAAACTCTACGGTCTGAATTTGGAAGTCAAGTACAAGGGTCCAGAAGGCGAATGGGCAATAAGCGAACCCATC
>QMQV01000238.1 GCA_003649085.1 Thermoproteota archaeon
CCTCTAACTACCTTGTGATCGTAGATATCTTCAAGCTCATCTAACCTATCCACTAAAAAGACCTTCTTCTTTCCAATCGATACTTTAAAAGCAGCTATAACGTCACGTGCTATCCTTAAAGAAAGGTCGTCGATTTTTAAGAAAGAGGGCTTGATGTATCCCTTCCAAACTCTTACCTTAACTAAGTCGATGGGTATCATATGCTCCTTCCTTTATGTCTCTTATAGCTTAGCTGTAGCTCTTTCGTCTCAACAGATACGATTTCTATTAACTTCGCCTTCTTACCTTCCTTAGGCCTCAAAAGCCTTCCTAGCCTCTGTATAAACTCCCTTCTACTTCCGGTTCCGCTAATTATTATTCCTAAACTAGCATCGGGAACGTCGACCCCTTCGTCCAGCACCTTCGACGTCACTATCCTAGTATACCTTCCCTCCTTAAATCCTCTCAAAATTTCCCTTCTTTCCTCCTTACTCGTTTTGTGTGTAATGAAGGGAATTAGAAAGCGGTTCGCGATCCTATGGACGAGCTCGTTATGTTGAGTAAATATGATCGTTTTATATCCTCTGTACATCTTCAATAACTGAGCTAGCAAAGTTAGCTTAGCCTCTGAGTTCAAGGCTATTTTCAAAGCTCTATGTCTCGCTAGTAAGGCTTCCCTCCCCTCTTTGTCGTAGGAAGCGATCGTTAGAAAGCGTTCGAAATCCTCTAAGCTCCTCATTTTTAAGTTCCTGTTTTTTAAGTAGTTCGTGTATATGGACCAGTACTTCTTGTATTCCTCCTTCTCTTCAGGAGTTAAATCCACCTTAATCCTTTCAACCTCGTAATCCGCTAAGTATCTACCGGCTAAATCTCTAGGCTTAATTTCATACACTTTCTCCCCTATTAACTTAGGCAGATCTATATGAAGACCGTCCTCTCTTTCTATAGTCGCCGTTAAGCCTAGCCTATAGGGAGCCGCTGAAAGCTCGGCTATCTGCCTATATCCATGAGATGGGAGATGATGGGCTTCATCGAATATTAGAAGAGAGAACTTATTCCCTAGCCATTCGGCTTTTAGGTAAGCTGAATCGTAGGTGATAACGGTTATGGACTTTAGCTCCTGCTTTCCTCCTCCGATCACGCCTATCTCTACTTCGAATTCCTTTTCTAAAACCTCTCTCCATTGATTTAAAAGCTCTAAAGTCGGAACTACGATTAAGGATGGAGCATTAACTACCTCTATAGCTTTAATGCCTATTACCGTTTTTCCAGCTCCCGTAGGCAGGACTATAACTCCTTTCTTTCCAGCCCTCATCCACGCCTTTAAGGCCTCCTCTTGATATGGCCTTAGCTCAACCTTTGAAGAGATGTAGGGAAAAGGGAGGAGATCCAGAACTCTGTCTTCATAATCTATTCTATTCTCATCTAGATACCTCTTAATTTGATCGTAATAGCAAGCTAAAGCTCTATAAGCTCTTATCCTAGGATCGTATGAGAAATAAGGAAGGTATAAATTCCCATCTACTATTATCGTGCCTTTGTGATACTTCAGCCTAACTCGATAAACCAAGTTGCTTTTTCTTTCCGTAGAGATTTTTATAAACGTTAGGAAGCTGGAATTGAGGAGAGGGAAAAATTGTAAAGTAAAGATAATGAGTTGGTAAGGAAAGCCTTTGTTAAGTCGTTGGATAAACATAGGAAAGGAATTTTTCAGACGATCATTACTTAAAACCCGCATAGCTTTGCAAATTTAACCATATTCATCGTTACGCTAGAGGAGGTATGGAGAGAGCATGGGTGGAAAGATAAGGGTGAAGACGGCTCTGTCCTGCTTGGAAGGAAGTTGGAAAAGTTCGTTGAGAGGGAGGAGTATATATTTATCACTTTAGGTTCTTCTACAGAGCTCCGGATGCTTCTTAAGGAGAAATATGAGAAAGCGTTTAGAGGTAATCCTTAGTTCAGCTTTCCAGTACGTTGTCCAGCTAAGACCTGATATTGAAAGACTTAGATCTCCTTGAGGAAATAGAATGGAGAGTTTTGCCAAGCGTTTAGGGAGGGGCTAGATCGAAAGGCGCTTACTACTCTCTTCTCATCATCTACCTCAATGACGAGTATCTTCTAGCCGAAGCTCCTAAGTCAGGGAGAGGTTAAGGTCGCATCAATTTTTAAATACCGGATCATTATCCTTTTTATGGTGATAAACTATGATATATGGAGTGGAGAGGAGAAAAGTGGATGAACAGGGAAGATTCATCCTACCATCGGATTGGAGAGCCGAGGAGTTAAAGGAGGATAGGGAGGTGTTCGTGATAAAAGGCAAGGGCTATTTGAAGATATTGCCGAAGAAGGAGATAGATTTGACCAAATTCTTCGATAGCGTCGATTTAGGGACGAACATAGGTGACTGGAGGGAATTCGAGAGGAGGTTCTATGAGGTTCCTTGATGCGAACGTCTTCATTTACGCGTATTACAAGCCCAAGTATAAATTGTCGGAGAAGCAGAGGAAAATTAAGGAACATGCGAAGGAGATAGTGAGGAGGATAAATGAAGGAGAGGATGTAATGACAACGATCTTCCATATTTCCGAAGTCTCGAACATCCTCAAGAGAGCATTGTCGATAGAGGATCTTTATTCGTTGCTGGTCGGGCTCCTTTCTCTGGACAACATTAAGATCATCGATTTTACGAAGGAGGACTACCTTGGTGCAGTAGAGTTAATGAA
>QMQV01000239.1 GCA_003649085.1 Thermoproteota archaeon
CCGTAAAGTGCTACACGACTATATTCGAAACCTAATGCGTCTTGAAAGAATTTATAAGTTAGTTCTGATGCTGAACAGCATGTATCATGTATTATTAGTCCTTCAAGTTCTCTTAGATCGAGTTCTATGGGTTCTGGATGATGATCTATATAAATTAGTTCACCAGATCTACTATACTTATTAAATAAATCCATTATCTCTTTGAGATGTTTTTCACTAAGAGCTATATCAGCTATAAATATTCTATCTCCGGGTTTAGCAAATTCAATTAGATCTTCTACTAAGCCTGCTGGATGAGTAAAAATAATATCTACCTCGGCTCCCTTACTTACATAGTAACGATAAGCTAATGCACCACATACGACTCCATCACTATCCCCGTGTATGAAAAGCTTTGTTTTCAAAACTAATCGCCCATTATAGATACTACCTTATCATTTGAAATATTATCATTGATCCCTGTTAATTGTAAGGGTTGTTTAAACGTATATCTTTTTACAAGAGATACTCCGAGATACACGAATGGCGTATCAAGTGCAGCTATTAATACCTTGAATAACCACATACTCATAATCATGTTTAGTAATATATCCATGGACTCAATACCGTAAAATGCTATGAATATGAATATCGCTGAATCCAGGAACTGGCTTACCGTTGTTGAGGCATTATTTCTAATCCATAAATATTTTCCTCTAGTTATTTCTCTCCATTTCCAGAAAGCCCATACATCATGATGCTGGCTGACTAGATATGCAATTATACTAGCCAATACAATCCTTACTTGAGGAGTGAATACTCTGAGATAATCAGCCTGCATATCTGGTTCAAGAGCTGGAAGTAATGCTTCAGCACCAATAAGTACCAACATAGCTATCTCAGCAAATAATCCAGCCCAGACTATATACACAGCCTTACGCTTACCATAGACTTCATCAACGATATCAGTTATTGGAAAAGTTATTGAATACGCAATAGTTCCAGCAGGTACTACAAATCCTAGGAAATCAACAAGCTTTATACCAGCAGCAATATTGGCAAAGACAATAGATGCACCAAAAATGCCAGAAAATATCACTAATACAAGTAGATCACGTTCATTCAAACTATTTACAGAACCCATAATAATTCACCACAGCAAGACACTATACCTTAAAACAAACATTAAACACTAAAACATCCTTATAAACATTACAAACAAAAGTACAAACAGAAACAGGGCCCGTAGCCTAGCTCGGATAAGGCGCCGGCCTTCGGAGCCGGAGGTCCCGGGTTCAAATCCCGGCGGGCCCGCCTTCTATGTATTCTCATTTATATGCCCTATTACCTTATCTAATAATTCATTTACATCCGTGGTTATGTCTGTTAGTGCTCCTGCAATCATTTCATCCTTGGTATAATCTGTATTACTGGCTAATGCTATTATGGGTTTTCCTAATCCATATGCTAATCCGATCTCAAATGCTAAATCATGGCCATGATTAATAAGTACTGCTACGATTATATTTGACTCCTTAATAGCGTTCACGTTAGCGTTAAAAATTGTTTTGACATCATCGGTCTGAGGAGTATCTCTTTGAGGCAGGTATACTTTAAATCCTTTCTTCTCGAAAAGCTTTGCTATCTTAGCATTAAGTTCTCTATTCTTTAACGAGGATGAAATAAATATCTTTTTAAATTTCGTCATATTCAAGGCACCATTATTGCTATTTCAAGGCTCTATTTATAAATCTTGTATGGTCGACTCATCAATATTCCTCCGTAAGAACACGTTTCGAGAATAGAATAAAGAATTTGCGGCCTAGCTTTGACTATATAAGTTTTTGTTCTATATGCTGCAAGCTCTCTGATTTTATTCCTCTCATAAAGAGTAAGAAGTATCGATAAGAGATTGAAAATACATTAAAGAAAATTTGATCGGTAAAATAATACCTAATATAAGTTTCCGATATTCATTCCTTTTTAAGAAGTTCCTTTACAGCTTTTGTTATACTCCATACCTCTATAATGCCTTTTTCAGCTATCTTGTCGAAATCTTTATCGTTTGTTATGAGTATAGCGTTTGTTTTTAAGCAGGTTGCAGCATGGTATAGGTCAGCTAACTCGTTCTTGGGGATAAATGGTTTACATTGTTCAATATGATACGAGTCAGGTTCTACTAAAGTAGCTTTACTAATAATTAGAGAATAGAGAATTTTCGCTTGTTCTTTTATTCTTGGTAGCTTATTTGATAGCTTATTTAGCCAAAACTTATATTCTTCGAGAAGAACGCTATTAATTATAAGTTCAATACTGGGATCTGTGAGAAGCTTTAGGATAAGCTGTGTTGTCCACGTGTAGCCTGATTTAAAAGCTGCTATGAAGACATTAGTGTCTAGTAGAAATCTTCTCTTTGGCAACCTTATTAGCCTCTTCCTCAACTTCTTCGATCATCTCATCTAAATCTAGTTTAGATGTAGCAACTTCTCTCGCAATATCTCTTAATACCTTTTCAACATCGATCTTCTTAAGAACTATGATATCATCCTTAATACTTAAAATAAACAGGCTATCCCCATTCTTAAGATTGAGTTTTTTTCCTTATACGACTGGGAATAACTATTCTACCCTTCTTATCAATAACCACAACTTCCACATATCCCACCTCTCCCACTATTCTTTAAATCGGCTCACAGATATA
>QMQV01000240.1 GCA_003649085.1 Thermoproteota archaeon
ATGCTTATTATGTTTTGACACAAGCTCACGAGGGGCTCCCTAACGCTCAACTTTTTAATAATTTGGGAGATGATCGTTATCTAAAATTAGATGGGTCTAATGCTAATTCTAATATCAATATAGGATCTTATGATTTCACTACATCAGGAGCACTAAACACAGATACCTACAATGCAAACGACGGCACTAATCTATTTGAATGGGATTCAACCAATAATCTCCTAAAGTTTCTTAGGAACATCACACTTGAAAATGGTGAATATATAACAAATGCAACTGATGGGCATATAAGGTTAGTTGGAGTAGGTGGCACTTATAATCAATGGATTGATTTTGATTTAAGTAGTCAATGGTTTGGCTGTGACATTACCACATCATTAGGTAATTTAAGGTTTAGTGCAAGTCCATTAATCGGAGATGATGTGGATTTTATTTTTGGCAGTGCCTCAGATGTCAGATTAAGGTGGACTACATCAGGAAACGACCACTTGCAATTAACAATTCCAGTAGGAACTTCTGCTCAATCTGGAAACTGGGTTATAGCAACAAAGGGAGGAGATTATGGTCATCCAGTTAATTCCAACCCTACTATATACTTGCATTCTGCAACTGGACCTGAAACAGCAACAGATGAATGGATTAGTTTTCAGCATAATCAAATAGATGCAAAAATAGAAACTGGCACAGGCGATTTAATTTTAGAGCCAGCAGGAAGCGTAGTAATTAATACACTCAACACAAACACTTACAATGCACATGACGGCACTAACTTGTTTGAGTGGGATTCAGCTAATAACCGCATAAAGTTTTTCAAGGATATCTATGCAACTGCAAAAGATATAACATTTACTGGCATTGGGAGTTTTGGAACTTTACATGTAGCTGGACAGGGAGTTATTAATTATTCAGGACTTTTTCAACAGCATTTATACTTGAAGGGGATGAATGGAACTACACCGCCTACAAGTTACAGAGGCGGCTCACTTTCATTTTATAAGGATAAAGACAATATTGCGGGTTATGTATATGCCAATTCTAATGGAGACCTTGTCTTTGATACAACTCCGCAAGCCACGCATATTGATACTGGAAACGCTCGCATAAACTTCGAAACTGGTGATATTACTGGTGCGGCAATTACTGGAACTTCATTAACAGACGGAACTTTATCAATATCAGGAGGTGAAATTAGTTCTGCCAATGCCCTTAATCTCAAACTTTCTAATGATAATGATGATTATCTTGTTATTAGAACTGTTAATAATGCTCCAGAAATTACAACAGCAGGGAACTCTCAATTAAAAATTAATTCAGATTATGGCAGAGTTATATCTGATGCTGACTGGAGCTTTGACCCTGACAATATAAGAGAAACTTATTTTCCTTCTATATATAATAAAAGAATAGGACTTTTTAGAGGACACAAGACATCAGCAACAGGAACTTATGAGTCAGAGATGGGTTTAGCTTTTGCTACTGTAGGGAATGCTGCAACAAGATATCTGTATGGCTTCTTCGGCTATACGATTGCAGATGCAACTCACGATAGCAATCACATAGACTTAGCGGGTGGATTAGGCTCTGCATATCTGCCAGCTGGCTATACAGGAACAACAACACAAGTGATTGGTCTATGGGGATATAGCACTATCTACGGCGGAACTGCTACAAATGCAATAGGTGTTAAGGGAGGTGTCCTTGTAGATGATGCTACAGCAACTAATGTTTATCTTTTCAAGGGAGACCGAGTAATTACTAACTACCCGACAATAAGAAACGCTTATGGATTATACATACCTAACATAAATTTCGGCTCTAATTTGAATTATGCTATTTATTCAGAGGGCGGAGATGTAGAGCTTACAGATGGCAATCTCACTACTACGGGAACAGGAAGTTTCGGGAGTGCACTTATAGGCGATGGCGGAACAACAAACTATACTGAGATAAAAGATGATGGAGAGATTAACCTACACGGAACAGCAAGAGTTTTAAGGGACTTATGGATTGACGTATCAGGAATTAAAGCTCCAGGGGCAAAACCAGCAACAGAAGTTTCTCATGGAAATCTAGAAACTGCAGCATGGCAGTTTAGCAACGAAGGAGTTGAGGCAAATCAAGAAAGTGTCAGCTGGAGAATTGCTCCGCCTTATGACATGGACAGGACTGAAGGAGTGAAAATCCGAGTTGGATGGAGTTCTGCCTCAACAGGAAATGTAAAATGGCAATTAGAATACAGGTGGTTATCAGAAGACGAAGACACAACTCAAGGGGCAGAAGAAACCTTAACCGTAGTAGATGCCGCATCTACAACAGCGAATGGATTGGTTGTAACAGATATAACTGGAATAAACGCCCCGAGTGCTACTGACGCAAGCATCATATTCAGATTAACAAGGTTATCTGCCGACGCACAAGATACAATATCAGATACTGTTGAGTTGCACGGAATTTGTTTTAATTATGTTTCAGATAAATTAGGGGAGGCAATATGAGAGAAAAAAAAGCATATTGTAGTATATGCAACGAAGAAACTATTTGGAGATTTAATGGAGAGCAGTATTACATAGGAAAGAGGACTTTTGACTTATATGAATGTGAAAATTGCCATTCAAGCCGTGCTTTCAACTTATCAAAAAGTTGGAAAAGATATTTAAGCTCAA
>QMQV01000241.1 GCA_003649085.1 Thermoproteota archaeon
GGTGTAGACTACGCCGTTCCAAACCTAGTACACTCGGTGAGCGTAGACGAGTACGGTAGTTTGAAGGCATTCGACGCGGATGAACTTGGCTTAACAATTCTGTACAGACTATCTCCTTCGAGAGTCTACGAGAACGCCAGTGGAACATACCTGGCAGTGAAAGGAGCATGGTACTCGTTCCTCTCATACACGGGAGGCTTCGTCGAATTACAGATGGAATCCGATATCGAGGTAACGGGGAAAGTTAACGCATCCACACCAGTAAGCTTTGGAATATTTCTAGCAACAATACCGGGCTCATACTACATTTACATAATTCCAGTTACAGTGGTTGCAGTTGACTCGGACATCGACGGGGTATTTGACACCGTTTACGCAGACCTGTCTACAGCAGCCTTCATCTATGGCATGTACGTTACAGTATATGAAGGAATGTACGTTTGGTGGCTAGATCCTTCTCTAATGGACTTCTCAATAGTCGACGAGCCTGCTCTGGTACTCGACCAAAACGATCCGACTAAGGCCATTGCGGCAAGAGATTTCGATGGAGACGGGAGATTCGATTTCAGTATAGGGGCTATGGGTGCTCCATTCGCCGACATTCAAGGCGCCATTAGATTCATGTATGGTTTAGGAGAGCTGGTTTATCCAGGACTCGACAGTGAGGGTAGGTGGGTCAACTTCGCACTAGACTACTACGGTCACGGAACCGGATGCGCTGGCTCCGCTGCCGGAGACGATAATACAACCTTCTACATGTACTTCGTATCTAACGGAACATGGATTGAAACCACCCTTCCTGGAATTGCTCCGAAGGCTAAAGTGATGAGTGTTGTCTCGTTATGGATGGGAAACGTTGTCGAGGGATGGCTTTACGCTTCAGGCTTCGACCCAATATCCCAAGTAATAGACTTATTCGGGGTGCAAGTAGTATTAAGCTTGTGGTACTATACTGGCAACCATAAAGCTGACGTAATAAGTAATAGCTGGGGGATAAGCTCCGACGTCCTAGACTACTTTGGCAAGCTCTTCGGAATGGACATATTAAGCCTTGTGGAAACGTTTCTAAGCATACCTGGGTCAGCATGGAATATAACAGACTTCACAGACCCGTATTATCCAGGCGTTCTGCCACTACTTGACTGGATGATGATGTTCGAAGAATATAATGGAACTCTATTCACTCACGCTGTGGGCAATGGAGGCCCCTCTTATGGAACAGCAAATACTGGCCCACTGGGCTTCATGGCTGTTCAAGTAGGTGCCTCAACAACATATCATTGGAGACCCTTCTTCAGTATCGAGCCAGAGGGCTACTACGACCAGATAATACCTTGGAGCAATAGGGGGCCATTTGTAACAGGTCAGCCATCACCAGACGTCGTCTCCATAGGTGCATTCGCCTTCGCCTCGGCACCAATATCTTCAGGAGGAGTCTTCGGTGTTCCCAGCGGAGAATACGCGTACCAGCTGTTCGGAGGAACAAGCCAGGCCACGCCGTACACAGCTGGAGCCGCAGCAATAGTCATTGAAGCATATAAGGAAAAGTATGGTGTGACCCCGTATCCAGCACTAGTCAAGTCATTCCTCATGGCTGGAGCAGACGACTTAGGGTACGATGCTTTCTCGCAGGGTGCGGGAAGAATAAATGTCAGAAAGGCTGTTGAAGTTGTTGAGTGCACAAACAATAGATTCACTGTCCTTGGCACAGAGCTCTTCGAGAAGTTAGCTTGGAGAATCCTTGGAACACCTCCAGCCACGCCACCAGAAGACTCTATAGTCTACCCAGCCCTATACTTCGAGGGAACTACTGTAGATCCGATTAATGAAACAGTCAGCCTAAAAGTATACGGGAACACTACAATCGATAACTATGAGGCCGTTAAAATAGTTAAATACTACGAGTCAACGTGTTCGCTAACATTTAGCCCTGCGACAATAGATGAAGTAGCAAACTATACGAGTGAATCATACTACTACGTGTGGTTTAAGCCGGAAATACTGTTCCCAGACGTGACTCCTGAAATAGTTGCTAATGCAACATATGTTAGGATCATAGCGTATACCGATGCACTAACATCGCTCCAGAACATACTGGAAATATATTTCGCTGTGTGGAATTGGACCGATTACGATGGCGACGGTATTGCGGACAATAGGAGTGAAGTCCACCTAGTGAATAGAGACACGAATATAGGGAACATATTGACGGTGGAGGTAGGGTATCCTGCAAAATACAAGAATCCGCTTATAGGATTCTTCCTCGGAGCATTCAAATATGCCACTCAAAACATAACATTTAACATAGTACTGCAGTTCTATAACTGCGTGGAAGATGAGTCCTTCACGATAGTGCCCAAAGTAGAGGATGGAGTTACAAAGTACTTTAACGTTACCTTGGACTTCAACGTTTCGAAGCCAGGATTCTATGAGAGATACCTAGTGTTCTCAAACAGCGACCATAAGCAATTAGTGCCAGTGGTGATAAACATTGTTGAAATACTTGGAGTAAATGATTCATCGTATTATTCCGGAATGTTTGAGGACCAAGACGAGCCCTTTGAAAACTTCTACGTAATGCTTGGATACAATTGGTACTGGAGGCCTGAGGTAGGAGAGTGGAGAATATTCTACGTTAAAGTAGAGGACTCCACGAGCA
>QMQV01000242.1 GCA_003649085.1 Thermoproteota archaeon
TATGAAGTCCTCATCACCAACAAAATCTCTCGCAGCAGCAATTGCATGGGCAGTCCCCTTAACGGCTCCCTGATCAACATAAGTAATATTAACATTAAACCTCTCGCCACTACCTAGAGTATTAATT
Source organism: Thermoproteota archaeon (assembly GCA_003649085.1). The sequence continues at coordinate 128 of QMQV01000242.1, forward strand.
ATTTTATCCTTCAAGTAATGGACTACAATGCATACATCCCTAACCCCAACTTCACCTAAAACCTTCAAAACCCTCTCGAGAATAGTTGAGTTTCCAAGGGGAAGCAAATGCTTAGGCCTAGTAGCTGTCAACGGATTGAGCCTAGTACCCAATCCAGCAGCTAGCACAACGGCCTTCAACTCGCATCCCTAAAGGTTAATTGGAGGCTTCAACTTAATGGGCTTACCTATTGAAGCAGATCTAAGCGCCTCCTCAGCAATGTAAACTGCCATCAATCCATCCCTACCATTAATTAGCGGCTCAGCCCTCCCAGCAACAACATCAACGAAATGGCTCAGCTCCCTCTTCAAAGGCTCCTCATGAACTACATCCAGCTCCCTCTTACCACTTGAATTGGCTACAGTGACTTCCTGAGATATGTAGTCCATAGTGACCATTCCATCACTACCAGTCACAGTCAATTTCCTAACCTTAAATGGCGTAAGCCAATTGGCCTCAATAAATGCTGTCGGCCTCTCCCCAAATCTCAATATTATGTTTGCATAGTCTTCATATCTATGATGTATTCTACCCGCAACAGCATAGACCTCCACTGGATTCATGCCAGTAATGTATCTTGAAATATCTATGTCGTGAATCGCCAAGTCCTTAACGACACCCACATCACCGATCCTAATAGGCCATCTAGAAACCCTCCTACAGGAAATGAGCACTACTTCACCTATACCTCCCTCATCAATAAACCTCTTCACCCTCTCAACAGCTGGATTAAACCTCTCAATATGGCCGACCATCAGGAATATTTTTTGCCTCTCAGCCTCCTCAATTAGCTTAACTGCCTCCTCAGTAGTGCTAGTCATAGGCTTTTCAACTAAAACGTGCTTACCAGCCCTAATGACTTTAAGCGCTACTTCAGCATGAGTAATGCTTGGAGTGCATATGGTCACTGCATCAACTCTCTCCTTCCCGAGCATTTCCTCCAAGTCAGTATAGCCCTTAGCACCATACTTCTCCTCAGCAAACCTAGCCCTTTCAGGGTCAATGTCAACTGCTGCAACGAGCTCTGCACTTGGAAGTTCACTGAAAACCCTCAAGTGATTCCTACCCCAAAAGCCGCAGCCAACAACTGCAATCCTAATTCTATCCACCCATTTCCCTCCAAACCCTAACAAGTACCTCAACTGGATCCTCAAGCTTATTAAGCTGTTCCCTAACGTTAATCCTATAACTGTCAGGATTACTCAAAACTTTAACTGCAAATTCAACTGCATCACGAACCCTCTTAAACGAGTATATTGGGAAGCCCATTCGCTCAAGCCAATCATTAACGTGAAGCCTGCTCCTAAATAGGCATATAGATGGAGTACCCAGCAAAGCCCCCTCCCTACTAACAGTCCCCCCACCACTAACCACTAAACATGAATAATATGCCAAGCTCCTAGAATCAACAGCTTCACTGGGGACAATGGCATTCCTCAAAATCCTCCTAGCATACGTTCTCTGATCCCCATATCTAGCCAAGTAAACGACTTTAACATCACTACACCTCTTCAATACTTCCCTCGCAAAAGCTATGGTTGGATAGGTCTTCAAGCTCGGGTAGTATGAGGCCTTAGCCTCCTCACTCCTAATCAGTACAATTCTATCATTAATAGACAAGTCAAGTTGATCCAAAACTGATTTATTGGGCTTGAAATTCCTCATCCATGCAACCTCATCAACACCCCTATAGTGGACGATCCTTCTAGAGTCAATGGCATATGAGAATGCTTCACTTGGAATTGCTTCCGGAACAATAACTTTACTGGCTAGGGGGAGAGTCAATCTATTAACGTATATGGAGTGGGGTGTATCATTGAATAGGATTATTGGAATTCCAAGGCCAAAGGCAATTCTAGTGGCTTCAGGTGAGGATAGGGAGACGTGGAGAACTGGCTTCTCATCTAAGTCTGATATGAGCTTGAAGAGCTTCATACTCCTCTCCAAGCTAGCCCTCAACTTACCCTTCCTACTAGCACCACCATAACCGCCGACAACAGCATATTCAATGCCGAGCTCATCTAAAAGCCAGCAAGTGCAGTCATGCTGGCGGGTGGTGAGCAGAGTATCATAACCTAAACTCTCAAACTTCAGCTTGCACATAGCCATTAATAGTGCCTGTTTAGGTGTTAGAGCATCGAACCACACAATCAATGTGGAACACGACCAGCAAGCAAATTCTCACACAATCACTGAAATACAAGTTATATAAGCTTTCTTTAAAGAGTTACTTGATGAAAGAATTCATTGATAAGCTCAAGAGCATGGGATTAACTGAGTATGAGGCCAAAGCATACCTAGCACTGCTTCAGAAAGCAAACATGACGGCAGAGCAAATAAGCAATCTATCAGAAGTACCTCTACCCAGAGTTTATGGAGTATTAGAGCAATTGGCTATTAAGGGCTTCATAAAAATACTTCCAGGTAGACCGAGGAAGTTTGAGGCAATAGAGCCGAGAATAGCATTTGAATCATACATGAAGTATAAGGA
>QMQV01000243.1 GCA_003649085.1 Thermoproteota archaeon
AGCTAAGCCTTTCAATATCCTCACTTCTCTCTGCTTTACGCATCAAGTATTGAGCATATTGATTCGCATATTTACAATCCAGCAAGAAGTCGCTAACCGTTCTAGATAGGGCGGCCTTAAACTTAACCTCCTTAAGTTTCTCAGCTTGCTTTTCAAGTTTTTCAAGCCTCTTTTCCAAATGCTCAATTTCCTCAGAAACCTGCATCTCAACTAATCTCCTACTTTAAAAGTAGATAAGGGTTAAGCTTCTACTAATGCTACAGGCTGTAACAGTGTTAACGAAGCTTTTGGAAAGCTATTTAAACTAATGCCTCCATAGCATTTAGCGAGACTTCTTGGTGAGAAAATGTCGGGAAAGGTGACAACTGAAGTTATTGAAGAGCTTAGGAAAATCGTAGGCGACCAGAACATCCTCACCGACAAAGCCTCCTTAAGCTTGTACAGCAAAGGAGCTGTTGAATGGGTTACTGCAATGCCAGATGTCGTGGTCTTTCCTGAAAACACCGAGCAAGTCTCTAAGATCGTTAGGCTAGCCTATGAAAGAGAAATCCCTGTAATACCTCGAGGAGGAGGCTCAAGCGTTACTGGAGCTGTTGTAGCCATTAAAGGTGGGATAATAATCGACTTCCGCAGGATGAACAAGATAACAGTTGATATAGACAACGGCTATGTGATTGCCGAGCCTGGAGCTACGATACTTGAGGTTAACAACGAGCTCAAAAAATACGGATTCTTCTTCCCACCAGATCCAGCTAGTGAAAGGATAGCAACAGTAGGTGGCGCATTAGCTGAAAACTCTGGTGGAATGCGATGTGCAAAGTACGGGCTAATGAAAGATTGGGTTTTGAAGCTTGAAGTCGTATTAGCAGATGGTACCGTCACAACTTTTGGAGGAGCAACGTACAAGGAGAGAGCAGGCTTCAACCTCGTAGGCTTAATCATTGGAAGCGAAGGCACCTTAGCCATAATAACCAAGGCTTGGCTTAAAATAGCTCCAATACCTGAGGCAACAGCAATCATAGCAGGCTTCTTCAATGACTTGAGAAGTGCTGGAAAAACAATATTCGAAATTAGGAGAAGAGGCATAGACCCGCTAATCTTAGAATACGCTGATAAAGAGGGCATAGCCGCAGCTAACAAGATTAAGAAGACATCATATCCTGAAGTAGATGGCGGCATGGTGTTAGTAGGCGTAGGCGGTCCAGCTAAGGCGATTGACGATTTAGCTGAACGCGTCGTCAACATAATGAAGGAGCTCGGTGCATACCAAGTTTATAGACCGAAAACCGTGGCTGAAAGAGAGGAAATACTAGACATTAGGAGAATAGCCTTCACGGCACCAGGTCAATTCTACCCAGGTTTCATAGACATGGATATTGTAGTGCCGCTATCCAAGATTGAGGAGGCCTTAGCGATAGTAGACCAGGTTAGGAAAAAGTACAACGTCTACATAGCTATAGCTGGTCACGCGGGAGATGGAAACTTACACCCCAACATAGGCGTAGACCCGGCAAACAAGGATGAGTGGGAAAGAGGACATAAAGCTGCTCTTGAGCTAATGGAAGCTGCGATTAAGCTGGGTGGATCGTTTACAGCTGAGCATGGAGTAGGTAAGACGAGAGAGGATATTTTCATTAAGCAGCTTGAAGAGAGAGGTCAACTACCAATGTTGAGGTTAATGAGGGAAATTAAGAAGATTTTTGATCCAAAGAACATCCTTAACCCAGGTAAATTCGCTTTGGAGGGGTAAAGATGGAGAAAAAGGAAAGGGCTGAAGAAATATTAGCTGTCGCTAAGATGGTGAAAGACACCTATCTAAAGCATGGAAACCCTGTAGGGCTATCTGATAAAGACTTTAAAGACTACTTAGGACCTCTGGCTAAGGAGTTAAACCTACCTAGTAAAGGTGAAACCCTATTCTACGCTGGCATGTATTCATACATGGGCTACTCTGAAGTAGCGCTAATGATGGAGTATACGATAGCTTCAGCTGGCTTAAGCATGCTCGACATGCTTAAATGGCTTGACTTTGCCTCGAAGTTTGGCTTTAAGAAGAACTTACTGGGCATATCGAGGCTTGTGACCTCAAGGTGGATTGGAGCGATAGCAAGCCGTTTTGTAGTGCCAAAGGAAGTTATGGAGAAGCTTAAGGCAATAGTAGGGCAGACGGAGGAAAGGCAGCAATACTACTTGGACAAGATTAAGAAGGGCGTTCAGCTGCTTAAAGACAGCGGCTTTAGTATTGCCTACATGGGGCCAGAGGAGCCAGACTACGGCGTAGGCTTGCACACCTTTGGCTTCTTGGAAGACTTCCAAAGCCTAGCGAAGAAAAACTATGAGAAGTTTAAGGAGCTCGGCGTTAAGAAGATCATAACCATGGACCCAATAGCTGCGACAGCCTTCAAGATATTTTACCCGGAGGTCGTCGAAGGTTTTGACATAGAGGTCTATCACATAACACAAGTCCTTAAGCCACAAGAACCTCCAAAGGAGAAGAAGGGTAAGGTGGTTTACCAAGATCCATGCTTCTTAGTTAGATATCTAGCTGCTATAAATGAGCCAAGAGCGTTAATGGAGTCAGCTGGTTATCAAGTAATTGACCCACCAGAAGCTAGAGATAAGACGAGGTGTGATGGAGGAGCTATCGAGTATCAG
>QMQV01000244.1 GCA_003649085.1 Thermoproteota archaeon
CTATTGTTATTGGAGTACGCTGCCTCGATACCACCATGTAATAATAATATGCACTCACTAATAGTGTTCGAACGAGTTTCATTAAGAAGGCTAGATATTTCCATAAATGCGAAAGAATATAATGCTATGGAGATTGCTAGAACTGATGCTAGTAAAATTACTGATGTTATTGCCTGATATGATGCTTTCAACATATCACCTTGAACCATAGTTTTAATCCCTTAACGTCTTCAATAACTACGCTAACATTTTGAGGAGAATCTAGATAGGGTACTATTACCGTGAAGCCGTACACGCTATCGTAATAGTAAACGGTGGGTATGACAGTGTTAGAGGAGGATTCTTTTACACTTACCTTAGTGAAGTGAACTGAAGCAATGTAGTCGTTAAATATCTTTGTACCATTCACTCTAATTACCAGAGCACCGTAAGCTGTCCCCGTGCTATTAGAACGTGCTTCAACTTCAAGTATTATAGAATACTTCAACCAACTATGGTTTACACTGAAAACGTTTGCCACCATCCTAGTATTTGACCCTAGGTTGACAGTACTTGAAAAATTGCATTCTACAACAATGCCCCCAGCATCTACTCCACATATAAACGGATTATTAGAGCAGTTTTTCAAGTAGTTTATAACGCTGTCTTCGAAATAACTGTAGTTGCCCGTTGAGTATGAGTAGTTTGATGCATATATTACTGCTTGCTCTAATAATAAAATACTTGCAAGTTCCCCTAAATCCCCCTTACTAACTGTTATCCGACTAGTGGGTATAATGAGATAAGTTGAAGAGTAAAATAGTATTGCCAGCGAAACGAGTATTGAGGATAATATTATAATTTGCCCCTTCAAACCAATTCACCTTCTAACGGCTATTGTTACATTAAGAGGATCAAACGAACCTTTGATGCCGGGATAAATACTCCATAAAGTTATGTTTTCTTCAACAACACTATCGCCAACCTCCACTATAATGCTTCTATTTGCAATGGATACTACTTTAAGATTCCAAGAAGTGTTTCCTAGGATTAGTTCCGCAACAATTTCAACCTTACTTGGATTTCCTGTTTGAATCAAGTCTTCAATGTACCCCTCGTACATTAACACTTTCATGAATATTGATGCCTCAATTCTTTTATCCCTACTACCCTTCTGAGAATACAGGGCTCCTCCAATAATGCTTGCAGTTACAAGTATTATGAGTATTGATCCCAGTAAAGCTTCAAATGTTCTGGCCTGGGCCCTCCTCAAATACATAATAAATCACCATAAGAATACTACCAGTATCAGGCTTTTTCCTACGGGAACCACTAGGCGATCAGCATATGGTTTTCGAGGCGTTTTCCCTTCAACTACTTCAAGCTCAAGACTGTTGTTTATCTTACATAATATGTAGGAGTTTGCTGAGGCATTGGATAATAAATTCGTAATCTCCGCATGGTTTAGCCTACGAGTAGTGTAGAGTATTTTCTTTAAGTTAACTGCCTTCTCCATTAAAGCATTATATTTAGTGGTATTGGCAATTATCCTGCTCTGAAATTCTAGAACTCCCCCTAAACATAGTATTGAAATTGCTATTATCGTAGCAAATCCGATTACATTGTCTAGGAGAGTGTCCAATTATACCCCTTAATAATATGTTGCTTTTAAAAAGCCCTTATGAGAGAAGGGGAGTAAACTTTATTCGGCCTCCCCCGATTTCCACCAAAACCATCCTCGTTTTCATTACAGTGAATTCCACGAACTCCAGTCCTTCTGGAACATGCGTTATCCTATAACAGGGACCGCAGGAAACTTTTATGGCCGTGGTATTCAGATATACTATGCTTACTGGTAGAGATGTCTTAATGATGATAATGTTACTTGAGTTGGGTTTAATTGAAACACTGTAGTATGCTAAATCATATAACGCGTTGACGAATTCTAGGACTGATTTCTCTTCTAAGTAATATGTCTCTAACGCAACTAGCTTATTATAGTTGTTTGCAGCCGTGAAGCCCATTAGTAGGAGAGAAACTGCTATTGAAATAGATAAAAGGACACTTGTAACCACGGAATCCAAAGCTATCCCCCAACTAAAGTAATCGAGTATGTTACCACTTCCACTACTACAATAGAGCCCCTCTGAACATAGGATTCTATTAAAACAGTGTTATTTACATATACTGTTACCTTAGTAGAGTTTACGAGCATTCTCTTAGTCTCCCAAAGATCCCGCTCGACAAGTATTTCGTCAACCCACCTAGTACACTCCAATTTGAATGCTGGGAGAACTATTGTTATGGTTTTCTCCCTGCTACCTATACTATTTAAAGACGACCTTATAGACATCGACGGATATATGACGTTATATGGGGGAGGACAATGTAATTTAGGCTCGTCACCTAGCATATTTGAGACGTTGAGAGCTAAATGTTTTGGCGATGAACTCAATATAGTTAATGTAAGAAATATGTTGATTGTATCTTCCCCCATCACCACACTCATATTTACCGCTAGCTTCTCTAAGTGCAGGCCCGTCACATCTATAGGTGGGTTAAGCACTATCCCTCCGGTGTTAAGCGCTGTCGATGATGCTTCCCATATTTTCAGTAAATTACGCTCACTTTCTTGTGAGAGACTATTAAATATCGGCGTACTTGTGGCAATTA
>QMQV01000245.1 GCA_003649085.1 Thermoproteota archaeon
CCACAGCACTGCACCAGCCGTTGGTTGTCCTGTAGAGACTATCGGAGCTTGGGGTGTAGAATGGGGGAGGGGGACAATCTACGCCAGGTCCTTTTAGGACAAGGGGCGAGAGGTCCTGTCCTCCCCCCGTTTACTCCCCTCTGTTTAACATCTTCTCAAAGAACGTTAAGCAATATAATAAAGGATATAGAAAACAAAAAACAAAGAGCAAGATACAAGGGGTGAGCCCGTTTCAATTGCAAATATCAAATCTCAAAATGAAAATTGAAAATTTGCCACACCTCACAACCGAAAACCGAGTCACCAACTGCGGGTGTTTTCTGTAGGGGCAAGAAGCAATTCGTGAACCGCCCCTTATTATATAACTGCTTGTATGCCAATCCAGTAGGGGCATATCGCAATGCTCCTCTACACGGAATTATGGTCAAATTTCCCCTCTACCCAAAAGGATAACCCACTTTCTCAGTAATCTTATCCTATTACTTCGGTTCTTTAGTTGAGTCCCCTTCCCAATTAATCTTAAAAAGCCCTTGAATTTTTTCGCACTATCCTATATTATACTTTTAATGAAAGCAATGAATCTGTTGGGCATATTACTTTTTATTGGTTATTTCGTTACAGGAAAGGAGGTATTATGAGAAAGGCAGTAATTTTGTGGTCTATGCTTTTAATCCCTGGTATTTTATTAGCTTGCGGGGGAATTTATACCTGCGACAGTGGAGGGATGCCAACTGGTCCCATATATTCTACCTCCGAAATTATCTACCTTACCGGAGACTTAGATAGGACCAATCCTCCTTACGAGATATACCCTACTGCCGATGTTTATATCATTCACAACGATGGTCGTGATGGCAACTCTCAGTTTGGGTTGTACGATGTTGAGGGAGCTTATAATACAGTGATTGGAACCTCTTTCCCTGGGGCGTTTATCGCCGAACCTATTGCCCTTCCATATATACCACAGGGTGAATACGATGTAGTAGTAGATGAGGACCAGGACTTGTTCTATGACCCCGGTATAGATTGCCTTTGTGAGTCCGGTTCCTCTTATCTCTTCAAGGTGGTAGATACCGGGGAACCACCTGCACATTTAGCGGTGGAGGTAGCTAATATAAAAGCGAGAGCAGCGGAACGGGCAGAAGATGCTCACACCGCTCGACGGAATTACAATCTGGGTATCGCAGTAGCCAGTTATGCCAGCATGGCGATGACCTTCTGGACAAATGGACCTACTCTGGTATCCTGGCTTACTGCTGCTGGCACCGTTATGGGAGTGGCTATGGATTATAATGGAGCGGTAACTCAAATAGGAACGCAGATAATAAACGGGCTTCTCCAGGCTCAACAGGACCACTGGGCAGGAATAGCAGCCGACCCTCCGGATAGTAATTACAAAATACCTGCTAAAATAGGGGAATTGGAATTTAATTATTCACCCATAGACCGAGAATATACTCAGCATTTATATAGATTCGGACAAATAATAGGTATCTCTAATGGAGCACTGGAAGCTCTTTTGACATCCATAGAGCGTTTCCAAGGAGCAGAGAATGATCATAATGACCTTTACAAACGGATGCAGGCTAAAGGAATTGTAAAATATGGTATGCTGGCGAAACAGGCAAATACATTAGCCCAGGCAGAACTGGATACTTTTAGGCAGATAATACTTGCTCAGGGGCTGGACAGAACCCTTTCCCCTTCTGTCCTTCAGAGTGCAAAAGAGAGGGTAGCTTCGTCCGGGTTGACAACCTCTGAGATAGAAAACCTCTCCAATAATGGGTTTACTGCCGCACAGGTGGATTCGGTAGAGCAAGCCCTTTTAAATATCGATACTACCGGTGTATACGATGGGAACTTCTCAGACCTTATCGACGAGTTATCCTCCCGGTTCCTGGATTGCAATAATAGCCTGGATAGTATTATAGCCGATGCTCAGGAGGTTGTAGATAGCCTTAGTTGTCCTGCTGGCGAGGAAAATGCTTACGGCTCCCCGGACTACCAACCAATAGCTGTTATAACAGGTGATAGCCTAACACCTGTTGGGGATGAGTTAATATTGAGTTCCCTGGCTTCTGTCGACAACTACGGCATAACGGAAAGATTATGGGATACCAATGGGGATGGGGTATTCGATGACTTCGCTACAGACACGATATTATTTGTTACTCAACAGGCAGGGTATCATCTGATAGGGCTTAAGGTTACTAATACCGAGGGATATTACGATTACGCTTACCATATCCTGGAGGCTACCCACTCCAATTCTGCACCTCAGTTAACCTCTGTAACCCCGGATACCAATCTGGTTACATTGATTTATGGAACAGATTATACTTTTACAGTAAGCGCAACAGACCCGGAGAGCGAACCGTTAAATTGCTCCTGGTACCTTGATAGCGTACTGGTGGACAGTGATTTCAGTTATTCATATCTGCCCACCTCCGAGGATATAGGCTCCCATCTTTTACGGGCAATAGTTTCAGATACATCCTCGTTAAGTGAAGATGCTGGTGCTCAATGGTTGGTCTATGTGGTAGAGGCTTCAGATGTACCCCAGGAAAAACTCACCCCAGAAACTATCCAGTTGGAATTATATCCTAATCCTTTTAATACGGAGTTGAATGTGATTATAATTTCTTCTCAGA
>QMQV01000246.1 GCA_003649085.1 Thermoproteota archaeon
CTTCTTCTAATTCTATTATATATATAAACATTATTAGCATAATCATAATTCTTACTGAATTTTACTATATTATCAATGCAAGCATCATAATCTAGCCTATAACGCTTGCAAATTAACAATATAGTTATAAAAGTATCGTAATCATCACACAAGCCATAGCATGGATACATATTGAGATAATTCAAAACAAACTTAGCATACTCGCTTAATTCTTCTGTCTCTTCAGCAGCAGTAGCAGCAGTAGTAGCAGGAGGAGGAGGAAGAGTAGTAGTAGTAGGAGGAGGAGAAGGAATGGTAGAAGTAGAAGAGGAGAACAAATCTCCTTCTTTCTCTTCTTCTATCTCTTTCTCTCTCTCTTCCTCTCTCTCTTCTACAAACACATAGTTAAGCCTGAAATCCTCCAATAAGCCTTTTGCGTACAGTTCAGGACTTTTAGATACACAATACTTTTTTTCATGACTTATAGCTATATCCCAAACGACGTACTTGCTTAAATCATATATGTCTTCTCTACCATTATACCAATACTCCACCACAACAGGAATGGAAGGGTATAGGCATGGTACCCTCCACACCTTGCCACCTTTGGGATTAGGCAAAATCTCAATATCTTGGACATATTCCTCATACACGCTTCCTCGTAACAAATCTTGTACCATTGCTGCAAGTTCTTGTGGCTGCAATGATTGCAAAGACCTCATAAAGAGAAGATGAATGCCTTTGCCTGTCAGGAATATACTGCTTATGTAGTCCAGACAAGAACACAAATATTTAGCTACACTAAGCTTAATGTAAATAGCTTCTCTCATATCATCTAGAAGTAAACGATAAAAAGTTTTTTTCTTAAAGTCTACGTCTACAACAAAAAATTCTTGTCCATCTCTATACTTCACTCCAAAGCAGTAACTATGCCTCCTGTATTCTCTATCTAAATCTCTCAAAGCTAGACACTTAGAAAGGTCAGGAAAGCCTTTAGTAATAGCATTCCTTTTGCAGTAAAAGGGAAAACGATAGTTAACTAAAGACTCTCCTGATAATAAGTTCCACAATCTGAACATTTTAGGGAAATTTTTCCCCTTACTGCTAATGCTTTTTATAGTATAATAATTATAGTAAGTCATTTTAATCCTCCTTTCTCTCAGGAAAGGAATTTTATTAAAAAGCATATATGCATAACGCATATACACCAATACGCAACACACTACACAATTGTACAATATTATATTATTATATCAAACATACACTAAAATGTCAAGTAAAAAAATCATGATCATGTCCTATATGTAGCCTTATGAAATTCCATAAAGACTTACAAAGCAAACTAAACAAAAAGAACACAAGCAATATAATATAATACAGTACTCACTTCTCCATACTCCTTCAAGGGTATTCTAATGGATCCAATTTGAACAACATAGCCACCAATTTTTATGCCAAATTCTGTTAGCAAACGTTTACAGACAGCTCCTATAGCAACTCGTGCTGCTGTCTCTCGTGCACTTGCTCGTTCAGAGGCAAAACGAAGTTCCCTATAGTTATATTTAATAGCCCCTGTTAGATCAGCATGACCAGGACGAGGAATAGTCATTGGAGCAATAATTTTATCTTTCCAATTTTGGAAGTCTTTGTTTTCAATGATAAGGGTAATAGGAGCGCCTGTTGTAATTCCTTGAAGGATTCCAGAAACAATACGTACTTCATCGAATTCTATCTCCATTCGTTTACTTCTTCCAAATCCTTTTTGTCGTCTGCGTAGTTCTAAATTTATATCCTCGCTTTTAAGAGATAATCCTGATGGAATACCTTCTAAGATAGCCACTAACATAGGGCCATGGCTTTCTCCTGCGGTTAAAAAGCGAATCATTTTTCTTTCCTCTTTTGATATTCTCTGACTGCCTTAAACATAATATCTAGTGGTGCCTTTTTACCTGTCCATATTGAAAAAGCAGCTGCTCCTTGACGCACAAGCATACCCAATCCTCCTAAAGCTCTTCCTCCATAAGCTTCTGCTTTTTGCATAAGAATTGTCTTTTGTGGATGATAAATCATATCGTATACAGAGATTCCAGCAGGAAAGGGAATAGAGTCGGGCCAAGGACATGCATTTTGATAGGGAGGCATACCAAGAGGGGTGCAGTTAATCATCCATTCTGCTTTCCATCGCAAAGCCTCTTCTGCGGAGAAAATATTTGCTTCTACCCCAAGTTCCTCTATCATTTGTTTGGCTCGGTGCTTACTGCGAGATACTACACCTATTTTTGTACCTTGCTGGACTAGTCCATATACTGCAGCTCGTGCAACTCCTCCTGTACCAAGAACAATTATCTTTGTTTGTTGTAAAGAGACTTTATGGAAAGCTAAATCCTCTAAAAATCCTATTATATCTGTATTGTATCCGCATTTTTTTCTAAAATCTACTACATTTACAGCGCCAATAACTTGCGTAGTTTTGTCTAAAGGGAATAAAGAAATAATCTTCTGTTTATAAGGAGTAGTTACATTAATTCCTACATAGCCCTGTTGGATTAAATACTTTATTTGAGAAGTGAAATCCTGAGGATTAATTGGTAATTTCTCATAATGCCATTGAGACATTCCAAGAAATTTAAATGCAGCATTATGCATCACTGGGCTTAAAGTATAATTA
>QMQV01000247.1 GCA_003649085.1 Thermoproteota archaeon
CCACGAAATAGATATTAGTATTGAACTGTTTGCACATACTTTAATGTATAGTAAGTTCCTTTCTTGACTGTAGTACCAGCAGTTTTCCCTTGAGGAAATGTATTCATCGATGTTTCGAGCAGGGTTATCGTAGAGTCTTCCACTTATTGAAACCTGTTCTGGCTCACCGTAGTCCCCTGGGTCCACAACTACTTCCACTAAACCTTTATTCAGGGAGTTAATGGTTATGTTCAAAACTTTCCCGGAGAGCTTTGTGAACGATATGTATTGTTCTAGGTTGAAAGTATATGTTTTCAAGTATACCCATACGGGGCCTATTCTCTTGAAGTGTGTTCTATTTAGTATTGCTGCCGCTATGAACATTGGTGTTCCACGAGTATATTCTAGAAACAACGTCTTCGATATTGATGATACTAGTTCGCGATCACTCAAATTGTAGTGTGGTTCAGCATAGTATATTCTGCCCACGTAGCCGTACGGTGCAACTTCCTCGTTTCTGAAGAAGTACTTCATGTTCCCAAATACCCCGAGCAACCAGTTCAAGTACTCCTCGTTTCCGAGGAAAACGTATAGTATGCTGTAGGGGTTTACGTGGGCTGTGAAGGGTGTCATACCATAGCTTGAAGTATATTTCTCGTTGTTTGTTGTAAGAGTGTCTGTTATGTAGACGATTTTATTGTTTATTACCGCCCTCAAATATTTGTGCACTGTGTCGTACTGTTTAATGATCTTCTTCAAGTGTTCCACGTTTCCAACTATCAGCGTTGAAGTTAAGTGGCCTAGCAACCCCTCGATTATGTGCGTCCACCAAAGCCAATCATTCCTCTTCCTCCCATTAACATCAATATTATGGTATCTCCCCATAGTATTGTTCCAAGCATGCTCTTGGTATGTTTCAACTAGACTTGCCATAATTTCCCGCAGCGTACTATTATTGTTCGCTAAGTAAGTTATGGATACTCCTGAGAGGAATAATCCTGTGTGCCCGTAGAGAGACCTATTACTCCAAGGATTAACGTTTTTCCTACCACTAGAGTTTACACCGTCTGCCAGTAATCCTGTTTCAGGGTCTCTAGCGTAATTATAGTAGTTTACGAGCATTTCCTCAGCCCACTCGACATAAGTCTTGTTGCCTGAAACCATGTATAGTTCCGAAAGCGCTCTTGCAAGAGGACCTATAGTCCAAGTAGCACACCAGTCCCCGCCTCGAGGAATACTCCCATCGGGATAGACGCTGTAGTATGTTAGCCAAGTGCTCTTATTCAAGCAATAATTGTAAACTGCATCCGCGAACCGTTGAGCCCACTTCAAGTACGTGCTGTTACCTGTTAGAGTGTGGATAAGAGTGTATACTCCTATCATTTGAACTTGGTCAACAAACAAAGTGTTCACAAAGCTCTCCTTCACAGTATCCGATGTAACATTGTATGCTTCAGCAATGAAAGTAGTCTTATTAACAGCTCTATTATAGAAGGATGCTAGCGCCTCTTCAGCCCACTTCAAATAAGTCTTGTTCCCGGTTAAGCAGTATACTAGTGCGTAAAGGTTTGAAACCCTACACACTATAGATGGCTGCACGATACTGCTTAAGAGACTTCCATCAGAAACATTGTATTCCACGGGAATACTAGTATTCTCCCTCCCATAAACGTCTGAGCCGTGCAAACGGTACTGTATAGCCATCCACTCCAACTCCCCAATAACGTCCCCGAGGATGAAAACCTTCTCTAAGTAAACATGCTCACCTACGTGAACAAATCTTCCTGAGGATAGGAGAGAAGGTAAGAGAACTATTGCTATGAACAGTATTCCAAGAACGTTCCTCCAAGCAACGCTAGTATTTGACTTAGCCAAACGATTTTACCTCCAATGAGCAGTACCCGAATCGAGTATCGACAAGCGCTGTCTTCCTGAAAAACGCTTGGGAGTCAAGATCCTTCCCCTTAGCTAGGGAGTATAGAGAGGTTAGGTAATTAAAAATTTACTAGCGGACATGTTGCTGAATGTATTTAAGCAAAACTTCGGCAACCAGCCGCCCCATTATTAGGAACATATTTCGGGTGTTCTTTTATATTTGTTGTTTTATAATGGTTTAATGTGGCTACTGGTCTAGGTGGTTTGTAGTGGGGGAGGAAGAGGAGAGGATCACTGTTGCACCCATGCTGCTCTTCAGACTTAGAGAGATGCTCATAGACTACTTTGAGGCGTTAGCCAGTGGAATAGTTTCCACAGATTTCTATAGGAGAGAGATTGCTGGGATTAGTGTTGGCAGGATAAATGCTTCCAGTTGGAGCCCCAGTAGGGTTGTCGTTGTGGACGGCGGCAGCAACGTTGTTTCAATGAATGCTGGCTTCCTAGGCGTGTGCAGTGCTGTCGCAGTTGTTTTCGAGGGTAACAGGGTTTCAGGTAGGATTATCGGTGAACCCGAACTAGTTCCCGACTCCCCTAGAGACCTAGTAGTATTCGAAGTTCTAGACCAAGTGATGTGCGTGTTGGACAAGCTTAGGGAGGCAAAGGTTTTCGAGACAGCTCTAAGAGCGCTAGAAGAATTCGACCCGGAACTGCTGGTAATCGACGGCCCATTGATGCCATATGGTGCACTAGCTAAAATGCCTACTGGAACACTATACGAG
>QMQV01000248.1 GCA_003649085.1 Thermoproteota archaeon
TGTTCTGAGGTTTGTCTCCAGTCGGTTCTTCCGTCAGGCATCGTGTACTTTACCCATATCTGTGGTAAGAGTTCATCATTACAGTCATAGAAGACCAGCTTGATCTTGTAAATGTTTGTTCTGATCCTCACGATAGTGGTCTTGGTTAGAACATCGATTTCATCTATGTTGTAGTATACTTCAATTCCTTGGTAGAGGACTCTTACTCCGTATGGTCCTTCTGCTCCTGGTAGCTGGAAGAATGTTACATTTCCTTCTCCATAGAACCTGTAGCTCCACATCACGCCCGTGTATAGGGTCTCGTCTATGCTTGGTTCCCTTGTAATGAAGTTCCCGTTAGGCAACCTTAAGTCGACCTCGGTATCACTTGCCGGCAGCGTGTTGCCGAGGGCGTCAACCACTTGGAAAACTACATCGTAGACGTAGGTCGTCATGTTAACCCTTCCGCGGTTGAAGCCCACTAGGACAGACTCATCCAGGACTACTATCGGGGCATCCCATGTTATCCACTCAGCGGTTGCATCTGTTGGAGTGAGGTCCGGATTAATTGCGAATGATAGCTGGGTGACCCACGTCTTTCTTGCAAGGCTTATTTCGTAAGGGTTCTTAATTCTGATTTCTCCTACTAGTTTCTCGTTTCCTAGGCAGGTGTTCTGCCATTCACCCTTCCACAATACTAGGACGTCAAGCCCGTCATATTCTTTGTCGTCGGTTAAGGTGAGTGTGTTGGTGTAGCTTACGTCTGATACGAGCATGCTCCAGTTTCCGTTATAATAATCGCTTTCGAGTACGTCCTCATCTCCGATCCTAGCCGGATTAGCAACATCTCTTAAGTTTGGCCCCTCAGGTATGTTTTCGTAGTTATCCGCATCAGCAGGATTATACATGAAGCTGACGTTCAACCATATATAGTCTCCGAAGTTCTCCCAGAAGGATCCTATACCACGGTCTTCAAGGTACTCTGGGATTGAGTCATCATCTTCTGGGTCTTCATAATATAGGCTGTACCATATGGTTGCATTCGGGAATCTTGCCATGTCATTGATTAGGCCCCCTCTATACTTGTGTGGGTCGTCGGTGCATCCTGTGATGTTTGTCGTTAATACGTTCTCCGTCATGTAGTACGCTACATCATTTGTTGTCTTCAGGTTGATTGAAACCTCGGCGTTGATGAGCTGGTCACCCGTAGCATTCTCTGCATCGCCGTCCCCATCTACATCCATTGAGACATATCTCGCATAAACTTCCATGTATCTTCCTTCCTCCGGGTCGTAACTTGGGAACGATATTTCCCTGTCGTCGTCGAACGCACAAAAGTGGGCGTAGAAGACTGTGGCGTTGATGAAGTTTGTTACTGGATACTTATCGTTTAGTTTTGTTGCGTTGTGATATACGTTTAGTGGTCCGACGAAGTTTAGCCTACTCTTTCCGAGCGGGAATAGGGCTGTTGCGGTTAGGCTTCCGTTGATATAGTTTCCGTAGTAGAGTGTCTGGTTTACTATTACGGTCTCCCACCAGACTCTGACGGTTGCATTTAGGTGTGGTGCTCTTATCGGAGAGCCTGGAGATATGCCGCTAGTTGATGTACCAGAAGTAAATACTTCTCCATAGCTGCTATTGACTAGCCTGAATATCTGTAGTGGTATCGGGACGTATGGGTTGTCTTCGAATTTTCCGCCTGTTAGGACTTCTTCTGGGGGGTAGATTTCTCTGGTGTATCTCGACTGTCCATCTTCTCCGGTTACGGCCGCTTGTATGAGTGATGCCTCTGAGGTTGGATCTGTGTGGTCTAGGTCGTAGATCTTGATCTGGGCGAAGCTCAGATTATCCTTAATGTCATACCATGAGTGGACGTGGAATACCTTGAAGATCTTAGCAGCCTTAGCAACCCAAGCATTGACGGGCGTTCCAGCAGAGGTCTCATTACCGAAGATCGTGGCGAAGGAGGCTAGATTGACGCTTGGGCCGCTGAGATAGTCGAAGACACCTGATATGCTAAAGTCGAATAGGCCAGAGTACTCGTCATAGCTTCCATCTATATGTACAGAGGCATTCTTGCTATTCACCTCTGTAGTGTCTATTACTCCTCCAGTAATTCCCGATAGCTTGGCTTTGGCGTCATCTGATGGTGATGTTGGCGGTATTAGCAAAGCGTACATTATTATTCCTTTGAAGGGGCTTTCCGCTCCGATTTTCTCTCCGTAGTAGCTTTTGGCCTTTACTAGGATCAAAAGGCCCCAATTATCCTCGACAGTCCAGCTGATCTTTACAAATCCGGTGGCGTTTGGCTCGAAGGTTCCTTGGAGCTGGATTAGGCTGGCTTCAGGCTTAATACCATAGACCTCCACAAAGGCCTCCTGTCCAGTCACGTTGAACCTGTCAGCAAAACCTTCTCCTGCTGGGAACATCGGCATGAAGTTGCCTGGTAGCGCCGATGGATCGGGTACCCCATTCCACGAGGTGGTTACAATCTTCAACCACGCGGAGTAGCCCACTGCTGATATAGATCGCATGCAAGCCGAGAAGCTCCCTAAGATTAAGATGCTAGAGCAGAGGACTGTTAACATGACTCGAAAGAGAGGACGTTTCAGCCCTTCTTTTTTCACGGGTAAACAAAGAATCTTAAACA
>QMQV01000249.1 GCA_003649085.1 Thermoproteota archaeon
CTTGTCAGAGCGTTCTACTCTGAAATTCACGGACCAATGTTACCGCTATTAGTCGTAGTAGTTTCGTGCGGCGCGATGTCAGGTCTACACGCTGTATGGTGTAGCGGTTACACGTCAAAGCGTATTGCAAATGAGCTTCACACAAGGCTAATTGGCTACGGCTTATTCCCAACGATTGTAAGGCGCGGCGGCTTCTTACTGGAGTCATTAACTGCTTCAAGCACCATGCTATGCTGCTTGGTATTAAGCTGGGACGAGTTCTTCCCATTATTCAAGAAGCACTGGATGGCAGCTGCTTCAACAGGTTATGCTAGGATCGTAGGAGGAGTTACAGGTATACCTTCAGAGGTATTGTATGCTTGGTGCATGTTCTGGCTATCGTGCTTCATCGTCACGACGATGGACGGCGGCAACAGAGCTGCTAGAATTCTAATCGTTGACCTCTACTCGATGATAAGGCCAGTCAAGCGTGCTGCAGCTGCTAGATGGGCTGGCTCTATAGTCTCGATGCTCTGTGCCTTAGCGATCTCCGTGACGGGTACGTGGTTAGTGCTATACCCGATGTTCGGAGCAACCATGTTGATGGTCGGTGCTTTATCGCTAGGTGTCATCGTAGTCTGGCTAAAGCTTACTAGCAGAAGATTGTTCTATCATGGCTGGCTGTGGGTTTTCATATTGTCATTCTGCTTCGCTACGTTTATCTGGAACATCTACTACTACTCAGCGCTTAAGTTTAACCCAATATTATGCGCACTAGCAGTCGTGCTATTAGTGTTAGTAACGTACTTAGCTTACATTACGATTAAGCGCTTCAAGACTTTAACCAAGGAAGAAATCGAGAAGTGGACAGCAGAAGAAGCTTGGCCAAAGAAGGAGGCTACTTCAACAACTTCCTAAATTCCCCTCTTTTTTACACTTCCCCTTCTATTATTTAGCCCCGACCTAATAGCGTCGGCTTAGTTAAAGCTTAGTCCGCCTTGAGCTTATTGAGCTCTTCCTCGTATTTTGCGACAATTTCTCTGCCCTTATCAGTTAATGAGTATTTCTCTCCGAAAATTCCTCCTTTTTTCTCCAAGATGCCTTTCTTTACCAGTGATTCGAGGGAGTCCCCTAAGGCCATGGCAAAGCCTCTTAAGGCAGCTGAGCCTCCGTATTGTCTGGACTTAGCTACGATTTTCATCACGTGCTTTGAGATGTCACCTCTGCTAGTCATACCTTTTCTAAGGGCATCGAGAATTGCTAGCTCGGTCTCGCCAAGTTTTTCTTCGCTCATTTTTGAGAACCACCTCTATGTTTTACTTTTAACTTTCACGAGTTAAAAGCTTAACCACATTCATGCTCTGAAGTTTAAAACATAAACTGGCTTATCCTCCGAAGCATGCTCACTCCTTTAACTTCTCTCTCCAAGAGAGGCACCTTAACGATGACTTTCCCAGAAAACTCTTTCTCTATGTACGTTAAATGTTCAAGTTGCATCTCAGACCTACTTTTCAAAAACTCATGTATTGAAGAAAGCTCAGGAGATAAGACTTGATTAACTACGACCCCCTCAACCTTTATTCCTAAATCCTCGATAATCTTCGTAGCCCTCTTAGCCTCTAGTATGGGAGTCCATTCAGGTATTAGTACGAAGATGAAAGTCGTCTTCCTGGGATTAGTCATTATACTCTTAGCTGTTTCAAACCTCCTCTTAGTGTCTTCAAGCCCTTTCAAAATTTCATCCTCCTTAACGACTATATCCCTGCTAACTAACTTACGCATTTCAAGTGCCTTCTTCCTCACATCGATTAAGTTTTCAATCCACTCTCCTAACACCTTTGATAGCGAGATGAGCCTGAGAGTATGACCTGTTGGCGCGGTATCAAAGACTATTATGTCGTAGTTTCCCAAGCTTAAGTATTCAATAAACTTATCAAATGTCGCGGCTTCTTCAACGCCCGGCGATATGGCTGTCGCATCAATATACTCCTCAACACCGCTAAGCGTTGGTCCAATTAAGCTGTAGATCTTCTGACGTATAGCTTCCTTCTGTTCTTCAATCAGCTTTTGAGGATCTATTTGGACAGCATCTAAATTCTTAACTTCTTTAACCTGTGTCGGCTTATCACCAATTTTTTGCTCTAAAACCCATGCTAGAGAATGCGCAGGGTCTGTTGAAGCTATTAAAGTCTTATAGCCGTTATCGGCAGCCCAAATAGCAGCTGCCGCTGCGCACGTTGTCTTACCTACACCGCCTTTACCGCCGAAGAAGACGTTGCGATTTCTTTCACCTGGATACGGCGTTACGATGTCTTTTAGGCTTCTAAGCTTAGCTTCTACATGAACGACTCCCATAGCGCCAACATCTCCCCAGTATCATAGAACCTATGTCTCTTAATGAAATCCGGCAGCTCGTGAGCTACGTATGGCAAGAACTTTAAGGTGAAGTAAGGCGATGGCGTAGGCAAGCCTATTATATCGCCAAAGCAAAGCAGTAAGAACAAGTCTTCAAATTTGACAGCTTCTCTTTGAGCATGCTCCCTAAACCTTTCCTCGCTAATAGCGCCTTGAAAAACCTCGCTTACAGCTGTAAACCAGTTTTTACAAGCCTCTTTAAACTTAGAAAACTTCATTTTATCACCATTGCC
>QMQV01000250.1 GCA_003649085.1 Thermoproteota archaeon
ATTGCAGCAGGTCTAAATTATCTAGCTCCACTTCAGGAGCTTGGACTAAATCCAGAGTTAAAAATAAATGAGACTTTGATAAACTTCAAAGAGTTTAAGGAACCTGAATATTTTGTTTAAAAATAGGAGGTGAAAAGAATTGGTAATGGTTGTAGCACTGGATAAACCGTCTGATAGAACTGAGAGAATTCTGAAATTCGCATTAGAGGAAGCAAAACTTAGAAATGAGAAAATTCTCTTTGTACACTCGCTTTTTGGTGGAGACAAAACCACAGAAAAAGAGGTTAAAGCTGGCGAAGAGCTTCTTGAAGATGCTGCAAAAAAAGCTGAGGCTGCCGGAGTGGAGTACGAAACGCATTTACTTGTGCGAGGTAAAAATCCTGGCGATGATATAGTAGATTTTGCAAAGGAGGTTCAAGCATCAGTAGTAGTTATAGGTGTTAGGAAAAGGAGGCCTGCCGGTAAGCTCCTCTTTGGAAGTGTCGCACAACATGTTATTCTCCACGCTGAGCAACCTGTTATATGTATAAAATAAAGAGGTGATGGTGCTTGAAATTTGAGCATGACATAGTTATCATTGGTGCAGGAATTGCCGGCATGCGTGCAGCTATTGCTGCAGCCGAAACCAGTGATAAACTGTCGATAGCAATAATATCTAAAACTTATCCAATTAGATGTCACAGCGTTTGTGCAGAGGGTGGAACAGCTGCTGTATTAAGAGAAGATGACAGCTTCGACTTACATGCCTGGGACACTGTTAAGGGAGCCGATTTTCTAGCAGATCAAGATGCAGTTGAATTCTTCGTTAGAGAGATGCCAAAAGAAATACTTAGGCTCGACAACTGGGGGTGTCCGTGGAGTAGAAGAGAAGACGGTAAAATAGCTCAGAGAGCTTTTGGTGGCCATAGCGTAAACAGAACAATTTTTGCTGCTGACAGGACAGGTTTCCATGAGGTGCACACACTTTACGAGAGGATGCTAATGTACGATAACGTAGAGAAGTACAACGAATACTTCCTAACGAACCTCGTAATCGAAGATAATGAAGTCAAAGGTATAGCAGCAATAGAGCTTAGAAGCGGAGAACTCGTGTTTTTTGAAGCAGAGGCTGTGATACTAGCTACAGGCGGTGCTGGAAGGTTGTACGGTTTTACAACATACAGCCACACAGTAACTGGTGATGGCATGGCTGTAGCGTACAGATGTGGTGTACCCCTGAAAGACATGGAGTTCTTCCAGTTCCATCCAACTGGCCTTGTTCCGTCAGGTATCCTAATGACTGAGGCTTGCAGAGGAGAGGGAGGATATCTCAGAAACAAAGACGGAGAGAGGTTCATGTCCAAATACGCTCCAGAGAAAATGGAGCTTGCACCAAGAGACGTTGTTGCAAGGGCCATGTGGAGGGAAATTCTTGAAGGTAGAGGTTTTGAAAGTGAATACGGTCCTTACATAGCATTGGACTTGACTCATTTGGGTGAGGAGAAGATAAATGAGAGACTTCCGCTAATAAGGGATGCGGCAATGAAATTTGCTGGTATCGATCCTGTAGAGGAGCCCATTCCAGTTAGACCTGTAGCACACTACACTATGGGCGGAATTCACACCAATGTGCGGACTGAAACCCCCGTAAAAGGTTTGTATGCTGCAGGAGAAGTTGCGTGTATAAGCATTCACGGAGCCAATAGACTAGGTAGCAACTCCACGGCTGAGTGTCTCGTATTTGGAAGGGTTGCTGGAGAGAGGGCTGCTGAGTATGCTTTAAAAGTTGGGGAGAAGCACATACCGAGTTCTTTTATGAAGGAGGAGGAGAGCAGGATATACGATGGGTTGCTTGGGAAGAGTGGGGATGAGAGTCCGTATCAGCTTAAGAAGGAGCTGAACGAGACGATGGATAAGAACTTGTGGATATTCAGGAATGAGAATGAGCTTAAGGAGGCTGTTAAGAAGATTAAGGAGCTGAAGGAGAGGTATGGCAATATTGAGATCGTTGACAAGTCGAGGGGATTTAACACCGATTTGGTGTCTACGATAGAGATCGGTTACATGCTTGACCTGGCTGAGGTTGTTGCGATTGGTGCTTTGCTTAGGACTGAGAGCAGGGGTGCTCACTACAGGCTCGATTATCCTGAGAGAGATGACAAGAACTGGTTGAAGCATACACTGGCTTACTACACGCCTGATGGACCGAAGTTCGATTACATTCCGGTAAAGATAACTAAGTGGCAGCCGGTTGAGAGGAAATACTGAGGTGGTTTTATGGATGTTGAGTTCAGAATAAAACGTTTTGATGGTTCAAAATCGTACTGGCAGAGTTTTAAAGTTCCTGTTAGAAAAGGGATGACCGTTCTTGAAGGTTTATACTACATAAAAGAGAACATTGACCCTAGCCTAGCATTCAGAGCCTCATGTAGAATGGGTATTTGTGGAAGCTGTGCGATTAAAATAAACAATAAACCCCGTCTTGCCTGTGAAACCCAGATAATGCATCTAGGGGGTAAAACTGTAACCTTAGAACCTCTGGATAACTTCAAAGTTCTAAAGGACCTGATTACAGATTTCGAAGGATTCTTTGCAAAACACGAATTTGTGAGACCATACCTAATTAGAGACGACGTAGACTAC
>QMQV01000251.1 GCA_003649085.1 Thermoproteota archaeon
GAAATGACCGTGTATGCCGTGATTAACAAGGGTAGGATCGTCGTGGTATGGGACACGGAGTTGGCAGAGAAAACGGCAACTCAACTCCACGATTTCCTCGGATGGTGGAAGGACATGGAACCATGGGATCAGATCGTGAAAATCTCGCCTAACTTGGAAGCCGTAACCGGCGCAAAATTAACAGAGATAATTGAGGCGATGAAATGTGAGAAGGAGGCTGAGGAGAAATGAATCAAGGCTATCATCTAGTAAGGTGCAAATGCCTATCCTGTGGTCATCGATTCTTGGTAAAATCACGGGAAGCCACGGGAATACAGAAAATTAGATGCCCTAAATGCAAGACTGGAATAGCAGAAACAAGGGAGACGGCGCTATGGGCTACCGAGAAAGTTGATGCGATCTTTAGGTTCGTGGTCATATACGGCGAAAAGATTCCGATCTCCATCATAGCATTACTCGGCGTTATCCCAACCAAGAAAAATGTGGAGTATGAAAGGCTGGGGATATTGCGAATAATGTTAGAGCAATTCCGATACGCCATGGCACATTTCATCGGTCTAGGCGATAAGCTATCCGATATACTGATTGCAAAAGCTTTGGGGGAGGGTGAGGAGAAATGAGAACGAACACTAGTGACCCGCCTAAAGTCATACCATTAGTCAGGACGAATGGAACTTTAAGGAACGTGAGGCTTGCCCTGCTCGTCTTCACAACAAGATACGGTGATGACCCATAGGAGGCTGAGGAGAAATGAGCTTTGAGGCTCCCCATGCAGCCCCCTCACCATGTAACCATCCTCCCCACCCATCCTTCCTAGGGGGATGGGAGCGACGACATCCCTTCACAACGGCAAAGACCGAGCAACAGAAAGTAACCCGGGGGCTGGGGGAGAAGCCTCAGGAAGGTGAGGAGAAATGAAGGAGATAAATGGATGGAGGGTTATATATAAGTTGCTGACACATGAGGAGGCTGATAAAATAAGCCACGCTATCTGCGAGACATTCCACAAGGGGCCTCCGTTGGAGGGTCTAGGTAAGTTCTGCGGGATTATATGCGAGGTAGTGGATGTCGAGAACAAAGCCGAGGAAGAAGACGCCATATACCTTAAGATCAAACTAAAAACACTCAACAGATGGCACTTCATCGAACTAGACGAAAACAGAAAATGGATAGTACTAGTCCCAACAATAATCAAGGAGGCTGAGGAGAAATGATTGATGTTTTGCCAACTGTAATCTTCTTCGCGCTTTTCTTGACCGCTTGGGGATACGTCGTCGTAGGAGGCGCCAACTTGATCGCATCAAAGCTGGCTAGGAGAGAACCCGTAAGGGCGTTGGTGGGGCTAGCCATCGCTATCACGATGTCAATCATCCTAACAATTCTCCTAACCGTAGCAGGCATCATGAAAATAGGAGGCTGAAGAGGGATGAATTGGGATAGGTTGGTGCATCGGCTGATATTGGCTGTAGGAATCTTGCTTGTGGTGCAGGTATTCCTTCTCGCAATAATAGCCAGAAACCCGAAGACGATAATAGACCTACTGAAATGCCTCGTAGAGCCAGCTTGGACGGCAGCATTCGTCTACCTAGGTTGGAAATACCTGAAGGAGGCTGAGGAGAAGTGAAGTGCACTGGTTGCGGCAAACGTGAGGCGGAGTATCTGATGTTTGAAGACATAGTTATGCCGCTTTGCCGAGAGTGCCTCGACGAATACTGCTACGAATTCGGCTCCATGAGCCTAGAATACTGGCACCTAGACGAGCTACTAGACTCTCCGAGCGAACTGGAAAGCTTCATCGAGAGAATCAACCGCGAACTGAAGTATTGGCAGGAAAGATACCGCCGACTACTAGAAGAATACACCAAACTAAAACAGGAGGCTGGGGAGAAGTGTTCTGTGAACAGAATTTTTAAAGGTGGAAAATGACCCGGATGTACAAGTTCGTTAAAAAGACGTGGAACCCTCTGGTCGGATGCTACTACGATTGCGAGTATTGCTGGGCTAGGAGGCTGGCGAAGAGATTTAAATGCAGGGCCTGCAACGAGTTCAGGCCCCACATCCATCCAGAGCGACTGAACCAAGCCGTGCTCCCGAAGAGCGGTTTGGTTTTCGTCTGCGACATGGGAGACATCTCCTGCCAGTACATTACCAACGTCAGGAGAGTCCTCGGTTTTGTCGAGGACTTCCAGCGAAAATATGAAACCGAGTTCTTCTTCGAAACTAAGAGCCCGGCGTTCTACAGGTTTTTCCAGCGGCTCGCAGACCTGAATCCGAGGAAAACGATCCTCTCGGCCACGATCGAGACCAACAGGCAGATAACCCTTGAGTTCTCGTTCGCGCCGATCACGGCGGAGAGGTACAGGAGCATGAAGGAGCTCGCTTGGCCGAGGAAGCACGTGAGCGTCGAGCCGGTCATGGACTTCGACCTCGACGTGATGTTCAAGTGGATCACGGACATCGAACCCGAACTGGTCAGCATAGGCTATGATAACTACAACCACCACCTGCCCGAGCCGCCGCTGTCAAAAGTCCTAAAGCTCATAGAAGACCTAGAAGCCAGCGGGATCAAGGTCGAGCGGAAAACCCTGCGGGAGGCGAGAACGTGATCCAAGAATACATC
>QMQV01000252.1 GCA_003649085.1 Thermoproteota archaeon
GAGGGACTTTATTAACTTTAACCCCTTCCTTATGCAGAAGTTCTGCAATTTTTGCACCTTTATATCCTGCACCTATTGTTAGAAGCCTCATTTTTAAAAACTCAGTGTTCGTGGTTAAAAAATTTTGCAATAATGCCACCACATGAAAAGTTACTTCTTCCCAGTTAGTATTCTTTATAATCTAAACATTTATTTCCAAGATAAAAATTAACCTACCGATTATCATGCAAACTTTCCTAGTTTTACACGTTACACCTCCAACTTCAGTGAGAAGATACCAAAGCTTGTCTAGGCTTTTACCTCAATCCTTCCTGCTTTTAGAGTGTATTAAGCCGCAGATGCGGCCCTACATTTAAAATTCAAATCCCTATGGGCGTCAACGCAACCTCAGACATTGAAACATCGTCTTCCGATTCTCAAGCTGCATTCATTAAAGCAAAATGATGTGTCATTCTTACAATCGCAGCGGTTATATTCTTAACAACAACTTCACCGTAATGAAATTAGTTGTCACGACTCCCTATTATCCGCCTCATGTTGGGGGTATCGAGTTTCATGTTCAAAACGTAGTCAGAAGGCTTCGGGAAAATCACAACGTAACTGTAATTTCCTCAACTGGATACGACGAGATTGTTCGTGTTGTTACAGTCCCATCCATAGATATACCCTACGCACCGCTTCCTGTTTCTTTCCCAAATATAGAAGCAGATGTCTACCACTCCCACATACCTTCCCCTTTTTTTGCATATGAGATTTTAAAAAGGAACCTAAAACCGCACGTAATAACATACCATAACGACGTATTCGTCCCAAGAAGAGTGGGAGGATATAGAATACCTCGCGTAATTGCTAAAGCCATCGAATACACCAACACCAAGATAACAAAAAAATTGCTTGAGAGTGCCGATGCAATAATTGCCACGACTTTAAGTTATGCTAAGACGTCTCCCCTTCTCTCAGAATTTGATGTAACAATAATTCCAAATGGTGTAAACACTAAATCTATACCTTGCGGAGCACCAGCAGGGAGTAGAGATAAAATAGTTCTATATACTGGTAGATTGGTTGAATATAAAGGTCTAGAAATTTTAATAAATGCTATGAAATACATTAATGCTAAACTCGTTGTTATTGGTGATGGCGAGGACAGGCAGAGATTTCAAAAGCTTGCTAAAGAGAGCAATATAGATGCCTTATTTACCGGTAAAGTAAGTGAGGAAACTAAATTTAAATGGATGAGGAGAGCAAGAGTTCTAGTCTTACCGTCACTTAACAGACTCGAGGCATTTGGAATAGCTTTAGTAGAGGCTATGGCCTGTGGAACGCCCGTTCTCGCTTCGAACTTGCCCGGTGTCAGAGACGTAGCCAGAGAGGGAGGAATGATATTTAATGATCTGAACGATCTAATTAACAAAATTAACAAAATTCTAGAGAGAGACTCGCTCGCAACTAGACTCGGAAAAAGGGGCAGACATTCTGCAAAGAAATACGATTGGAGCAATATCGTTAAGAAAATTGAGAATGTCTACCTTCAACTCACATAACTTTCGTCATCGTCATATCCAAAACTCATATCTTGAAGCATTTTTGAAGCCAACCCTAACAAAATTTTATCTTCTCCTATAATTTCTTTAATTAACATGAGTGAAGCTGCTTCACGTAATTCACAACTTTTAATTTCCTCAAGAAGTTTTAGCAATTTAGCCGCCAATTTGTAAACTTCCGCTAGTTTCAACTCATCCTCGCTTTCAACTTCTTCGTCTTCTTCATCAACGAATACATACTCAAACTCATCCATGGATTCCACTAACTCGTGGAGAGTAATTTAAGCTTTCCGCAACTAATTAATTCCCAAATACAAAGTTTTAGCAATGGAGATTCCACGGATAATAATTGGCGGAACGAGGAGTAAGGTCGGAAAAACAATGATTTCTGTCGGATTAATGAGAGCTCTTGTTAATAGAGGATATGCTGTCCAACCATATAAAGTAGGTCCAGACTTTATAGATCCCGGATTTCATCATCTCGCCACTGGCAGGTATTCACGTAATTTAGATAGTTTTATGCTCGATAAACACGCAATACTCGAGGTTTTCGTTAAAAATTTCAAAGGTGCTGATATTGCCATTATAGAGGGAAAAACTGGTTTGTATGATTCTGCAGATGCTATAAGTGAAAAAGGAAGTGTTGCAGAAATTAGTAAGATCCTAAAATCTCCCGTTGCGCTCATTGCTAACGTTGAAAGGCTGAACCGAACAGCTGCTGCAATAATCACCGGATACAAAGTATTTGATCCTGATGTTGATTTGCGTGGTGTTATACTTAATAGAGCTGGTAATCCAAGGCATGCTAATAGAGTTACACTCGCGGTGAAGAAACTGGCAAAAATCGAAGTGTATGGGGTTATCCCCCGCGTGAATATTAAAATGCCCTACCGACACCTTGGACTCATTCCAGCCTATGAGAGAGAAGACGTGATCAGACTCTTTGATGAACTCGCTGATTTAATTGAAAGGTACGTAAACGTTGATAAAATAATTGATGTTGCCTTTTCTGCTCCTCCCATTAATTTCTACGAAAGAGAAGATGAAAACGAGAGAGAGAAAACAATAAAGA
>QMQV01000253.1 GCA_003649085.1 Thermoproteota archaeon
AGTCCGATGGGATGGGGGAGCTGTGAACCCCCCGAACTCCCGCATGAAGCCGTCAGCCGTAAAGGCGGGTGGAACGGGAGAAGCTCCGCACTTCAGTGCGGGGTAGCTCACAAAGTCGGAATAGTTCACTTCAAATAACAACCTAAAAGAAGACACCTTGCAAAACTTTTAAAATCCCAATGGTTTATTGGTAAGAAGTGTACCAGATGAGTACTGTAAAACTTGTAGAACTTCTACTTACTGCAGAAATTTACAATAGATATAGCGAACTTAGCGAGGACGATATACCAAAAAATATCAGGAAACTTTTTTATGGTAAAAACGGTCTAAAGAGGCCACTCGTTGTTAAACAAGATATTGCTATGAAGTACGCTGGAAGTTGTGACTTTAGAAAACTACCATTTGTGGACTTCAACAATTTCTCAAAACAATTAAAGGTCACCTCATTCGAACTAGCAACCAAGTGGTTGGCATCTAAGGGTTCTGAAGTTATCAAAAGAAATCCCGTGTTAGCCTACTATTACCAAAACTTTGACTCTCTTGATGTATCCTACAAGGAGGCTAAAAAAGTAAATCTACCAAAACACGGAGATAAGGAATGGCTAAAAAGTATTATAGCTGAACTTGAGAAAAACGATGACTCTAGAGAAATGCTAAGTCTCGTAAGGGTTTTTTCACCCGAAGAGATTCCCATAGATTTCAACGAGGTTGCTCTAAGTGACGAGCAAATTGAAGAGATAAGAAAAATAGAGATTGCGATTGAGGAGAGGGAATTCCTTAGGAAGATAGGGCTAACAGATATCGGAAAACTTCTTTTTATAGGTCCACCAGGAACTGGCAAGACGACGACTGCTAGGGCTCTGAGTAAAAAGCTTTACCTTCCACTCGTGGAAGTCAAGTTGTCCATGATTACTAGCCAATACCTTGGTGAGACTTCTAAAAACATTGAAAAAGTCTTTGAAATTGCAAGGAAACTTAATCCATGCATTCTATTCATCGACGAATTTGATTACGTCGCAAAAATGAGAACCAGTGATGAACATGCTGCAATTAAAAGGGCTGTTAATACACTACTAAAATCCATAGACGAAATTAACCTTGTTAATGACGGCGTAATATTAATAGCTGCAACAAATCACCCAAGTCTTCTTGATCCCGCAGTCTGGAGGAGATTTGATAAAATAGTTGAATTTCCAGAACCTGGCGAAGCCATAAGACGAAGGATATTCGAGATTTCCCTTTCCAAAGTTGATGGTAATTTTGACCTAGATGAGTTGGTCAAAGAGACTGAAGGATTTACAGGAGCTGAAATAAAATTGGTTGTTAGAGAAGCTGTTTTGAAAGCTCTTTTAGATGGTAGAAAGAACCTAACACAGCAAGATTTGATTAACGCTGTCAGAGAGGTAAAAGACAGACTAAAGCTCAAAGCCTCTTACTAGAATATGATCATTACACTTCTTGGTACCGGTGATTCTCCAGGAACACCAATCCTAAACTGTCACTGCAAAACATGTGAGGATGCTCGAAAAAAAGGATGGGAGCGAAAAAGATTTTCGGTTATGGTCCAAAATGCAGGTAAAACAATACTTATAGATACCTCTCCAGATCTTCGACGTCAGTTGCTTGATACTTCTGTTGAAAGGGTTGATGCCGTAATATGGACCCACTGTCACTTTGATCACTTCGGGGGTTTCGGGGAATTTTACAGAGTTCAGGATGACGTTATTGTTTACTCAACACCAGGTGTTCACGAAGATATCGGAAAATATATGCGATTTTTAAAGTACAAACCAGTCGAAATAAACGCTTACGATCAATTTGAGATTGCTGGCTTAAAATTCACACTTTTCCCGGTAAATCATCCTCCAGTAGAGACTGTAGGTGTTAAAGTTGAATGGAAAAACTACGTAGTTGTTGTTAGTAGCGACACAAATATAGACATTCCCAAAAAAAGTACTAACGAAATTCAAAATCCCGATCTTTTTATTGTTGAGGCTTTAGCCCCTAGTGGTAGATTTAGAAAACACATGAATGCTAAAGAAGCTCTCCTTCTGGCAAAAAAGATAAATGCTAAAAAAGTAGTGCTTACACACCTAGGACACTTCTTCCCACCGCATTCAATCGCTGTGAAGTATTATCCGGTTGGTGAAGATTATCAATCCTTCTCATTTGGTGAGGGGAGATTAGATGAGTTCTTTGGGGATTGACATAGGTGGTGCAAATCTAAAGGTTGCGTCTGAAGAGGGGTGGGAGATAATATACTTCCCAATCTGGAAAAATCTGGAGTTATTAGAAACAAAGCTTAAAGGTATTGCAGAAAAATACAAAGTGTCAAAGGTTGGAGTTGTTATTACTGCAGAACTAGCAGATGTGTTTAGAAACAAAGAAGAAGGTGTAAAATGTATCGCAGAAGTTTGTAAGAAAGTTTTTCGTCACGTATATTTTTTAAACATAAATGGGGAGATTAAGGAGGATATAGATAATCCTAGAGCCTTTGCTGCTAGCAACTGGTTAGCTTCCGTGAAACTGCTACTTAAAGATGGATATAGGAACTTCTTATTTGTCGATATGGGATCCACCACAACCGACCTGATACCAGTAACTGAAAAAA
>QMQV01000254.1 GCA_003649085.1 Thermoproteota archaeon
TAAATAAGGGAGTTATAGACGGAGCAGACACTATTTTCATTGAAAATGGAAAGATAGCTTATGTAGGTCATGAAAGTGGCATAGATTTAAAGGATGCAGAAATTATCGTTGATGCAAATGGTATGGTGGCCATTCCGGGTTTAATTGATTGTCATACGCATCTAGCCCTTGAAAACTATGCTCCAATGAATGGAATTGTTAATTGTCTCGAGGAAGCACTCATGCACGGTGTTACTACGATAATCTCTGAAGGAGAACAAGGGCATGGACTTCCTAGATTTTATCCGTGGGATCCTAAGGGTGTTAAAGTTACAGCAATTTTAGCAAAGAAGATCTTTGAAAACTATCGTCCTGGAGGAGTTCAAAAAGTTTTTGGAGGAGCTTTAGTTCTTTCTGAGGGGTTAACAGAAGATGATTTTAAAGAATTATCAGAGGAAGGGATCTGGTTAATAGCTGAAATAGGGGGAGGAGGACTAGCTGATGTTAGCAAAGTACTCCTGATGCTTGAATGGGCTAGGAAATATAATTTCTTCGTTTCTGTTCATTGGGGACCTGGGATTATTCCAGGTTCACGTTTATTCTCTGTAGATGAAGTTTTAAGCATGAAACCGGATAAGATAGCTCATGTAAATGGAGGAACGACAGCAGCTCCCTGGGAAGATACTAAGGAGATAATTGACAAACTGGATAGTGGTATAGAGATAGTACCCTATGGAAATCCGAGAATGATTGTTAAAGTTTTGAAGTATGCTAAGGAAAAGAATATTCTTGATAGAGTCATCTTTGGAAGCGATACACCTACTGGTCAGGGATATCTTCCGAATGCATTACACAGAGCTATAGTAACTGCTTCTTCCTTGGCAGAAATATCTGCTGAAAAAGTTATAGCAATGGCTACTGGTAACACTGCAAGACTTTACAACAAATATGGCTATAGGATAAACTCTGGATTTATAGAAGTTGGAAAGGATGCCGATATAGTACTTATAGATAAACCTCAAGGATCTGTAGGAGAGGATGCACTAGAGGCTATAGAGATAGGAGATACCTTTGGCTTGGCCCTGATAATTGCAAGTGGGAAGATAGTTGGATTGAGAGGAAAAGATACACGTCCAACGGAGAGAAGTATAAGGATAAACGGTACAGAAATAAGGGTTACAGATATAAATGAGTTGCTTTTCGAACCGATAAAGCTCTATTACAGAAGCTTAGATCTTGGATAGGTTTTGTAGTCGAGTGTTAATTGCTTTAAGAGTTATATCTTAGCACTTTAGGTGAGAATATGAGAGCAAAACTCGGAGTTGTTCTACTGGTAATTGGCGTTATAATTGGTATTTTTACCAGTTATGGAGTCAAGTCACAGGAGATTGCTGTATCGATTACTAAGACTGTTACTAGTGTAGAAACGATTTCTACAACACATAAGATAACATATACTGTCACAACAACAGTTACAGTCTCTAGTAGTTATTTTGAAGAGTTACTCGAAGATAAGGAGTATTATAAGACACTTTTGGATGTAATTAAAAGAGCAAATAAGTCAGTTTATGTTGCAATGTACGTAATTAAGTATGATCCACGTGAGGGATTGGAAGAAGATCCTGTTAATATGATACTCTACGAACTCTGTAAACTTAAATCAAAAGGGCTTGATATCAAAGTGTTAGTTGATGACACGACCTATAAGAGTTATTACGAGACAATTGAGTATTTAAAGGATTGTGGAATTGACATAAAGCTCAAACCTAAGGAGATTTCAAGAGCACATTTAAAAGTGGTAATTATTGATGGAAAATACTTGTTTGTAGGTAGTCACAATCGGACAGAATCTGCCTTATGGTTTAATAAGGA
Source organism: Thermoproteota archaeon (assembly GCA_003649085.1). The sequence goes on from QMQV01000254.1 coordinate 1,852, forward strand.
GATCACTGTGTTGACTACAGATCCGAAACTAATTAGTGAGGCACTCGATTACTTTAACGATTTATGGGCTAATGGAGAGAGTATTTAGTAATGAAAGAAGATGAGAAAAAGATAAAGTTGAGAATTAGAGTAATGGGGCTAATGGCTAAAGTACTTGGAGACAATCTCGAAATTAGAGTTCCCGAGAGAACGGATATTTCAGAATTATCGAAGATTCTCCTTAACACTTTCAGAGAAAGAATAGAGAGAGAAAATATTGAAGTAGCATTTAGAGAGTTTCATGCTCACAATTTGATACTTGTAAATGGTAAGGAAATCTCAGCTCTAAATGGGTTAAAAACGATACTTAAAAATGGTGATGAGATCTTAATTGTGAACTTAACCCGAGGAGGTTAACCTTAAGCCTTCATTCAGCTTGATCTTAATAATGGTGTAGTCTTGGGATGAGTAACAGCAAGTTCTTTTCACCAAATCTCGACGATATATATGAAGCGCTGTTGGATGTTTGTAATCAAATAAAGAAGAGTGGAGTGAAGATAGATGTCATAATTGGCATATCGAGAGGTGGTTTAGTGCCAGCAAGGTTCTTATCTGATCTGCTTAGTATTGATCGAATAGAGATAGTTAGAGCAGAATACTATGCAGGAGTGATGAAAAGAATGGAAAAGCCAACTATCCATTTTCCGTCTAATTTAGATGTAAAGGGTTTGAATATTTTGGTAGTAGATGATGTTGCAGATACTGGTGATACA
>QMQV01000255.1 GCA_003649085.1 Thermoproteota archaeon
TGCAGATCCCGGCGGTAGTAACAGCAAAGCCGGGTGAGAATCCCGGCCGCCGAAAGGGCCAGGGTTCCTCGGCAATGCGTCGTCAGCCGAGGGTCAGCCGGTCCTAAGGTGGGGCGTAACTCGTACCCACCGAAAGGGAAACCGGTTAATATTCCGGTGCCGTGGGGGTACGATTGCGGCAACGCAAGCCCAGCCTCTGACGCTTCGGGGTAGGCTGAGTGGAGCTGCCGCTCCACCCAACCGCTGAAGCCCGGGGAGTGCCGTAATGGCGAGAACCGGGTGAAGGCGGGATGGGCCGCCCTTAGGCGGTTCAGCCGACCCCCGGAGCCCTTGAAAAGGAGGCTGGGAAGGATCCCCCACGTCCGTACCAAGAACCGACACAGGTGTCCCTGGGTGAGAAGCCCAAGGCGTGTCGGGACTACCCCGGGCCAGGGAACTCGGCAAATTAGCCCCGTAACTTCGGGAGAAGGGGTGCCTGGGGTCTTCGGCTGAAGCCGGGGACCTCAGGTCGCAGTGACAAGGGGGACCCGACTGTTTAATAAAAACATAGGTCCCCGCGAGCCCGTAAGGGTGTGTACGGGGGCTGAATCCTGGCCACTGGCGGTCCGTGAAACCCGGGTCCAACCGGGCGAAGCGCCGCTGAAGGCCGGGAGTAACTCTGACTCTCTTAAGGTAGCCAAATGCCTTGCCGGGTAAGTTCCGGCGCGCATGAATGGATCAACGAGGTCCCCGCTGTCCCGGCCCGGGGCCCGGTGAACCCACCTGGTGGTGCAAAGTCCACCAACCCCCAGCGGGGCGAGAAGACCCCGTGGAGCTTTACCGCAGCCTGCCGCTGGGGTATGGTCGCAGTTGCATAGCGTAGGCGGGAGCTGGTGAAGTAGCCCTTTCGGGGGCTATGGAGGCGCCCATGGAACACCGCCCTTCTGCGACTGTGCCTCTAACCCGGCCTTGTAGCCGGGGACAACGGCAGGTGGGCGGTTTGGCTGGGGCGGCACGCCCGCGAAAAAATAACACGGGCGCCCAAAGGTCGGCTCAGGCGGGTCAGAACCCCGCCGTAGAGGGCAAGGCCAAAAGCCGGCCTGACTGCGCCCTCAAAAGCAAGGGGCGCAGGGGGGAAACCCGGGCCTAGCGAACGCTTGTGCCCCCTTCGGTGGGGGCCAGGCATGACAGAAAAGTTACCCCGGGAGTAACCGGCTCGTCGCGGGTGAGAGCTCACATCGACCCCGCGGTTTGGTACCCAGACGTCGTCTCTTCCCATCCTGGGAGTGCAGCAGCTCCCAAGGGTGGGGCTGCTCGCCCATTAAAGGGGAACGTGAGATGGGTTTAGACCGTCGCGAGACAGGTCGGACTCTACCTGCTGGGGGTGTTGGCCGCCTGAGGGGAAGGTGCCCCTAGTACGAGAGGAACGGGGCGCCGCGGCTTCTGGTGTACCGGTTGTCCGGCAGGGCATCGCCGGGCAGCCACGCCGCAGGGGATAACCGCTGAAAGCATCTAAGCGGGAAGCCCTCCCCGAAAAGAGGCGGCCATTCCTCAGCACGGGGACAGGCGACTGTCCCTAGCTGAGGACGAGGGCTGGGGTAGAAGACCCCGTTGATGGGGTGGGGGTGTACGCGCCAAGACCTTCGGGTCGAGGCGCTCAGCCCGCCACTCCCAATCGCCCGAGGTGTCGGGCTGTAGCTACGCCCAGGCGAAAACTTCAGGGGACTATGCGCGGCGTATCATGCAAATATTAATTTTGTATTTGCTGAATTACTTATTTGGGAGGGGCAAGTCGGTAAGCGGGCTTCGGGCACCTACGGCAACGGGGTGCCTGAGGAAGCTCACCCCCACGCGGGACCGCAGCCCCGAAAGGGGCAGGGCGAGAGCCCTGGCAACGGCTCAGAAACGAGACCCCTTCCAGCGGATGTGGATGAGGCGGCTGAGGCGTATGCCGAGAAGGCGCCTAGCAATAGGCGCCGAGCTGACCCGTCGACGATGCTGGGAGAATGGTTGCAACGGCCGACCTGCGGGGGTAAGGCCAAATAGGAGCCTATGAGGCCCGCGCGAGGCTCGGGTAGGCCGCATAGCTGAATCCCGCAAAACAAAAGGTGAGCTATACCGACATGCCCCTCCCAGCAATAACAAATTCACCTCGCATCTTCCAGCAATTCTCTAATGATCTGTTGCTCAGCGCTAAGAACTTCATTCTCAGACTCTGCCGATGCATAGATGGTGAGGAGGCGCTCGTTAAGAGTTAGGAAATGCGGCCCCCACTTAAATAGAGATAACAACCTAGCGGCCAACTCCTTAAACCCCAAAATGTAAAGTGCAGCTGCAAACGCTTCAACCGTACTAAGCTTATGAGGCTTGGCATAATTTATAGGGTTAGCGGCAAAGAGAAGAGGAAGACGCCTACCAAATCTTCGCAACCTAAATCGCCTCAAAACTTCAATTTCATTCCATGAGCAATCGACAGCAACAATACCCCTCCTAGCAGCGATAGCTCTATCGGAGGGATTAAGAACGTGATTAGAAAAGGGATTCAAAATAATTGCACCACCAGGCAAACGGCGATATGAACTCACAAGTCTAACCAGTCCAAAGCGCTTAAGCTTAAGGGAA
>QMQV01000256.1 GCA_003649085.1 Thermoproteota archaeon
CTTAAATTCCTATCTATCGCCAATATCGGTGAACCACAACACCAGAGTTTAAGAGGCCAGTAAATACTTTTTGCACCAGTGACTTCAACAAGTTCGTCAAGTATTTTTGGATTCTCAGCGTCATCAAATTTTAATCTATCAGACGGACGTAAAATATGACAACCGTAGTGAACTGCTACTCTTAACTCGTCAAGTGGCTTTTTAATTTCGTCTCTAAGCTTTTCGATCCCTATATCATCGTACAAAACTTGAATTAAGTGTTTTACTTTTTTATTGCCTTCATAAATTAAGTTATCTGTGGATTTGAGCAGAGTATTAACTTCTTCTCTAAAATTTTCGTTTGTTTTAACCAAGTTCTTTGCTTCAATGAGGGACTCGTAGCAACCATTGCAAAGAACAAGAAGATCAAGTCCCATGTTCTCAGCTAACGCTAATATTCTAGCACTCATCATTAAATTAGTCTTAAAGTTTACAGAGCGAATGAGCACAGCACCGCAACAACCAGCACCTTCTAAGTCTATAAGTTCAATTCCAAGTTTCCTTGCTATGACACGAGTGGACAAGTCATACTGATTCAATCTCGCTGGAACCCAACATCCAAAGTAATATGCGTATTTCATTGCTTCACCTCCTTTAAAGTTTTCATAAGGCTAGTTTCTTCTAATATCTTCTTACTTTTTTCAACATGCACTTGCGGAACCTTAGGAAGCCCAAGTTTCACTCTTTCCCTCTCTCGACCAGCACTAATTTTAATGACCCTCCCAGTTTCGATTAGACTTTTACCCATATCCCTCAATCCTTTAGGAAGTATACCTTGCTCTGCTGCCATATTTTTCAGTAAAAATAGGATATTTGCTGGATCAACTTCCTGTGGACATCTCTGTGAACACGTAAAACAGGTTGTACACAGCCAAATCTCCTTGCAGTTAATTAGTTGCTCCTTAAGTCCTAACATAACCATCTTAACTATTTGGTGAGGCTTCAGAAATTCAGCAACTGGGCATCCAGATGTGCACATACCGCACTGTATACACCAGAAGGCCTTACCTCCTAATTCTGTATTTGCAATCTTAAATTTCAAGTTAGAGTCTACTTTTGTGGATTTGAGAGAGATTACAGCTTTACCCATAAACCTCCCCCCTCCTCAAAGGATTTGGTCCAAGTTCCTCTATTTGGTGCGTAAATTCCTCAATGATCTTAGCTAATCTTAATCCTTCTCCAGCCGAAGCCCATTCAAGTCTAACTCTTTCTGGTTCTAAACCTATGTCTTTTAACCACTCTTTTACCTGTAATATACGTTTTTCAGCCATCAGGTTTCCAGAAATATAATGACAGTCACCTGGATGGCATCCAACAATTAATACACCATCAGCTCCCAGTAGAAAGGCATAAAGTATGTGAAGCGGATCTACTCTGGCACTACACATGACACGAATGATTTCAACAGCCGATGGATATTCGTAGCGACTTACACCCGCCATATCTGCTGCAGCATAACCACACCAATTACAGAAGAAAGCTATAATTTTAAGCCTATCTCTTGGCGCTGGTTTTTCAAATGTAGCTCTAAGCATACTCAAGATCTGGTCATTTCTAAAATGATGCAACGTTATAGCTTTTGCTGGGCATTCAACTGAACATGATCCACATCCCTTACATAGTAATGGATCAACCTTGGCCACTAGTTGTTTATCGGAAGTAAACTCTAATTTGATTGCACCAAATTCACAGACATTCTCACATCGTCCGCAACCAGTGCAAAGTTCTGGATTGACTTCAGCTATAATAGCCTCAGTAACTACTTTTCCTTGTATTAATAGAGTAAGAGCTCGCGAGGCCGCGGCTAACGCTTGGAAAATGTATTCATCTAATCTTTGCGGACCATAAGCTGGTCCACAGAGGAAAATACCATCGGTTGCGAAGTCTACAGGTCTAAGTTTTGGATGAGCTTCCAGGAAGAACCCATGAGTGTCAAGAGGAACTTTAAGTTTGGATGCAAGTTCGCGATTTTCTTTGGGGGGCATAATCGGTGTGACTAAAACAACTTTATCAACAAATATTTCTAAATCTACCTGAGACGTAACGTCGTAAACATTCACAATGAGTTTTCCGTCCTCTTGACGGATTTCAGGCATTCTATCTAAATCATATCTTATGAAGACTACTCCAGCCTCACGAACTTGACGATAAAGTTTTTCACCTTCAACTGGCAACCTTATATCTCTGTATAGAATGTACACATTCAGCTTTGGATACTTGTTCTTGATTTTAATCACTTCTCTTAGAGCTTTTTCGCAACAAATAGCAGAACAGTATGTTAGACCAGATTTTTCTCTAGCACCAGCACATAAGATAAGTACTATGGTTTCATCATCTTTCAGGTTGCCAGCTATTTGCTGAAACTCAGGCATAGTATAAATGTTGCTGAATTTTCCGTAACCATATAGCCCCGTCGGCTTAAGCTCTTCAGCGCCAGTTGCTAGAACTATTGTCCCAACTCTAATTTCCCTACTAGATCCATTCTGACTTAGTTTAACGCTAAAATTTCCTACTGAGCCTTTAATATCCTCTATTTTAGTGGAGAGAAGAACC
>QMQV01000257.1 GCA_003649085.1 Thermoproteota archaeon
CATGTTTGTTGTCACAATCACGTCAAACCTGTACGGGTCCATTACGAGGTACATGCATGCGGCATCGATGTAGTATTCGTTGTATTCTATGTCTGGATAATTCTTTGAAACTGTTCTGCAGACGTTTCTAAATAATCCGCACGTCTTTTTCATAACGTTTGCTTTATGTAGCGCAGTGACCTTTTTCCTTCCCTCTCTTTTTGCTAACTCAAAAGCAAATCTAGCAATTCTCTCACAGGATTTCTTAGTTATAATTCTGATAGCTTGGGTAACGTCATCAAATTCAAACTCAAAACCTTTATAGAGACACTCAGTGTTCTCTCTAACAATAACGATATCTACGTCATCGTAAAGGCATTTGACACCTTTTATTGACTTTGCAGGCCTAACATTTGCAAACGTCTCTAACTCCTGCCTGAGCTTTACTATGACATCTGCTGCAGTCTCACCGGCAGCTCCGAATAGTATGGCTTGGCTATTTTTGCAAGCCTCTAAAGTCTCATCTGGTAAAGCTTTTCCGTACTTTTTTAGAGCCTCATCTCCTGCTTCGAAAAATTCGTATTCAAATGGTAAATTTAAGTTCTGAAGTACAAGCATAGCAGCTTCCATAACTTCTTTTCCAATACCATCACCTGGAATTACAATAACCTTCAATAAAATCACCTCAGAAGCGATTTACAGTAATTAACTAGACCGCCTTTTTCTAAGATCTCTTTTAAGAAGTCTGGAAGAGGGTTTATTTTGTACTGTTCGTTTTTTGTTTTATTTATTATTGTATTTCTCTCGTAATCTACTTCTAATTCATCCCTATCATCAATTTTATCTGTTTCAGCACACTCCAGAGCTTTAAGGCCAATATTTATTGCGTTTCTAAAGAAAATTCTGGCATAGGACTTTGCTATAACGGCCTCGATTCCTGTAGCCTTCAAAGCTAGTGGCGCGTGCTCTCTGCTACTACCACATCCGAAGTTCTCTCCAGCAACGATAAAGTCTCCCTTTTCAGCTTTTTTTGCAAATTCTGGGCGTATATTCTCAAATACGTGTTTTGCAAGCTCAGCTGGGTCATTTATTACAAGATATTTACCTTGGATAATGACATCCGTATCAACATCGTTTCCAAATTTCCAGGTTCTCCCCATGTTATCTTTAAAGTCTAAAAATGGATAAAAGCTTAACTGAAAGTTAGCCGTAAGACAATACGTCTGAAATTTGGGAGTTTTGTATTGAAATAGCTACAGCAAGTACTAAAATAGGAAGCTTAAGTGCTTGTATGGCTATTCGTAGTTTTTGTAGGCTGAGAAATTAATAAAAAAAGGTGTGTCAAACAAAATGGCTTGGACTGAGCAGAGTAACAATCAACATCGTTGCTATACCAGCTAGAAGCATCCTAACACCGCTTGCGATTATATTAAGTTTTGCGACCTTTCCCATAGTTGATCCTACAATGAAAAGACTTACGAGCCCCATAATCATAGCAATTAAGAACGCTTCGCTTTCAGGTAAGAAAAGATACGGTGCTAAGGGAAACACGGCTGCAATTATTGGTGCAACTCCGTGAATAATTGAAGAGATATAAGCTGCAAACTTGTGGGCACGATCTAAAGCACTCTCTCTTGAATTTACACACAAAGCTCTCTCTTTTTCAGTTTTTGAGATATGTTGTTCAATTCTTTCAGCTTCAAATGCCCCCCAAGCACTTGAGATGCCTAAGGCAAGGGCTGTAGCAACTCCAGCAGAAATTATAAGCTTCGAACTAGCTTCTCCACTTAAATGAGCTCCAGTTATCATTCCAAGAATTGTTAGCACACCATCAAAGAAACCTATGACAAAATAGCGACGTGAAACAGATTCAATATCAGTCATTCGGCGGTAAAGATCGATGTCTCTCCTCCAATCGGAGATTTTGTCTTTTATCATTTTAGGATATCTAACACATCATCTATTTCTAAATTCATTTCAGCAAGCTTTTTCTTTGCTCTACTGAGAGCAGACGGCTGATAATCTTGACCCAACGCTTTATTTACTAAAGCCTCGTATTCAGAACCACTTAAAACTTTGTTTAAAAACTGCTTAAATTTGCTCTTATCAAGCACCGTCACATCGGTTTGGCCGATAAAGCTCAAAGAATTAAAAATTTTGGCTTGGTTTTTCCAGCACTTCTCGCACTCAGCAATGAGTATTGCTTCGTCTTCGGAATTTATCCATAGTTTTTGAAGCATAACTCCTCCACAGTTACAGAAGCCACCAAAGAGTCTCTCTTTTACAAACTCTCCACTAACAGCCTTTCCATTAATTAGTAACTTTTTTAGAGGTTCAACCAATACTATCCTCATAGTTAAACGGGAACGACTTTTTTAACCTTCGGTACTTTTGATTTCAAATACCTCTCAACAAAGGATGTTAGCGTTATCATGGATAATGGGCATCCCCCACATGCTCCTAGGAGTTGCACCTTGACGATACCTTGAGATTCATCTACATCAACAATCGCGATATTTCCACCATCTCTCATTAACACAGGCCTTATTTCTTTGTCGACAACTTCTTCGACCCTATCTTTTAGTGACATACGCAACCTCCTTTGCAG
>QMQV01000258.1 GCA_003649085.1 Thermoproteota archaeon
ACATAACACCTGACAGGGTAACAGAATACACGGTAACCGCACCAATCTCTACTCCAGAGCTCAAAATACTCATACAAGAAACAATCAACAACACCAAACACCCCCGCTACCCCTGGGAATGCAACTACTGCAGCTTCAACCATCTATGCCCATACAAACAAACCAACAACAGCTATTCTAAAAGAAGGTGATCAAGTAATGTTATGTCCATATTGTCATTGTTGTTCTCGTTGTGATCTAGAGTTTTGTAGTAACTATGGATACGAGGGCTGTAGCCAATATATGATATTCAGTATAGTAGATAGGCATTTCAGGGAAGCTGATACTGAAGATCATGCCATACTACGTATACTAGATGATCTATTGACATTGTACTATGATGTTGCTCTAACGATAATGTGGATAAAGAAGAAGCGAGAAAATAGAAGACGCTTCGAAGAACCGCTTCTTGACTTCAACGCAGAACTGGGTCTAAGAAACTTCATAAAGGTGTTCGAGTATGGCTAGGGATAAGCTTTTGAAAGGGCTGGAGCTAAAGGGTGTTAGGCAGTCTGCACCACAAAACTATGGTGCAAAGCCAGTAAGCGACCTAGAGGTTTTGCTGCAGACTCCTTCACTGTATAGGACTTTGCTGTTGATACACGAGTACCTGGTGGTGTATAGGAAGCGTGGGTTCACATACAATGGTATCAAGAGATATGCTGCGTCCAAGGGCTTCTACAGGGAATATACTGACAGGACATTGGATAGGGCAATACGTAAACTAGCAGAACTAGGCTTTCTCACAAGATACCATCCCAAGGACAATAAAAAGAAAGTGATCTTCATACCCACTGAACGCTTTCATAATGTAATAAGTGAAAGAGAAGGCCTAATAGATGACGGTTAGTTTTTCGTCTAATACTGCGTAAGATTTATTTAGGTTAGTTATTTGTTTCCATATGGATCGGGTTTATAAATATAATAAGTACTTATTTTATTTATCAGGTGACAATATACCATGATTTGGGCCCTAATATTGATCTGGTATATTCTTGGTATGATATATTTTGTAATAGCTTACAAGACATGGTATAATATCCATAATATTCCAACAGCTCGTTGGGCTTATAGAAGCCACATTGTTCTAAGTGGTATAATTAGGGATTTACTAATAACTAATTTTATCAGTTTTATTTTAGCTTCTATAGCAGCTTTTCTATCGGCTTGGGCTATATTTTTGTGAGTAGTTTTTTGATGTGTGGTTTCCAGTGTTGTTTGTATGCTTGTATGGCTCTTTTCTTGATTTTGTCATAGTGTTCTTCGCTTACTGGTAGTTCTCTTGATTCTATGAATCTTGCTTCTTCCTCGTATCCCATGTCCTTCATTTTCTGGTAGAGGTAGTCTCTGAACTTGCTTACGGGGGCTAGGTTTGCCTGGATCCTTCTCTCGTTTACAATCATTTTCTTGCCCTTGATCTTTTCTCCACGCCTTATTCTCTTTAGTAGTTCTTCTATTTCACTGATCCATTCTGTGGGTAGGAATATGTATTCGCATATCTTGTATCCTCGGTACCATTTCATTTTGTAGAGGCTTACTCCGTTGTGGTGCTCCCATTTCCTTGGATCGTATTCTGTGAATAGTTTTCCTATTTCGCTGGCCCGTGCACCGCTGGCCAGTAATATTTTGCCTACAATATAGTAGTGGGAGTCCTTGACTCTTCTGAGAATAGCTAGTATGTCCTCGTCACATACTTCCTGGGCTCCTCTCTCCCTCTTGGCCCGTAGCCTTTTGTTTCTCTCCCTGAGTACTTGTTTGAGTAGTCTGTCCCATCTTAGCTGGTTTTCGAGGGATAGCCTGCCTGTCTCGAACAGGTATAGTGCTATATAGTGGAGTGTCTGCTGCATATGATTGTTGAAGGGTATTTCTCCCGAAAGAATCATTTCTGGAGTAACTATACGTGGTAGTTTCCTAAGGTACCGTAGCTTATCCTCTATGGTTCTCCTAAGAAACCCCTTGAACTCCATCCACTGTCTAAACTCTTCTTCACTAGGCACTGGCAGTGCAACCAATGAACGGGTCCATAGCTGATGACACTGGGTTGCACCCAAGGAACAATCTGATGAACAATCTGATTTACTCTGAGAAAAGATGCGCTGAGCTACGGCGGCTTCCATATATATTCTAGGCAGTGTTTTTTGTGTTTTAAGGTTTTCTAGGAGTTGTTCTATTTGGTCTATTCTGCCTAGTGATATGTGTTTTTTCTTTCCTTTTCCTATGTATATGCATTTATACAGGTAGTATTGTATGCCGCCTGTTTTAAGGCGTTTCCTCTTAATATAGTAGAACATGCGACCCCCATTAAGCAACCCTATCACCTGAAAACGTTTTTAAAATGGGTTGCACATCACCTGATGACAAGGGTTGCACCCCAAGGACCCATTATACAACCCATCCTCAACTATAGTAAGGCGAAGATGCACCACAGATTTATGGTTCAGACTGGCTTCGCCTCTATTCTCTCGGGTGAAAGGGAGTGTATGGTAGGCTAGTGCCTGGCCTAGCTACTGCTCTCCTACTACTATTA
>QMQV01000259.1 GCA_003649085.1 Thermoproteota archaeon
ACTTATAAGAGAGATATGTCAACCTCATCCTTCAGAACTTGTAATTCGCTGTTTCTATATTATAGATGCGGTGAATTACGGGTTCTGAAGGAAAAGTAGCGGAGTAGGAATCTACGTGTATAAAAGAATCTTGTTAGTTATATTATTACCTATAATACTATCTAGCATGTTCTCTCCAATAATTAGTGTACTAGCAGGATATAATCCAGTAGAAAGATCTAGCGAGTTGGTGTACAAGCTTAAAAGCTATCCTGATTTTTGGCTGACTCTAACTAACAACAATGATCTATTGGACCTTGTTGTTAGAGATATCATACCTGTCAACGGCGCACTACATGATTCCGATGTTGAGAAGACTTTTTGGGAGAAAATTGTTCCAAGAGGGTACGCTAACCACTTCTATGAAGAGCTATTATTCAACAAGCTTATACCAGGTAATGCCAGCGATGGATATTACTATTATAGGTTCTTCCATGATGTGATAGCTGAGGATTATAGAGCTTATCGTATGAATAATGTTGATGCAGAACCTTTTGTTAGTAGAGACGCATTCATATACTATCATACTATGTTATTCGGCCACTTAATACCAGAGAACTACTCTAACGGATACTACTATAATGAGGTTTTTTATCACCTCTACAAGGATAATGTGTGGGGCTTCGGAGAAATACTTGCATGGATAGCATACTATAACGAGTTCGGACCCTTCTATCCAACAACGCTTACAAGAATAGATCTCGAGGGTTATACTGGAGACTTTAATGTAAGCAGGCCAAGTGATATAATAGAGCCTCTCGAAGTCGTTGAGCCGGGTACACTACGTGTGGAACTCTACGGCCCAACAGGTGCGCTAGAGAACGTAGTAGTCAACGTCTACGAGGAGTATAGGTGTCCTGGAAGTCTTGGGTGTAGTGGAGACTTTATTGCAAGCGGTATAACTGATGAGAGTGGCTCTGTAGAACTAACCCTACCGCCAGGACGCTACCTCATTAAACTATACGGTCCTGCAGCAGGCATTATAAGAAATGTAATTGTTGAGCCTAGCGAGACAACTGTTGTCGAGAAACTACTTGGTATGTTAACCATTAGGGTGAATGATGCACAAGGTAATGGTATACAGAGTTTAACACTGGGACTCTACGAGCAAGTAACCGGTAGTGGAGGTGTAGCTAATCCAGGTGAGTACATTACATCAATTACCTTGGGATCAAACGGTTCTACAACACTCTACATGGTTGAAGGAACTTATATGGCCGAACCATACATACCCGGGTTATACACCTATATAGAGAATATAATTGTTAATGCTGGCCAAGAACACCAGTATAGCTACACACTAGATGTAGTCAAGGTCACTATAGTAGGTGAAACACCAGTATCCACACAACCATACAGCTTCAGATACGTTATTAGATATCCCGCAGAGGGGCCTGAGTATGGCTGGTCATGGGGTTATTATGGGTATTATGGAGTAGGCACTATATGGCTTAAACCCGGTGACTACTCTATTGAAATCACTGAGGTCTGGACGGGGTCTATCGACTATGATACTAGTATTAATATAAACTTTAGTGTAGGATACACTGGTGAAACAACTGTATCATTCCAGTTACCAGCAGTAACAGTAGTAATGCCCCCTCTAAAGCCTGGTGTTAGTGTAAGATATGATGTTTGGAGAACGCTTGATCCTGGGAAGAAGCATGTACATAGCTACCTAGGATCACTAGACTTCGATAACAATGTAAGCTATGTGATAACTCCTGGAACATATTATCTAGAGCCTGTTCTTGGATGGAACTCTAGCAACTACGGGTTCACGGCTGAAATAAATTCTTATGGAGTTTATAACTACGAGATTGACGCACCTATAGGCTACCTCAATATATCGACAGTTTTCGGTACCACTCCGGTATATAGCATAATGTATGCTGTGTATTTGCAGGAAGAGAATAGTGGATACCCGTATCTATCTGATCAAGTAGGCTATTATACGTCGAATGAACTAGTACCACTCCTACCAGGCATCTACGGTGTAAGAGCTTCTAGTATAGGGTTGCTAGAGCCTATCTATGATATAAGTGTAGTCGAGGACTCTTCAAATACTATAGTAATAGGTCTTGGAAGAATAGTTGTCAACGCTACATCGTTCAATAATACTCCGGCTGAAACAAGCATACCAGTGCTCGTATTCCCATACGATAACGAGACTGGTGAGCCAGACTGGAATACGTTGGTGACAACAGTTTACACTAGTAATGGAATTGCTTCAATAGATATTGTCCCCGGAGTCTACGCGCTGGCAATACCAGGTGCTAATGTAACATATTACTGGCAGGTGCAGGTAGGTTATGGAGAGGTAGTGGCTAATGTAACTGTTGAAGCGGCACATGTAGCTGACGTATCATTCTCTCTGGGTAGATTGCTAGTCAACATTATAGCTCCATACGATTATGAGGGTAGTGCTAGCCTCTATCTCCAAGTATACACGCAGAGAATCGTGAACGGTACTCCAATACCTGACGAACTAGTCTATTCAGGCTATGTATGGGGTACCCCATGGC
>QMQV01000260.1 GCA_003649085.1 Thermoproteota archaeon
ATAGGGGCTTTTACCTTTCTTTGCCCTTTATTATATCCCACTAGGCTTATTTTATCAAAAATTATTGAAAAAGAAAAGATGGTATCCGCTTTTTATCCGCTGTTGGGCGATCGTATGACGCAGGCGATTTTGCAATATTATTATTTACCTCTGAATTTGTCATAAGCGAAAATTGTTAAACAAGAAAGGGCGTACCAAAATACCACATCTATGAACAAAAATACAATCAGTGGTAGAATACTAAGAATGTGACAATCCCCCGAAAAAATAGCAAAGGTTATTAGTTGATCTTCGAATAATTCTACAGGACAATCGAATATCGGCATAGGAGATCCTACCCAAAAATTACATACAATACCAATATCCCCCCCACCACATGCAAATTGTCCAATAAATAAACTACTCAATGCGAAAAGTGTAAATAGTAATATTTTTCTCCAATCCGGCTTCAAAAATTCTTTAATTGTTTCTTTGTTCATCGTGATTGAATTATATCACATCCTTAAATAAATTTCTCAGCAAATCGCCGAGTAATATGTTGCCTAACAGTTCCAGTATAAAAAGAAGTTCATTCCTAGTTTTAAATGGCTACTGGGCTTGGATAAGTGCTAAAAGAGCACAAACCCTTTACGCTGTGTTATCGGAAGTGTGCTTCTTCCTTTCCTCTAACTTACGATATAGTTTAAATATTAAACTCTTATAATGAGTAAAAACTACTCCGCAAAAAATCAATAGAAAACAACTACTCCATATAAAAAATAATAATAATATCAAAAGAACTCCACGAGAGGAGAGAGATGCAATGCTAATACAGCAATCCGAGATAATTACAGCCCAAAAGACAAATATAGCTATTCCCTTTATAATTTCTTTTTTCTTGTTTATATTTTTCTTAGCTTTTATCGGGGCAAACAATCTGGACTCAAAAGGGGTTAAATTAAGTTCTTTCATAATTTGTTAATCTCCTTTTTTAAAGCACATTCCGATAACGATTTCCAGATATACGAAGTGCCCAAGGCAATTTGGGTGCAACGAAGTAAAGCCGTATATCTGGTGTTAAATGCTGTAAATTTTTAGGGATTTTGCAATTCATCAACTTTGACAACTTTCGTTCCAGCAATTATATCTCCAATGCGTTGTCTATTTTTAGTAACCATAATTGAAATCATACCTACTGCATACGGAGAGGGTCCTATCACATCAATAAATCTAAATAAATTCCTTATCAGAACTTTCAACCACCCTGCTTTTTCTCCATTGGTCTTTACTACCTTTATTTTAGTTATTCTCTTTCCTATTGTTTGTCCCCAAAGCCCTTCTTGTAATACAAAATAAACTAACCAGAGAGGTATCATAATCGTTATAAATAGAATATTAAATCCCTCTGGGCCAACTTCCTGGTCAAAATAGGCAAGATAAGTAGGGCTGAGAAGTAAGGGACTTAATATCAGCAATTCTATTATAAATAAAATTGCTGTGTCAATAATTACCGCTGTTGCTCTTAAGCCCAAACCTGCTAATTCTGGTATCTGTTTATTTTTCATAATTAACCCTCTCTCTTAAATCCTACAACAAAATAAAGCATATTACTCCAAGGATTATAAAAAATATTCCAATAATAAAATAATATAATTGAAAATCTTTAGAATAAGCAATAATTTACTTTCCAAAATCTGAAAACATTTCTTGAAGTTTAATTCTATAAACTCCCGATAGAGTTCGTGGCGGATGCCATGCAAATTTACATATGAGCATCTGCTATTTCCCATTTGCCATTAACCACCTTCTCAACAAGAGGTGCGTAATTAAATAGAGTGGGTTTTCCATACAATGTTTCTGACAATCCGTTAGATATTGTAAATGTTATAACTTCTCCTTGTTTGTATTCAGCTTTATCTGTAATAACAGTAACTCGGTTCTTCTGAATTACTGGTTGGGTTATCTCTTGTGATAAATTATTCCGAATCCAGCATCCACCAAATAAGACAATTCCAACAACCAAAACCCCAACCAAGATTTTAATTTTTGAATCCATAATCTTCCTCATAAGTTATTCTACAAGATTCTATTTATAAATCAATTTATTCCCTCGCATTTCGTCTAACATTTTGCGGATAAACGAAGCCACCGCAGGCGATTTGGGTGAAACAAGCAAAGAGAAGTCGGACCGCTTAATCTCCTGTTGGGCAATCGTATGACGCAGGCGATTTTGCGATATTATTTTTTAGTTTTGAATTTATTGTAGACGAAAACTACGAAGCAAGAGAAAAGATAACATACAATTACTGTCAGCAACAATATTCCAAAGAATAGTACACAAGTAGAAGACGGGACTATTGATGGAAGAAGAAAAATTTGTTCAAATGTACTCAAATGAATAAGATTACCTCCCGGTGGATATATAGTAAAATATGGATGTGGTATAAGAAGTAGTAAAAATGTAATAATTAATTTTCTCCAATCCGGCTTCAAAAATTCTTTAATTGTTTCTTTGTTCATCGTGATTGAATTATATCACATCCTTAAATAAATTTCTCAGCAAATCGCCGAGTAATAT
>QMQV01000261.1 GCA_003649085.1 Thermoproteota archaeon
ATTTACATCATGGACTCGAGTGGCGGTGGGAAAATTTCTGCCGAAATGCTCTCCGAAAAAGGGATTAAAGCCGTAATTTACGAGAGTGAGATGTCTCACCTAGCATCTGAGGTTTTTGAAAGTTATGGCATACCAAAGATACATGCAAGCGAGGTAGAGATAATGACCAGTGATGAAATTGCGGTCGTTAACTCAAAATCTTTTGAGAAGACATATGAGAGAAGGCTTAAAGAACTTAAAGAGCGTAACTTAGAGAGACTAGAGAAGTTGTTTGAAGATTACAAGATGAGGAGACTCACATGAAGCTCTTGTTCTCTTCAATGTTTCTTTATGAATACTCTACAGACATGATTGCCAGAGCTGCTGAAGAAGCGGGATACGACGGCGTAGAGTTTTGGGTAGAAACACCTTACTTCTGGGTAGACAGGGACCAAAAAAAGCTTAAGTGTTTTAAAAAAATGTATCTAGCAATACATTCTCCCGTCTTAGACCTAAATCCAGTTTCAGTAAACCCAAATATCTGTGAGATAACGCTAAAAGAGAACCTCTATGCAATATCGCTTGCAAACGAAATCGGTGCTGATCCGGTAACGATTCATGCAGGAAAGAGAACTGCTGCTCGAGAACCTGTTTGGGCAGACTACCTAAGTTTGCATAGGTTCTTAAGAATAGCCAGCCGGTTTGCAAAAATAAAGGGAGTGACTTTGTCTCTGGAAAATTCAGAACCCGGCGTGAATCAGCTTTGCAAAAAAGCTGAGGAGGTCTATGAGTTCGTTGAGGCTTACGACATACACTTCACGTTCGATATCAAGCATGCGTTAAAAAATGGAGGTGTGCGCAGCTTTATAGAGCTGCTTTTTGATAGAATTTCCAATGTTCACGTGAGCTACTACGATGATAAGAACAGGCATGTTCCTGCAAGTGGGAGTTGGGAAGTTTCTGAAGCTTTAAAACTTCTATCTGAAATGGGCTACAACAGACTGATAACCGTAGAGCTTGATGATTTGGGAATTGGTAAAGTTGATTTTAAGAAAAAAGTTGAAATTTTATCGAGAGAGGCCGAGTTCGTTAGATCTTTCTTTTAACTTTTTAGCATACGCTGTAACCTTGCCCAAAACCCCAACAGCAGTTATAACATCTGGGTACACCGGAAATCCATTTAGCTCGTAGCTGTTTTTTGTTTCGAATACAGCATCTCTTGCACCCTCAACGACAAAATAGATTGGCTTTCCAAATTCTCTGAGTTTGCTAAAATCTGGATGATACGCTGTCGTTATTATTTCGCTCCCAGCCCATAGCGCTACTACCAAAGCATCGACGTTCTCGTCATTAAGGAGCGCTTCGATCGTAACATTGTACGCTTTATAAGGGCCAAAGTACTCAACCATCGGCCAGATATCTATTGGATTGTTGACCCCATGCCAATCAGGAGTAACTTCCTCTATTTTCTTAACTGTCCTACTTTCAAGTTCAGCTAACTTAAGATTTGCAAAATAGACGGCATCAGCTCCCTGTACGCAGCCAGATCCAGTGTAATGAACAACAGCTACCCTGTCCCCTTTCGGAAGGGGTTGGAGGGATAGTGCTTTTGTAACGTTGAACATCTCCTCAAAGTTAAAGACTCTGATTATGTTTGCCTGCCTACATACCGCGTCAAAAACATTATCGTCACCGCACAGCGATGCTGTATGGCTTAATGCTGCTTTTTGACCGTATTCACTTCTTCCACTCTTGAACACAACAATCGGTTTTCTCGCGCCTTTGGCTACTTCATAGAAGGCTCTTCCATTTCTAAAGCCCTCAATGTACATCCCAATTACCTTCGTATTTCTATCTCTGAGAAGGAAATCTAGAACCTCGTAGTCCTCGACATCTATCTTATTACCCATTCCTATTACCTTACTAAAACCAATACTAGGGTGATTCGTTGCTACATGCGTCATCATAATTCCAAGGAAAAGCCCAGTCTGAGCAATAATCCCAATATTACCATATCTTAATGTAGGAAGAATTGCAAAGGTCGTTATGAATCCGTTATCCGTATTTAAAACCCCAGTTGTATTTGGTCCAAAAATTCTTATGTTGCTCTTTTTAGCAATCCTTATCACTTCTCTCTCATAAGCAGCTCCCTTTTCACCCTCTTCACTGAATCCAGAACTGACAATCACCACCCCTTTTACTCCCTTTTCTGCACAGTCCTTCATTATTTGTGGCACAATTCTCGCCGGAACAGCAATTATTGCAAGGTCAACTTTATCTGGAATATCGAGAATCGCTGGATAACACTTTAAATCCAAAATTCTATCAGCATTTGGGTTTACAGGATATATCTTTCCTTTAAAACCATGTTGCTTCAAGTTCCATACTATATTATAGCCAGGCTTTCCAACTGTCCGTGATGCACCTATTACAGCAACCGACTTTGGATAGAACAAGCTATCAAGGTTTCCAATTTTCTTTTCAAACTCCCTCCTCTTCCCAACCCACATTCTCGCATCTACAACTGCGTAATCGTTTTCGTATACAAATATTGGGTTGAGGTCCATCTCAACTATG
>QMQV01000262.1 GCA_003649085.1 Thermoproteota archaeon
CTAAAAGGGAAGTGTGTTTTGTGCGGAATCTGTTATGGTATGTGTCCGAGAACAATAGACGAGACTGCGGAAATAGTAACGAGATTTTTAGCATCACCAATTTATGACGAATTTCTTGGAGGATACAGAGAAATAGTGTCTGCAAGAACAAGGATAGATGAGATAGCCAAGTTTGCCCAGGATGGTGGTATAGTAACTTCGCTTTTGGCTTATATGATCGATAAAGGAATAATAGATGGAGCAGTTCTAACAATTGCTGATGATTCATGGCAAGCCAAACCAATCGTAGCCACGTCAAGAGAAGAAATCATAGAGTGTGCTGGAACTAAGTATACGGTTAGTCCTAACTTGTATGCTATTAGAGAAGCTGTTTACGATAAAGGCTTAAGTAAAATAGTTGTTGTTGGCACTCCCTGTCAAATTACAGCAGTTAGAAAAATGCAGTTACATCCAACGATATCTGACGTTGGTTCTAGGATATTTATGACAATCGGTCTATTTTGCATGGAGTCATTCGACTATAAAGCTTTAGTAGACGACTTTATTGTCAAACAAAAGGGATTAAAGATCGAAGAAATTGGAAAATTCATGATAACTAAGGGTAAGCTAATTTTATTGTCAAAAGAAGGAAAGGAACTGTTAAGTGTTCCGTTAAAGGAGATAAAGAAAGCAGCACGAAAAGCTTGCGAATTTTGCCAAGATTTCACCTCAGAATTAGCAGACATATCTGTAGGATCAGTGGGCTCTCCTGAGGGATGGTCAAGTGTGATAACAAGATCCGAACTTGGAGAAAAGATCTTTAAGAAGGCAGTAGAGGATGGGTACATTGAATATAAATCAATAGAGGAAGTAAAACCCGGAAAGGATGCAATAATCAAGCTATCTAAGAGAAAGAAAGCAAGTAAGGAAGGGTAGCTAAGAGATCACCACTTTACCTCTTTGAGAAATGAAACTCTGCTTTGAGGTTTAGCAATAATAATCCTGAATCAAGTAATCAAAGATTAATGCTAGATTAAAGTTCTCTTTCTACTTTATTAATTACAATCTCCTCAGAAAAGCTAAGAATACTCTTGAGAATTGATGAAAGACGATTATTAGGAGTAAAGATTTTAACTTGATCAATTTGGATTTTATTTGGTGATTTTCCAATGATAATAACGGAGCAGAAACCGTTTGATGAGATCAAACAGATGTTAGAGAATTTTCAGAAAATTTTCATTATAGGTTGCGGAGAATGTGCTACATTATGCCAGACAGGAGGCGAGGATCAAGTAAAGGAGATGGCTAAGAAGCTAGGAGAAATAGGAAAGACAGTTTTAGGAACAGTTGTGCCTGAAACAACATGTGATAGAAGAATTCTAAGACGAGATCTCAGAGAGTTTAAAAGTGCTCTAGAAAATGCTGATGCAATACTGGTTATGGCGTGTGGTAACGGAACCCAGACTGTAGCAGATTTCACAGGAAAAATAGTGATACCAGCGCTTAATACTCTCTTCTTAGGAGAAACTGAAAGAATTGGAAAATTTTACGAGAGATGTAGGACATGCGGGGAATGTATTCTTTTCGAAACTGGAGGAATTTGCCCCGTAACTAGATGTGCAAAGGGACTATTAAATGGCCCTTGTGGCGGTTATGCTGACGGAAAGTGTGAAGTTGGAGGATGGGTAAGAGACTGTGCTTGGGTTAAAATCTTTGAAAGATTAAAAGAACAAAACAGACTAGATCTTTTCATTAAATTCAGACCACCCAAGGATTACAGAAGATGGACCGCTACTGGGCCTAGAGAACTCATTTGGAGTGAAGAGAGGAAAGCCAAGAAAGAGGAGGAGATATGGATACCAGGGGAAAGATGGCCGCCTAAAGAAGCTTATAGTGAGTTGGTTAAGAAGCTAAAGGAAGGAGAGTTTGTAGTTACTGGAGAAGTTGAGCCGCTCAAGACTACAAGTCTAGAAGAAGTTCTCAGGGTTTGCAAGATGATAAAGGACTACGTAGTGGCAGTAAATGTTACAGATAATCCTACGGCATTCGCATATCTGAACACTCTAGTAACTTGCTATTACATCGAGAAAGAAGTAGGATTAGAAACTGTATATCAAATAACAGCTAGAGATAGAAATAGGCTAGCAATAACAGCAGATCTTTTAGCAGCAGGACTTCTAGGTATTAGGAATATCTTAGCAATCTCTGGAGATTTCGTGTCGGTTGGAGATAACCCCCAAACAAAGCCTGTGTATGACATAGATAGTACTCAGCTTTTGTACTTGATTAGAAAAATGGTCGATAGAGGTGAAGATCTGGCAGGAAATAAAATAGAGAATCCTCCTAAATTCCACGTCGGGATAGCAGCAAATCCTAATGCAGAACCGTTAGAGCCAGAGCTATACAAAATCCTTAGAAAACAGAAGATTGGAGCAGAATTCATACAGACTCAATGTGTTTATGATATTGAGGTACTTAGGAGATTCCTCGAGGAGGCTAAGTCAATTGGGATAAAATTGCCGATTTTAGTCGGTATTACTCCATTTAAGAGTTTAAAGATGATGGAGTGGATGATTA
>QMQV01000263.1 GCA_003649085.1 Thermoproteota archaeon
ATTCTAGAGAATGTGGTATCTGCAATACCGATTTTCATACTAGATCCCTTAAAGCCGCCCCAGCATACTCAAGCGCCGGTCTTGTAAAGACATTCTTTCTTCTCAAGATCTCTTCGATGGCAGCAAGTGTCGAAAGTACCTCGAGCTTCCCTACATTTCCCATCGTACCTATTCTGAATATCCTTCCTTTCAGCTTTCCTTGTCCACCGCTGATCAATATACCATACTCTTTTTTCAGAGTCCCTCTGAGTTCGCTATCTGTAATTCCCTTTGGCATCTTAATAGCTGTTACAGTGTTGGAGTAACTCGAGTATTTGTTTAATTCTGGAAATAGTTCTAATCCAGCCTCTATGGCCCATTTTCTGACAGCAGAACTCAGAATTCTGTGTCTCTGTATCCTGTTCTCCAAACCTTCTTCATCAATAATCTTTAGAGCTTCCTCAAGAGCAAAGAAAAGCGGAACAGCTGGTGTGTACGGCGTTTGAAAGTCTGCACTTCTCTTTCTGTAAGCTGCGAGGTCTAGGTAATAAGGGCACTTCTCATTGTAGTAATTCCAAGCCTTATCATTTACAGCCACAGCGGCTAGGCCTGGAGGGCATCCTAAGCACTTCTGACTACCAACTATTGTTATGTCTACCCCCCATTCGTCCATTTTGACGTAATCTCCGCCGACTGACGTAATTCCGTCCATAATGACCAGAGCATCATATTCACGAGCGATTTTTGCAATTTCTTTCGCTGGGTTTAGAATACCTGTTGAAGTCTCGTTATGAACAAAAGCCACAGCATCACAACCATTCTCCAATGCAGCCTTAACTTTCTCGAGTTCTATGGACTTGCCCCACTCGAATTTAATTCTCTCAACTTCAGTATAACGCTGGGCTATATCACCCAGCCTCTCGCCAAACTTGCCGTTTTCAATTGTCGCAATTTTTTTGACTTTGCTAAACGATGCAATCGCAGCTTCCATGCCCGCAGTTCCAGAACCAGAGATGAAATACACGTCGAATTTCGTTCCAAACAACTTTTTCATACCTTCAGTACAGAATTCTAGAATTCTAGAAAAGTCTTTGGTTCTGTGTCCGATCATCTGTCTGCACATAGCCTTTATTATTCTCTCATGGAGTTGAACCGGGCCGGGAATCATAAGTAACACTATTTTTCACCCCCATACTTTTCTAGGATTTTCTCAATTATCTTGTGAGAGCTACAAAGCTCGCACTCCTCTTTGACTTTTAATCTAACAACTTTACACTTCAAATTTCTTTTTCTTAGTTCCTCTTCAAGCCACTTCTCATCAAAATGCTGATCGTATCCCAGAACGATTATATCGGGCTTTAACTCTTCAATTGGTTTGAATATGTCATATTTATCTCCAAGAATAGCTTTATCGACGAATTTAATTGCCTCTACAACTCTTCTCCGCTGTTCTTCGGGTACGACAGGCTTTGGCTTGTGCTTGACGTTTCTTTCTCGTGCAACAATTACTATTAGCTCATCACCAAGTTTCTTCGCTTCTTCAAGAAATTTAATGTGTCCAGGATGGAGTATATCGAATGTACCAGTAGCTACTATTCTCATCTTTTCACCGACTTTATCTTTGCATAAAAGTATTTTGAGAGCATGATTTTTAAAATATAACAAAAACTTCAGAACTAGCTGAACCATTTTGTAAACCTTTAATTTTGATTTAGAGTACGATAGCATATGATCTATGTGGATGATAGGGAACCAGAGGAAATTTGCGAAATGCTCAGTAATTTGGGCATCGAATTCCATCGTAAAAGACTAGAAGTAGGAGATTATCTAATAAAATACGGTAGCTTTGAGGTTGCGGTTGAGAGAAAGGACATCAGAGATTACGTTTCTTCACTAATTGATGGAAGACTTTTCAATCAGTGTTACGCTTTATCAACAGCTTTTGACAAGTCATTCATTTTCATTATTGGTGATTTTGATGAAGTAGCAGATAGGATAGATAAGAAAGCTTTTATTGGTAGTCTTGTCTCAATAGCGTTAAGAGAGGGAGACGGCAAAGTTTTTCCAATCCAGGTTAAGGAGGATGTAGAATTTTGTCTTGCTCTGAAGTTTTTGAATTCTCAAATTGAATCTGGTAGAATTAAAGCAATTCCAAGGGCTAAGAAAGCTCGTGATGCTGCAGTAGCTATGCTAATGGCAATTCCAGGTGTGGGTGAGGAGAGGGCTAAAAGATTGCTTGAAAGGTTTGGAAGTGTATGGAGAATTGTAAATGCTAGTGTTACAGAACTAATGAGAGTAGAGGGAATTGGTGAAAAGCAGGCAAAGAGAATATATGATTTTGTTAGAGGACGAAAAGTTAGATAATTTGAAAAATGAGGAAAATGGAATTTAAACTTCATCACGGGACTTCAACACTGAACTTCTCACAGTTTGAACACCCAAACTTATTTACTCGTATTACATGGACTACTGCGCAATCTCTTTAGAAACTTAAGTTTTTATTAGTCTCGTACTTCTGATAACTTCAAATGCCTTACTAGCTGACTCTGCGTCGCGAATAACTCCATTAGCC
>QMQV01000264.1 GCA_003649085.1 Thermoproteota archaeon
GCCACAACCTTACCGAATGCTCGAAGCAAGCCTCCACCTGAGAGGCATTCCGAACCTTCATAGCCAAAAGACCCCAGGCCCCCAATTTAAGCGTTGTAAAGGCATAGACGAGCTTTCGGATGCGAATAGCCTGACGATGGGCGCCGGGGGCGGGATTTGAACCCGCGCGGCCCCGAGGGGCCACGGGCTATCTCTCCGAAGAAGGAGGGCTCAAGGCCCGCGCCTTATCCTGGCTTGGCTACCCCGGCTCGCTTCTTCTATCCAGATACTCTGCTTTTAGATTTTCTGGGACCTGCATTAGCCTTACTCTCCTAGTATCCGTGAGAGCTCTTTCAGCATTCGGCTTCTCTCTTTAAGGGCGGATAGCAGCTTTTGGAGCTTTCTCGGATCCAGGTTTATCACTTCATGAAGTAAGTCTATCGGGATCCTCGGGCAGATTATATGAGGTTAGTTTAAGACCTGATTCTCTGGCAGCGGTGAGAATCCATTCCTCAAACCTCGGGGATAGTATTATGAGCTCGTTTCCCTTCGGATCGGTGTATAGCTTCAGCTTGACTGTCTCTAGAATCCGCATCTGGGAAAAGTTTTTCAGCTGGGGAGGTTGAAGGCTTCTGGGATCCTCATCTATAATTCCCTTACATCGTTTCTCGGATTTCAACATCTTCTTGATCAGCCTAGCTTTTCCTCCTATATGCATCACCTTTCTCTTAGTCAGCGTCTTCACTAGCAGGGTGTCTGGCAGACATTCCGCGAGATATCTCATAGATTTTCACCAACCTACTCTTCTTCGATCAAGGAGTTTATGTTCAGGAAGACGTCTACGTCATATTCGAGTAGCTTTCCCAACGCTTTCCCTGCGAATTGTTTCACCTGGGTCTCCCCATCTTGAAGATAAGTTATGAGGACGGAAACATCTTCCATAGAAGATTTCTCTATTATGGATAGAAGGAAGTAGGGATTATGGGTTGAAATGAAGTATTGATTCTGATTTCTATCTGATGCTATTAATTCAGCGAGATACCTTGTGTAGTATGGGAATGCGTGAGCTTCAGGCTCCTCGAAAACAATCACCGAGTTTCTGTTTGAGAGGATCGCGGATAGGTGGAAGATGAGCCTTTGAAGCGTATCAGACAGGGTGAAGTAGGGAAGCGATATCACCACTCCATCTAGTTCTCTCTGAAACTCAAGCTTTTCCTCATGAGGCTTGACTACGAGCTTCCAGCCGAATCTGCTTAGAAGATCTTTGATGGTGGATCTTATTCTGGGGTTAGTGAGCATTAGCGCTAGGAGGTTGGATCCGCTTGGCGGTAGAAGGAATTCTGATGGCCTATCGGTGTAACTCTTTAAGCTCCTGAACCTGTAAAACTTGAAGATTTTCAACCAGTCTTGTGCAGTTAGCTCTGCTGATCCATAGTAGTCTGACTTGAATATCGGCGCCTGGTTTGGAATACCTCCAATGAACTTTCCGCTTCTGAAGGCTACTGTGATAGGTTTCTCGGCGAACTTTATTTCGATCTCGTTTTCGAGAGCCATGTTGAAGAATATGTTTGGCAGTGTCTCGAACCTGATGAATTCTTGGAGGCTTCCTCCATGGCCTAAGTAGGAGAGGAACCCTATGGCTTCGAGAATGTTTGATTTTCCTGTGTTCGGCTCTCCTATGAAGATGTTTATTCTCCTGCACTCGAGCTCGAGGGATTTTATCGATTTGAAGTTTCTTATAGTCAGTTTTTTATCATTTCTTCGCGTGAAGGTTTTGAGGGTTCCTTTTATAAGGTTTTGTGAATATGCTTTGAGCCTATAGGTTGGAGGTAGGGCAAGGTGGGTTTAAAGCGTTCTCCCTAAGATGTTTCTTTAGGATGGCTGGGGGTTTTAGGTTTCTGGAGCACGTTGGCGATGTCTTCATCGAGGCTTGGGGGGATAGCTTGGAGGAGGCTTTCGCTGAGGCCGCTAAGGGGTTTTATGAGACCGTTTCGTCGATGAGGGGGGTTGAGACCAGGGAGGAGAGGGTCGTGGAGGCCAGGGGGAGGGACTTGGGCGAGCTTCTCTACAGCTTGATCGAGCAGCTCATAATCCTCTTCGACTCCGAGGGGTTTCTGGCGGGCAGGGTCGAGGCCGAGCGGATCGAGAAGAGGGATGGCGAATACGTTTTCAGGCTTAGGCTTTGGGGTGAGCCCTATGAGCGGGGAAGGCATAGGCATGGGACCCATGTCAAGGGCGTAACCTATCACCTGATGGAGATAGACTCTGGGGGGCCGGTTAAGAGAGTTAGGGTTCTCTTGGATATCTAGGTGCGGGAGCTGATGGAGGGATTTTGTCCTCCTAGGCGGAGGGTTAGGGTCGATGTCTTGTTGCCCTCATCCTTCTCGATGGAGGCTTCGAGCCCTAGGGATAAGATGCTTAGGCTTGGGATGGTAGCGAGGTTCTTGGCTGCGGCCAGGGTCGAGGCCCTGATACTTTATCACGAGGATCCTGAGAGTCCTGAGGAGGCTAATGCCCGCTTCATCAAGCTCGTCATGGATTACCTGAACACCGCCCCCTATCTCAGGA
>QMQV01000265.1 GCA_003649085.1 Thermoproteota archaeon
ACCAACACAAGAAAAACGCGATTCATCGGCTCGCTTCCTTCTTATCACATCGAAAAAAAGAGGGAGGGCGACCAGGCGCCCTCCCCTTCCTTTACCTTCCCCCGTTTTTACAAATGCAACAACGAAATCAACGCGGAGGTCTACCTTCTATTTGAGCGACACGCTCACTATGCTCGCCGAAAGAACTTGGGTACCCGCGTCATAACCTCCCAGCGCAGCTATTCTCGCCACGCGTGCTCCCGCGGCCGTCCGCTCGGCGAGGGCCGCAGAAAAGTTCTCGAAACTCAGGAAGCCGGTCAGCGTTCCGTCCTGAATAATATGGTAGAGTCCTATGGCGAATTTCGGAGTGATCGTCGGTTCGGGACTCGCTGTCAGGTCGATAACGCCCACAAATCCCTGATCCACACCCGCGAAGGTCGCTCCGCTTACGTCGATCGAGAGGGACTCGCTCGAAATGGAGGTAAACGCGGCCGGATCCGCCGGCACGTACCGTACCACGAGCAGCGACGCAACGTCGGATCTGTCGATAATGGTGAGCGCGCTGAAATCGGGCTCTGCGGAAAGAGCCGTGAGAGGCGCCATGTACCCTCTGACGCGCACCGGAGTCCCTGTGGTAACCGTCCCGGCACTCAAACTCCCCGCGTCGACGAGAAACGCCGCCGGATCTGCCACAGAAACACTCTCAACTACGAAATCGAAATTCGCGATCGGCCTTAAACCTATGCGTCGCACATCCACCGTCAGTGTTCCGCCGGAAACCGGTCCCGCGGCGAATCCGAAAATGTCCGTCTTCAAGGTACGGATCACCCCCTGCGAAACGCCGGACGCGTCAAGAGACGTTCCGGAAAGAACGCCGAAAGCCCGGATACGCTGACCCACGTTCAGGTTGTCCGTGGAAAGAGCGGTGTCTCCGCTGCGCCACCGAAGCACCGTTGTGTCCGCAAAAGAGGCGCTGACCGTAAAGGTCTGGTTGAACGTCCATGCCTGAGCAGTGTGATCATAACACCGACCGAGCACGGTAAGAGTCGGGTCCGCTCCTGCACCCACATCCCTTGAAACGACCAGCCCCTCCACACAGTCCATGTCGCCGCCCGGGACATACATTCCCGCAACCACGAAATCGGCCTCCAGCGCCGCCCGGCTGGTGTCCACCACGCCGTGAGCAAAAACTCTTGTTCCCTCACTCAGCGCGGCCACAGCCTCAAGACCGGCGCTTCCCGTAAGCGCGGATCCGTTCACGTGAAACACGGTATCCCCCTCGGTGTGCACCGTATACCGACAAAGCAGATTACCTGTGATAAAGTTGCGGATTCCCAGTGAGATATCGCCTGTTTCCGTGTCTACTGAGACAAGCCGTCCCGTGGATATTATCGGATTGGGATCTGAGGGATCCACCGTGCAGGAAATAACCGGTGTGAAGGTGACGCTATTGCCGGTCAGGTCCACCGTAACCGAATTGTTGAGATCCAAATCGAACACGAAAAGGCACGACCTGGTTTGAGACACGTACGGCCGCGCCGATGTACCGAACTCCAGGGAGGTATTCACTATCCCGGTAATGGGATTGCCATCTTCATCCACCACAGCGGCCGGGGTCGTCGATCCGTTCAAAAGCACGAGCGCGTTGGAAAAATCAAGAGCGATGCTCGCACGCTTGTAGAATCCGGCCGGAATCGACGTGCCCACGAGAATCTCGCTCATATCCGTCAAATCGGCGAAATTCACCCGCTGCGTCGCCGGCAGCGTGGTGACGACCGCGCCGTTGAACTTCACCAGCGTAATCTGAACAACGTCCACCTCGAACACGTCGATCTCGTCGCATGGCGCATCGGTCAAAACGAAAGTAACGTCTCCATATCCTTCCTCCCCCGTTCCTAAAAGAGTACCGCATCCGGTACTCAGACCGAGAATCAGAAATCCAAAACACAGTAAACACAAGAAAAACGGTCTTATCATACTTTTTCTCCTACGAAAACATTCAAGACCAAATCGCAACGCTTATACGCCTTATACATTTATTTAAAGTATAACCTGCAACACCTCCTTATTACCAAAAAAAACAAAAATAACCGATAAAAAAACTTTCAAGCCGCACTTCCCCCCTTCACACCAATAACTGTTTCAAAAACCGTTCCAACCCTGCATTCGATTCGCGGTTTTTTCCTTAACACCCATAATATCAATAAGATATACAAAGAGAAACCAATGGAAACAATAAAGAAGTAAATCTCCGATGTGTGGATATTTTCATAACGGTGTGGATAAATCCGGCACTGCACCCCATCCTTTGGACACAAATAACACTTTGTTAAGGTGTATAGAGTTGCCCCGTTCTCTCTATATGAGTGACCCGCGATTCCGTCATTGCAAGTCCGAAGGCCGACGCAATCCGGCGAAGCCGTCTTTGCGAGGGACGTCAGTCCCGAAGCAATCTCTTAGAATGTCCCACAAAACCCAGTAACCATATCACATGGTGAGTATTATTGAGAATTATCAAGCAGACTCACTCAGGCCGGTTTAAGGCACAAAGTGCAAAAT
>QMQV01000266.1 GCA_003649085.1 Thermoproteota archaeon
AGAAGGTCTCGTTTAAAAACTACATGCTGGTTACAGTTCATCGAGCTGAAAACGTTGATAACCCTAGAGTGCTTAGGAGCTTTGTTGAAGTTTTCATTAAAGCTCCTTTACCAGTGGTTTTTCCAGTCCATCCGCGCACTGCAAAAAATCTTAGACGTTTTAACTTAATGAAGAAGCTTCAAGGGTCTAACAACGTGCTTTTATTGCCTCCAGTAGGCTACTTCGACTTCCTCTTGTTAATGAAGTGTTGCACGTTAATTGTAACCGACAGTGGCGGGTTGCAGGAGGAGGCCACGGTCCCTGAAATTCGAAAGCCCGTCCTTGTTCTTAGGCTATCTACCGAGCGCCCAGAAGCTGTTGAAGCAGGATTTGCTAAAGTTGTTGGCGTTGAGAAAAGACGCGTTTTAAAAGCCATTCACGATGTTGTTGAAAAGCCTCCTAAGCTCCCAGAATACTCTCCATTTGGCGATGGCTTTGCTGCCAGAAGAGTTGTCGACATTGTTGCCGACTTTCTTGAGAAATCTAAAATGGACACAAAGAGTACCTTTAAAATATCCTCTTAATGCCTGGTATCCTATCAAAGTCTGCATCATTTGAATATATCTCACTGATCTTAAGCCTCATCATCTGAGCAGCTATTACAGTGTCATCCCAGACATCCCAGCCAATTTTCTCGCAGATTTCTATAGCTTGAATAAAGTCTTGAAACATCGTCTCTATCTTTACGAGGCTCGGCAACGACTTTAGTAATATGAGGAACTTTGAGATAACTTCCGACTTGCCTCTCCAGCGTAGATAGCTACAAACCTGTGTTATTACGAAGGTTGAAGTAGCTGTCAACTCGCCTTCTTCTATTCTCTCAAGTATCTTAGAAGCTTTCTCACCATATCTCGGGTCGTTTGCCATGTGATATGCGAAGATGTTTGAGTCAACGAATCTCAATATGCTTACACCTTTCCAGCAGCTTCCTCAACTTCCTTTATGTCAACTTCAAAGGTGCCGAGAACCCCTTTTAGGTCTCTTACCCTAAGAGCATGTTTTGGCTTTAAGATGATTGCGCCTTTTTCAACTGTAAGCTCAAGCTTATCTCCTTCACGTAAAGCCAACGCTTCCCTAACTTCAATAGGCAACGTTATTCTTCCCTTATCCCTTATTACGACCTCCAAGTTATCCCACATTTTTAGGTACACATATAAGTGGGATATATGCTTTCCCGCGGAGAAGGCTTCTGCTCAACCTTAAAGGCTTCGCTATCCCGAATACTTTTAATTTAGCTAAGAGGCGATTTTATGAAGCACATCGGGATTGTAGCTTGTAGCGCTGAAGGAGCTGCCTTATGTTATCGCACGATATGTATTGAAGCTGAGAAGTTAATGGGCGAGAGGTATGCACATCCAGAAGTTTCCATGCACACCTTCCCTTTTAACGAGTATGTTAAGCGCATTGAAGCTGATGATTGGAGTGGCGTAGCTGAGCTTATGGTAGCTTCAGCTAAGAAGCTGGCCTCGATTGGAGCTGACTTCGCTATATGCCCAGATAACACTATACACCGAGCTTTCGACTTGGTAATTAAGGAGTCTCCTATACCTTGGCTTCACATAGCTGAGGAGGTAGCTAAGGAAGCTGTGCGCAGAGGCTTTAAGCATCTTGGCATTTTAGGGACTCGTTTCCTAATGGAATCTGATGTTTATCCTGATAAGTTGAAGGCGCTGGGCATCAAATATGAGATTCCCGTACCTGAAGATAGGGCTAGGGTAAACGAGGTGATTTTTAACGAGCTTGTCTATGGCGTTATCCGCCAAGGATCGCGTAAATACCTGTGTGAAGTTATCGAGAAATTTAAGGAAATGGGCTGCGATGCCGTCGTCTTAGGGTGTACGGAGCTGCCATTGATAGTAGCTGAAGAGTATTCGCCTCTACCCATCTTGGACTCGACCAGGATTTTGGCAAGAGCAGCTATTAGAGAGGCTGTTGGCTTAAAGTAGGCTTGGTATTTTTCCATGCGCTACTTAGACCTCGTTGAGCTAATTAAAAGCGATAAACAGCATGGAGCTACCTGGCTATCGATTAAAGCTGTTGAAGCTTTCATAGCCTTAGCTGAGGAGCTGTGGAGTGCTGAGAAGCTTAAACGTGAAGCTAAGCTCTTGTTAGAGAGGCTTTCCTCATGTAGGCCTAGCGTGATAGCTATCGCCAATGCTGCCAAAGCCTCTTATAAAGTGCTTGAGGAGCAACTGTCATTGAAAGCTGATAAGCAAAAGGTTCTCGACGAGCTTCTTAAGCTGAGAAACGATATTGAACAAGCTAAGCTTAAGGTAGCTGAGAACGCCGTCAACGAGCTTTCACGATACAAGCGATTTTTAACGCATAGCTTAAGCTCAACAGTTTTAGAGTTCTTTAAAAAGCTTGGAAGTAACGATAGGCTAGTTGTCGTAACGGAGTCTAGGCCCTTGCTTGAAGGCGTTGAAACAGCTAAGGCTTTGAGCTCCATGGGCTTCAAAGTCAAGTTAATAGCTGATGTTGTGGCTTACCACGCCAT
>QMQV01000267.1 GCA_003649085.1 Thermoproteota archaeon
GTGCGGGGAAAATCTTGAAACGTTCACGTAGTCGAATTTCAGCTCCTTAACGAGCTCCACGCTTTTTTCGAAGTCCTTCTCGGTTTCTCCGGGAAAGCCGACGATGATATCGCTCCACACCGTCATTTCTGGAAAGTGCCTTCGGAACTTCCTCACCAAATCCGCGAATTCTTCAACTGTATAACCTCTGTTCATCCTCCTCAGAATCCTGTTGCTCCCGCTCTGCACAGGAACGTGAAGAAACTTGAACACGCGTTCGTCTCTGTATATCCTGAGCAGGCGGTTGGAAATTTTCAAAACATTTTTCGGGTTCATCATACCCAACCGAATAAAGTACTTCCCCTTTACGCATGCGAGAATTTTTTGCAGGAGCTCTGGCAGCCTGCTTTCCTCGCAGTAATCCAAGCCGTAGCACGAAACGTCCTGGCCGGTGAGATAAAACTCCTTTACTCCGGCATCCCTGCTCGCGAGCATCTCCTTAAGGATTTTCTCCTCCGAAAACGAGAACACGTTACCCTTCGCGAGCTTCGTCGCGCAAAACGCGCACGCGCCGTTGCAACCAGAGCAAATGGGTATTATGTTTCTTACGGGATTATCCCTTATCTTGGGCATGCACACCTTTTCCAGCGGTTTCCTTCCTATTAGCTCAACGCGCCCGCCCTTTAAAATTTCCCCTACCGCCTTAACCATTTCGTCTATGTGGTTCGTAGATACCATGCTCGCGCGCGGGAATAGCTCGCGAAGCAGCGAAGGTTCTATTTCCGGCATGCATCCGGCGATAACAAGTTTTTCCTCTCCGAAACGCTCCGAAAGAAAGCGAAGTCTTTCCAGCATTCTGTTCCTCGTTGCGAGCTTCACGTCGCACGTGTTCACCACGATCACATCCGCGTGCTCCGGACTTTTCACGAGCTCTATACCCGCTCTTTCGAGCAGTCCTGCTATAATCTGCGATTCCGCAACGTTGTTCGCGCAGCCGTAGGTTTCTATGTAGACGCAAACCATAACCTCGCTTGGCGGAAAAATATTTTATCCTTTGCGTTCAAACTATTTTTGAAGAGTATGAGGATTTTGCAACTCCACTGCGATTTCATAGAGTACGAACCTCTGGAGAAGGAGATAAAGGAAGCGGAGGAGTGCGAGAGAAAGCCAACGCGATTGGAAGATGTCGTCGTGCTGTTCGTTGCTGTGGAGAAGGGGGATAATGAATCGGTGGCAAAGCACGCGGTCGAAGAGATTAAATCCTCGCTCGATAACCTGAAAGCGGGCAGAATTCTCATCTATCCCTACGCCCATTTGAGCGGCGAACTCGCGCCGCCGGCGTACGCGCTCGACGTTATAAAAGCGATGGAGAATTACGCGAAGTCTTTGGGCATCGAGGTTCACCGCGCGCCGTTCGGCTGGAACAAGAGGTTCTCGGTAAGGATAAAGGGTCATCCGCTCGCGGAGCAGGGAAAGGTAATAAGAGCGAAGGATGTCGAGGAGCTATCCAAATCGCTGAGAGACGAAGAAAAAATCGCGTCGAAATGGTACATACTAACTCCGGAAGGGGGGTTGAATGAGATAGCGATGGAGGGTGATGAAATAAGGGGTTTCGATTTTTCGCGCTATCCGAATCTGGAAAAGTTCGCGCGTTACGAGATGAAGAAATCCCGAGCCGTCGATGTGGAGCCGCCCCACGTGAAGCTGATGAAAAGGTTGGAACTCGCCGACTACGAGCCTGGAAGCGACCCGGGTAATCTGAGATGGTATCCGAAGGGTAGGTTGATAAAAAACCTGCTTGAGCGCTGGGTAACCGAAAGGGTAATCGATTACGGTGCGATGGAGGTGGAAACGCCCGTGATGTACGACTATAATCACCCTGCGCTGAAGGATTATCTCCACCGCTTCCCGGCAAGACAGTACATCGTTGAAAGCGCGAAAAGGAAATTCTTTTTAAGGTTCGCCGCGTGCTTCGGTCAGTTCCTGATGAAGCACGATATGGTAATCTCCTACAAGGACCTGCCCTTGAGAATGTACGAGCTCACCAGATACTCCTTCAGGCTCGAGAAATCAGGAGAACTCGTGGGTCTGCGCAGACTCAGGGCATTTACCATGCCTGACATGCATACCCTATGCAAAGACATGGAGCAGGCTAAAGAGGAATTTAAGAACCAATTCGAGCTCTGCATGCGCTGCCTTAAAGATATAGGTTTCTCGCCGGAAGATTACGAAACCGCGATAAGGTTTACCGAAGAGTTCTGGGAGCACAACAGGGAATTCGTTATCGAACTCGTTAAAAAGCTCGGAAAACCCGTGCTCATAGAGATGTGGAACTTCAGGTACGCGTACTTCGACCCCAAATTCGAGTTCAACTTCGTCGATGCTCTCGACAAGGCGAGCGCACTTTCAACCGTGCAGATAGACCACGAAAACGCAAAGAGGTACGGCATAACCTACACCGATTCCGACGGAAGCAAAAAATATCCGTACATTCTCCACTGCTCGCCGAGCGGCGGGATAGAGCGCTGCATCTATGCGATGTTGGAAAAAGAA
>QMQV01000268.1 GCA_003649085.1 Thermoproteota archaeon
CGAAAGGTATATAAAAGCTCAAGAGAAAGATAAATGCAAGAGAGGAGGAGATTGTGTTTAAGTTCTCCAAGGAAGAGAAAGAAGTTATAAAAAAGAATTTTCTTGACAAGATATCCAGAGATGTTACAATATACTCCTTTTGGACGAAAGAGAGAGAAGGTTTGAATGAGATGGCTCGAGTGATACTTTCAGAGCTAGAAAAACTCTCTAATAAGATAAAAGTGAAGGAAAGAGAATTCGACCCAAATGGAGAACTGGAAAAGAAATTTAACATAAACTTTGCACCATGTTTAGTAGCAGTATGTGAAGAGAAATACTTCAGATTTTACGGATTTCCTGGAGGGTACGAGTTTCCTGTTTTTCTAGACGTTCTTGCCATGATATCTTCAGAGGAAATGGAAGTCGGAGAAGAAGTTAAGAAGATCATAGAAAATATTGAAAAACCGGTCAAGGTTAAGATATTTGTGACAGTGACTTGTCCTTACTCCCCTATTATGACACATTGGGCGTATACATTTGCTATTCTGAATAATAAGATAGATGTGGATGTGTATGATGTAGGGGAGTTCCAAGGAATTGCTGAGGAATACAATGTGAGAACCGTTCCTAAAACAATCTTAGATGATAAATTAGATTTTGAAGGAGCAATTCCACCTAAGGTTTTTGCATACTGCATAAAGAGCATTTCTAAGGAGAAGTAAGACTTAAGGATACCGGGGTAATGTGTGCTAAAAGGTTAATGGACAGAATAGCTGAGAAGATAGGAATTAAAGGGCAAGTAAAGCCGATTAAGAGCTTTGACGTAATTGGAGACATTGCAATAATAAAAATTCCTAATGAGTTATTAGATTACAAACAGAGAATAGCTGAAGAGCTTTTAAAGGAACTAAAAAATGTGAGAGTAGTGTTTAGACAAGCCTCTGAGGTATCTGGGATTTATAGGATTAGGAAATTGGAATGGTTGGCTGGTAAAAAGAGAACACTAACCGTCTATAAAGAGCATGGTTGTAGATTTTTAGTAGACGTTGATAAAGTCTATTTCTCTCCGAGATTATCAACTGAGAGACTGAGAATTGCTAGTCTAGTTAAAGATGGAGAGACCATTATTAACATGTTCGCTGGAGTTGGGCCATATTCGATAATAATAGCTAAGAAGAAACCAAACGTGTTTATTTACAGTATAGATCTCAATCCTATTGCTGTAAAATTACACGTAGAAAACTGCAAGCTGAATAAGGTCGATGACAGAATAAAGGTAATTCTTGGGGACGCCAGAGAGATTCTTAAGAAAGAACTAGTGGGAGTTGCTGATAGAGTATTGATGCCCTTGCCAGAAATAGCTCTTGATAGCTTAGATTCTGCTTTATCAGGCTTAAAGAGGGAGGGAGTAGTTCATGTTTACATTCACGTACTGTATGAGAAACGGGAAGTTGAGGCCTTAAAAAAGGCTTCTCAAATCGTAAAAAGAAAATTGGAGAAGTTAGGAGTTACTATTAACAGTATATCGACTAGAAGGGTCAGAGAAGTTAAAACAAGAGAATTACAAGTGTGTGTTGATGTTTCTGTTACGAAGAAGTACAATTAATTCTTCTGGTTGGTATTAGAAACCTCGTATGAGTATGGTTTCAGTATGATGACTAACATGGAAAGCTTAATATTTCTTCGAGAGAGTTCTAATACTGAGGCGTTAACCTCATTCAGGGGTGATTTAGCTAAAGGATGGAAGTAATCTGTCCAATCTGTGGATTACCAAAAGAGCTCTGTGTTTGTGGAACGATTAGACGAGAAACAGAAAGAATCAAAGTTCGTCTTGAGTTAAGAAGGTATAATAAGCCAACTACAATAATTGAAGGAATTAATGGAGACCATAAAGAACTTTCTGAGATAGCTAAGAAACTTAAGACTTGGTGTGCTTGTGGAGGTAGTGTTAAGGAGGGTAAAATAATACTACAGGGAGATCAAAGGGATAGAATACCAGAACTCCTTAAAAGACTAGGATTCGATCCATCACAAATAGAGATCACATAAGCAACAGAAGTAAAGAAGATAAACAAGAAAAGAAGAAGCTCTATAATTAGTTTTTACTGGGGAAATCATCATAAGGGAATTTTAGGATTTCTTTCTTTTAATCATCTCTCTAAAGCACTGCTCATCGCCTTCTGGGCAGTAACCATAATCCCAACAACGAGGACCAGCATATTTGAAGACATTAGGTGCAATCTTAATAAGAGATTCTAGCATTTTCTCAGCAAGTTGTCTAATTTCCCACTGAGCTTTTCTACAAAGTCTTAATCCGAAGAAATGTAACAACTCGCGGGCATTCATAGTTACAACTATTTTGGTTTCAATAGCTTGGGGAATTACGAACCTAGCATCTTCTATGGGGATACCTAGCTCTATTAGCTTATTATAAGCCTTTATTGATTGAGACACTAATTCCTCGAAAACTTTTCTGGCTTCTAAGTTAGTTTGAATTGAGGGAGGGATTATGAAAGAACCCTCCTTTATTTTGACAGC
>QMQV01000269.1 GCA_003649085.1 Thermoproteota archaeon
GGCCCCGATTAACAGAATCTCAAGGGAGTAAATTGATGGTAGGTATTTGTTAAGCATGGCCACCGTATATGCCCCCGCAGCAAAGTAAGCCCCATGACCGAAAGAGAGCAATCCCGTATAGCCAAAAAGGAGGTTAAATCCGAGGGCTACAATGGAAAAAACCAAAGCATATTCAAATAAAATTAGATTGAAGGTCGAAAGGAACTTTGGCAAAAGCAAAAGGATGACGAAGGCAAAAACATATATTATCGTTTTGGGTTGTTTAATTCTCATCCTCGTTCTGCTTTTCCAAATAAGCCCTGCGGCCTCGCGACCAAAATTATGGCGGCGATTAAAAATAGGAGGGCTAACTCAATTTCGGGAAAGAAAACTACCCCTATTGACCGCGTCAGTCCCACGATCAAAGCACCAATTAAAGCACCTTCCAAACTACCAAGTCCGCCTATTACTACGACTATAAAGGCCAAAATTAGAGGTTCCATACCAAATCCGAGGAGGGCCGGTGTCGTTGGAACTACAAGGGCTCCAGCAAGCCCTGCCAATGCCGCTCCAAGGACAAAGGCGAACAGTCCCAAGCTTCTCACTTTGAGTCCGAGAGCGGTGGCCATCTCCCTATCAAGAGCGATGGCTCTCAGCATAGTTCCTATCTTGGTTCTGTACATGAACAGATAAACCAGTGTTCCCACTATCAGTGTTGCTGCCATTACAAATAGAAAATAAGCAGGATATGGATTGCCCAAGATAGATATTTTCCCCATCGCGTCAAGGGGACGGGAAGCATAATGTGCCTCCCCCCCCCAAATCATCTTCATGACATCTTCCAATAACATTAGCGCTCCGAACGTTATAAGAAGCTGATATTCAAGCTGCCGTTCATACATTGGCCTTATCAAAAATATCTCCAATGCGACTCCAAAAGCAGCAGCGACTAAAGCACCTCCTAATAAAGAGAATAAGGTAAATGACAGGGGAACTCCCTGACCAAGCGCCGATATTAAGGAGGCAGCGGTGAACGCTCCGATGGCGTATAGGGAGCCATGCGCAAGGTTTAGAATGCCCATGACTCCCAAGATTATGTTAAGGCCTATCGAAATTAAAAAGATAAGAGCTGCAAAATAAAGCCCATTTAAAATGTACACTGCCCACATCACTAAAATCCTGGGTGGGTGGAGGGGATTTACTCCTCCACCCTTTATTATTTTGGTTCTTTTATCCTGAACTTAAACCTTCCACCCCTTGATCCAGTCCAGCGTACGCACACCCACCGGTGCGTTCACTTGATGCGCAGGGAAGACCTCCATGCGCTCAGGATCGAGGATCGGAAACTTGTGCCCTGACACACGCTTCGTAAAGCCCACAAGAACATCCTCAATACCATTATGATCTTCCCGAATCATCAGGTGCCCTGACGGCGTTTCGATGGAGAGGCCAACAGCTGCTTTGCTTATTTCCTCTAACGTCGGCCAGCGACCTACGAGAGCAGCAGCCTTCTCTACGGCGGTTTTGTAGGTAAAGAAGGCTTGATAGGCGTGATAGCACGGATACGTAGGATATTTGTCATATCGTTT
This sequence comes from Thermoproteota archaeon, assembly GCA_003649085.1. Next base: position 1,569 of record QMQV01000269.1, read on the forward strand.
GTAATATTCGCTAACAAACCATTTATTCAGGGGCCACTTGTCATGAGGTGGGTATAGGAAATAATGTGTACCTGCACAACAAATTATCTGATTTTCAGGAAAATCTTTGCCTATTTCTTGAGGATATGGCTCCCCTCGAGAATAAGCTACAGTAGTCTTTTCGAACAATCCCATCGCCATGGCCTGCTTCGTGAAAGTTACAGTATCACCTCCCCAGAATGATGTATGGACGATATCGGGCTTGGCCCCGAGTAAGGCACTAATATGGGCTGTATAGTCGGTAGTAAAGAGGGGCGGCCACCATGTACCCACTACCTTTACATGGGGCATCAGCTTCTTCATTGCAGCTTCAAAGACGCGCCAACTATCCCTTCCCCATGCATAGTCCTGATTGATTCCGGCAATGGTCTTGATATTGGGCATATATTTCTTGATGAACAAAGCTAGCCCAATATTATCAATCCCGAGATGAGCCTTGCTTCTGAAACCGAGTTGATACTTGGGGACCTTAAAGGGAGTTTTATTTCCTTCCATCAATACATGGGTCCCACAGTCATAAGCTATAATCAATCCTCCGAGCTCGTCCGAAAGTGGCAATACGGCCTTGCAATCAGCGGACGAAATGTAACCGAGGATAACATCCACTTTTTCATCGAGGATCAACTTTCTACACAGTTTAACTTGCGAATCCACCCCTCCTGCTTCATCATAAGCCAAAATCTCTATTACGCGCCCAAGTATCCCTCCCTTTTTGTTGGTAATTTCTGCAAGCATTTTAAAGGTGTTGTTGCCGGGAATACCAAAAGGAGCAGCCGCTGCTCCTGTGAGAAAGCTCACCACAGCAATCCGCACAGGGCCTTTAGGATACTTCGGCTTCGCCTTGGCACGAGCTGACCTTTTTGAACTGGCTATAAGAGCTGTTCCTGCTGCCC